>CACEXM010000025.1 GCA_902563555.1 uncultured Pelagibacteraceae bacterium | reverse complement strand
TCTTTAAATATTTTTTTTTCCAAGTGCGACAATTTCATTAAAGGTGCTACCCATAAAAATTTTTGAAATGAAATAACCTTTTGATGAAATTACTTTTTTTGAAAATGTCATTGCCTCTTTGCATAATTCTCCAGTTTGAATTGAGTCAAGATTCTTTACACCAGTAGTATTTACAGCCATATCAGACATGACTACATCGAATTCTCTTGTTAAATTTTCTTTAATTTTTTCTTGAATATCAGGCTCTGTAAAATCACCTTTAATATGAATTCCATTATCAATCGGTGATATTTCTTTTAAATCAATTGATATTATTTTTCCATTTTTTATTGTTTTTGAGGCATATTGAGACCAGCTTCCAGGTGCTGCACCAATATCCAAAATAAACATTCCGTTCTTAAAGATCTTAAATTTTTTATCTATTTCAATTAATTTATAAGCTGATCGCGCTCTATAACCGTCAACCTTTGACTGGCGTACATAAATGTCTCTCTTTTGTTTATTGATCCAGTTCTTAGAAATTTTATTTTTTTTCAATTAAATATTATACCTTAAGCTTTTAATAACTTTATTATCACTTAGTGTTTCAATCTCGATTTCAATATTTTTGTTTGTCCTCATGTCCTTGCCATCTTTCCAAATACCAGCTGCAAGGTGCATTATACCTATTTTATAATTGGGCAAATATGGTTCAACGAAAGTATTATTAATTTCATCATATTTTGGCAGTAGATTGCTAGCAAGCCAATTACAATTAAGTGGTAAAAATTCTGTGGCTAAATCATCAATGTATACTGACATATTAATTGCTAAACCTTCAGAGCCAAAAATCTTTCCTGCTTTTAATGTTTGCTTAAGATTATTTTGCCAACTTTCCCAACCAGGAGAATTTTTTTCTAATGAAAAAACACCAATGTTTATGTGTGGTGCGAAGGCTAATTTTCTTGCTTTATCGTATGGTATTTTTGATTTCACTGCATGTTTAAAGTTTTGTGATTTAATAATTGCTAATTTTCCAAATATCCAATTAACTTTTGACATTATTTTGTATCCAGGGCCAAGTGTCTGTGTGATGCCTAATTTACCATTGTTACAAGCTTTAAAATATAATTCTACACACTCCCAGTCATTCACCCAAGCATCACAATCAATCCATAAATATTTATCATAATTTGGAAAATATTTTGGCAAAAAAGCCCTTGAGACTTGACTTTTTAACCATTCTTTTCCTTTTACTTTGAACTCTGGAACTTCAATATCCCAATCTGCTTTTTTAATTTCATCTACTTTTTTTGACAATAAATCTTTTTGCTCTTGTGTTAATCCTGCATCTAAAACACAAATAGCAATTTTTTCACTTTCTTTAAATCTTTTTATAGAATTAATCAGCTCATCTAATAAAGGGAAATAATTAGAATCAGCTAATGAAACAATTACATTTTTTTTCATTAAAGTATATCTTCAAGATCATCTTCATCTTGAATTCTGTCATTTTCATGTTGCTTTTTAATTTTTTGATAATGAAGAAAACTTATAGGCAACAATAACACATAAATGACAGCACTTAATGCAATTACATTAAATGTGTATATAAGTAACAAGCCAAAAAATAGAACAATACCAAATAATAGAAATATAGTTGTTCTTCTTGGAATAACTATCTTTTTAAAAGAATAAGTTGGAAATTTACTTATTAATAAAAAAGAGGTAACTATAAAAAAGACTGGCGTGACTATGTCATAATTAATTTGAAATAATTCAAATCCACTTAAACTTATGATTAATGGTGTTAGTACTAAAATTCCTCCGGCTGGAGATGGTACACCCTCAAAAAAATTATCTCTCCACGATGGTTCTTGATTTGAATTTACATTAAATCTTGCTAGTCTAAGAGCAACACAAATCACAAAAATTAAGCACAATAACCATCCAAATTTGCCTAGTGTATTTAGTTTCCAAAAAAACATAATAAAAGCAGGAGCAACACCAAAACTTATCATATCTGTTAAAGAGTCTAATTCTTTACCAACTTTTGATGTTCCTTTTATCAATCTAGCGATTCTTCCATCTAGGCCATCTATTAAAGCTGCGATAATAATTGCTACGATCGCTAATTCAAATCTGCCATCTAAAGCAAACCTTATAGAAGTTAATCCAATACAAACTCCTATTAAAGTTAACATGTTTGGCAAGATCACTCTTGCACTTTTTTTATCACTTACGATCTTAAATTTTTTTTTTTGCGGTTCCATCATTTTTTAGCTAGCAATGTTTCTCCAGCTATAGAAGTTTGACCAATTTGAACAAGAGGTTCATAATTTTCATAATACACATCTGCTCTACTTCCAAATCTTATCATTCCGATTCTATCACCTTGTTTTAAATCTTGATTCTT
>CACEXM010000024.1 GCA_902563555.1 uncultured Pelagibacteraceae bacterium | reverse complement strand
TTTAATTAATGAAGAAGAAGATGTTTTTATTTGGGGGGTTGTGACGTATGTCATCCATTCAACGTACTAAAAAAATAGGCTTAGTTGATTGTAATTCTTTCTATGTTTCATGTGAAAGATTATTTAATCCAAAAATAAGAAAAAAACCTGTGGTTGTTTTATCTAATAATGATGGTTGTATCATTTCTAGATCCAATGAAGCAAAAGCATTGGGAATCAAGATGGGTGAACCTTATTTTAAAGCAAAAGATATTATTGTTAAAAATAAAGTTGAAGTTTTTTCGTCAAATTATTCGTTATATGGAGATTTATCTAGAAGAGTAATGAGAACTCTTAAAAGATTTAATACTGAAATAGAGGTATATTCAATTGACGAGGCATTCATAGATTTATCCAATTTTCCAGATTCTGAGGTTGAAAAAGTTGGAAGAGAAATTAGAGAAACAGTTCTACAGTGGACAGGTATTCCAACAAGTATCGGTATCGCTAAAACTAAAACATTGAGTAAAGTTGCAAACCATATCGCAAAGAAAAAACAATCAGGAGTAACGAGTTTGATTGGTATAGAAAATTTAGATCCAATTTTAGAAAAAGTTGAAATTAATGATGTATGGGGTGTTGGCAGACAACTTACAAAATTTTATCAAAAGAACGGCATCTATAATGCTAAACAACTTAAAAATAAGTCTAACACTTGGATTAAAAAATGTTCTAATGTTTTAAGCTCAAGAACTGCAATGGAACTTAGAGGAGTTCCTTGTATTGACTTAGAGACTACACAAACAAAAAGAAAAAGTTGTGTTGTTTCAAGATCATTTGGTAAAAGAATAGAAAGTTTTCAAGAATTAAAGGAAGCAGTTGCTAATTATTGCTTGAATGCTTCTGAGAAAATTAGATCAGAGTCTTTAGTTGCAAAGGCTATCACAGTATTTGTCAGAACCAGTCCATTTCAAAGAGATTATGGTTATTATTCAAATTCGAAAACTATCGACTTTCCAATTGCAACAAACAATAGTCTTGAGACTGTTAAAACTGCAATTGCAATACTTGAGAGTATATTTAGGAACGGCTGTCGTTATCAAAAAGCAGGTGTTATGCTTACAGGGTTACGAGATGATGATGGTAGGAAAAATTTATTCTCTTCGGAAAAGGATGAAAAAATAAAAACTTTAATGCAATCTATTGATAATACTAATTATAGATATGGTAGATCAACTCTAAGTCTTGCAAGTGCTGGAGTTCACAAAAAATGGAATATGAGAAGACAATATTCTTCTAAAATAGATACCGCTGATTTTTATTGTTTGCCAACAATCAAAGCTATTTAATAAAATGGCAATTTGGTTCAACAACTGTCCATGATGAAGTGCCAAATTTTCTTTTTGAAATATTTTCAAAATTCAAAACTATTTTAGCCTGGTAACTGTTAAGATTACTGCTATCTGACGACCATTGCTGAAGTCTTTTGATATTTTCATGATCTGGAAATCGAGTTGCATAAGCATAAAGCCAGCCCCAATTACTCCCTTGTCTTCCATCAAGATCTTGCATTTTATAATTTTTTGCAGGTCCAGGTGCTTTCATTTCTTTGGCGTATTTAAAAACTATCTCGTTATTTTCAGTAAAATCGATAAAAAACTTAACAATATTATGAAAGTTTTTGCCCTTGTATTCAAAGTCCCAAATATTGTAGCCCTGGTTTTCCGCAATAATTGCAATGACTGTTAAAGCATTCATTGCTCTTGCTTGGTAAAACATTGCTCTACCACCTCTTCTTGTTTCAATAGGCAAACTACCATCTTTTCTTTGATACCGAATGGTGGCTTCATAATTTTTAAAAGCTTTTTTAAAAAGCTTATTATCATTAAGGAGGACACCCAACTGCATATGACTTATTGCAGATGACAATGCATGGTTATGAGCTCTTTTAGGAACCCCTCTTGCTTGAGTACCATCTTTGTAGGTCATGTCATACATAAGATGTTTATTTTTCTTTACTATCTTTTTAAACCAATCTTTAATTATCTTATCCTCATTAGTTGGGATATCTATCACTTGTTTTGCAAAAGAATAACCAGCCATCATTGGTGAAGCCACCCATAAATTTACAGTTAGAGTATCATTCCAATGTCTACCCTCATGATCTGATGGACCTGTTCTTTTTGCTGCATCTGCTTTAGCCCATTCCAAAATAATCTTTTTTACATTTTCACACGCTTCAACACTACCCCCACCACATGGACGTTTAAAATTTTCAAACCTTTGTAATGCTCTATTAAACCTATTATCTAATCCATAACCTTTGGGAGCTTTAACCTCTGGAATAGGTGTAACTGGATTAGTCATGGGATTGGAATACATTTTCGTCATACATCTATTTGGATTTTTTGAAACTGGAAAAATAATTTCTGGATTATTTATTTTTGCTTTTTTCTTAATTTCTTTAAAATTTGA
>CACEXM010000023.1 GCA_902563555.1 uncultured Pelagibacteraceae bacterium | reverse complement strand
GTTTATATTCTTTCCTAGGTTCAATAATTGCTAAAGTTTTATCTTTTAATTTTTCATGAATTTCTAACTCGTAAGCAAGAGATAATCCTGCACAACCACCACCGATAATTACATAATTAAATTCTTTCATTTAAATTTATTTCCTCATTTATCAGAATGTGATTATGTTGAATTTGATCTTCGTTTTTATTAATTAAATATAAACTGATTAAGTCAAAAATTGACAGAAAAGTTTCCAATACTTTTTCAATGTTTGAGACATAAATCTTCCCTGATCTTTGGTAGTTCTCCAAGTTTTTTTTTTTTAAAATTTTATATCCTATTTTTCTATACACTCTTCTAGCAACCAATATAGAAAAACGGAAACTTATTGGTATGCTTTTTATTGCATAAAAAGAATCTTGATAATAACGGTTCGCAAGATTAACAGTTGTGGAGATCGTTTCAAAATTTTCCTCGATATAAAATCTATTATTTTTTGAGTCTTCTAAGACGTCTCTAGATATATTTGTTAATTGCATTGCTATTCCTAAATCAATAGCTGACTTGAGAGAATTTTTTTTTGTTACATTTAAAATTTTTGCCATCATTAAGCCTACAGTCCCAGCTACTCTATATGAATAAATTAATAATTCTTTTTTTGAATTTATTTCAACTTTTTCTTTGATATCTGATTTAATACCAGCCAACAAATCTTGAACTATTTTTATGGATATATTGAATTCCTCCATGATACCCCACATATTTTTTATAATAAGGTTATCAAATTTTTTTTGATTAAAGTCATTTTCAAATTCAGCAAATTTTTTTTCTTTGACCTCTATCTCGTCTTTATCGTCTGCAATATTGTCTGCAACTCTACAAAAATCGTATAATACAGAACATTTTTTAAGTGTTTCCCTTGGTAAAAAAAAACCGGCCCAGCTAAATGACTTAGCATAAACAGACAAATAACTCTTATCAGACATTATAAAATTTTATCTAACACTTTCGCTGAGGATAGTACGCCGGGCACACCAGCCCCCGGATGTGTTCCAGCTCCAACAAAATAAAGTCCATCGTATATTTCAGATTTATTATGAAATCTAAAATAAGCAGATTGTGTAAATTTTGGTTGAATTGAAAAGCCAGATCCGTACTTTGTGTTTAAATCTTTTTCAAAATAGTCTGGTGTCAAATAAAAATCCTCAACAATATTTTCACTTAAGTTTGGCATAAGATCCTTTTCCATTTTTTCAATTACCAAATTTTTCATCTTTTCTCCCTGAATAGACCAATTAATTTTAGATTGATTATTGGGAACTGGAACAAGAACATAAAAACAATCCTGTCCAGCAGGAGCCATAGTTTTATCAGTAGCAGAGGGTCTATGAAGATAATAACTTATATCATCATTTAATTTTTTATTCTCAAATATATCATCGAGATGTTCTTTATACTTATTTCCAAATTTTATTGTGTGATGTTCTACATTTTGGTAACTTTTTTTTGTTCCAAAATAATAAACAAATAATCCCATAGAGTATTCCATCCTCTCTCTTTTCCATTTGAACATCATTGAATTTTTTGAGTTTCCATTAAGTAACTTTTCATAAACTGCAGGTGGGTCGGCATTACAAATAACATTATCAGCTAAAATATTAGTATCATTATCAAGTCTGACACCAGTTATTTTATTTCCATTTGAAATAATTTTTTCTACTTCATGGCCCTTTATTATTTTAATATCAACTTCGTTCATAAGTTTCTCAAAACCTTTAATAATATTACCTGTCCCACCCATTGAGTAATGAATTCCCCATTTTTTCTCTAAATATAAAATTAGCCCATAAATAGAAGTAGTTGTAAAAGGATTTCCTCCTACTAAAAGAGGATGCATGCTTAGCATTCTTCTTAGTTTTTCATTTTTTATAAAAGATGAAATTAATGAATAAACTGATTTATAACTTTTAAGTTTTAGAAGCGAAGGAAGTTGCCGCATCATAAAAAAAGGTTTATCAAAAGGAACATCCGCAAGTTCTAAAAAACCCTTGTCAAAAATTTTTTTTGTGAAACTTACTAATTTTTCATATCCTTCAACATCATCTTCACTAATTTTTGCAATTTGTTTCTTCATTTCAGTTTCATCACCTGAGTAATTAAATTTTGAGTTATCTTCAAAAATAAATTGATACCAAATTTTAAGAGGGGAAAGTTCTATGTAATTTTTTGAGTCCTTTTTAAATAATTTGAATAATTCATCAATTAAATAGGGTGCAGTAATAACGGTAGGTCCACCATCGTAAGTGAAACCATTTTTTTTAAAAACTCTTGCTCTACCGCCAAGATCAGGATGTTTTTCAACTAATGTTACTTGATGACCCTTAGCTTTTAATCTCAAAGCTGCAGCAATACCGCCAAAACCTGAGCCTACCACAATAGAATTCATCTTAATAATCTATAGTTTTTTTAAAAAATTGTAAGAAAATTATGAATTAATTTTTTTTAACTCTTCTTTAGTTTCTTCTAAATTCTTTTGAAACAAGTTATCTAGTTTAGACTTATCAACGGATGTGGTAATAATTTTTTTAACAGAGTCTACTGCGATTTTTACTGATGCATCCTTTATTTCTTTAATCGCTGCTTCTTTCATTTGAACTATTTTGTTTTCAGCAGACGCTTTTTTTATTTCTGAAGATTTATGGAATTTGTCATTCAGTTCTATGACCAATTTATCACTATCTTTTTTAGCTTGCTCCAAAATTTCATTTTTTACGGATTGTGCAGTATTAAGTTTATTTTGAGCATTAATTAATAAATTTTTTGCTTCCTTTCTAAGCTTTTCGCTTTCATCAATCTCGTTTTTTATATCAGTAATCATCTTGTTAAGAATTTCATTTACTTTTTGTGGCACCTTTAAATAAACCATTGCACCAAAAAAGATGAAAAAGGAAACGGCCACCCAGAATGTTGAATCAATTACCATAGTATTTGCCTCCATTTTTCCTGTATAAATCATCAACTATAGCAGAAATACTGCTGTTATTAATTTCAGTTCCTATCAAATTTTTAAGTATCTCTGAAGATGTTTCAATTGCGATTTT
>CACEXM010000022.1 GCA_902563555.1 uncultured Pelagibacteraceae bacterium | reverse complement strand
AAATTATGTTTCTAGCTGACATAATTAATTCATCGGCCTCGGCTTTCGATAGTGCAAAGTCCTCTAAATATCCTTGTATTTTTATTTTTTCACCTTTTACAACATCAAAGCCTCCAGTTAATTCATCCGATGCTAGATCAGCAAAATCCTCAAGTTTTAAAATTTTTTGCTCACCCAAAGTTAACAGCATACCTGGTGTTAAGCCTTTCAAGTTAATCAAATCATCTGAAATTCCCAAATCTTTAATTCTTTGTGATATATCTTCTTGATCTTTTTTATAAAATTCTTTTGCTCTCTCAATTAAAGCTTTAGCTGTATCTTCTTCAATCCCCTCTATATTTTTAAAATTATCCAAAGAACTGTCTTTAATATCATCAATAGTTGAAAAACCTTCTGCAACAAGTAATTGACCAAGAGTTTCATCCAACTCTAAATTTTTAACAAAGTTTTCTGTCTTTTCTTTAAACTCTTGTTGTCTTCTCTCTGAGTCCTCCTGATCTGTCATTATGTTAATTTCGTAATTTAATAGTTTCGTTGCGAGCCTAACATTTTGTCCTCTACGACCTATCGCTTTACTTAGGTTTTCTTCGGTTAAAATTACATCTAACTTTTTTCTCTCAATATCAACATTTACTCGTTGGACTTCAGCAGGAGATAACGCATTAGAAACTAAAATTGCAGGATCCTCTGACCAATTAACTATATCAATTTTCTCACCCTGTAATTCATTAACAACTGCCTGAACTCTTGAACCTCTCATTCCAACACAAGCACCCACGGGATCCAACGAAGTATCTATTGCTTTAACACAAATCTTTGCTCTACTTCCAGGATCTCTAGAAGACGATTTAATTTCAATCAATCCATCATAAATTTCAGGCACTTCCTGTACAAAAAGCTTTTCCATAAACTTTGGATGAGCTCTTGATAAAAAAATTTGTTGACCCTTGTTTTCTCTTCTAACATCGTAACAATATGCTTTAATTCTATCGCCAGCTTTTATATTTTCTCTAGGTATAAGTTCATTTTTTTGAATTATTGCCTCTGTTCTTCCAAGATCAACTATAACATTTCCAAATTCAAGTCTTTTTACTATACCGCTTAAAATTGAGTCTTGTTTGTCTTTAAAATCGTTAAATTGCCTCTCTCTTTCTGCTTCCCGAACATTAAAACTAATAACTTGTTTAGCAGTTTGTGCAGCAATTCTTCCAAAGTCAAATGCTGGAAGTGGTTGAAGAATTTCATCACCAATTTTTTTATCTTTATTTTGTTGATTTAAATCTATAGCATCTTTCAGTTTTATTTCTGTATTTGAATTTTCAGGATTTTCAGAAATTATTAATTTTCTAAAAATCTCTATATCTCCATTTTCTCTATTAATAGAAACTTTAATTTCATTATCTTGACCAAACTTAGACTTGGCAGCTTTTGCTATTCCAGTTTCCATTGAATTGATGATTAGCTCTTTATCAATGGCCTTCTCTAAAGCCACCGCTTCAGCTATTCTTAACAATTCTAGTTTATCAGCTCTTTTATTTAACATTTTTGTAAACTCCAAAAAAAAATGGGCCAAAGCCCATTTTAGAAATCGAGAATTTATTCGAAATATATTAAAGTTTTTTAATTATTCAATAAAAACTATTTAGTAAAAACATTAGTTTTATCAGTATTTTCCCAAGAAAAAGCTCCATCTCTTTCGGGAGTTCTTCCAAAATGACCATAGGCAGCTGTTTTTTGATAAATAGCTTTATTCAAACCTAGCATTTCTCTAATACCTCTGGGACTCAAATCAAAATTTTCTTTGATTCTTTCTGTTACAAACTTGTTTTTATCTACATCATCATCAAAAAGATTTACATAAATTGACAAAGGTTTTGAAACTCCAATTGCATATGCTAACTGGATTAAACATTTTTCAGCAATTTTTGAGGCAACGATATTTTTTGCGATATATCTTGCAGCATAAGCTGCTGATCTATCAACCTTTGTTGGATCTTTTCCAGAAAACGCTCCTCCACCATGGGGTGCAGCTCCACCATATGTGTCTACAATAATTTTTCTTCCTGTTAATCCACAATCACCGTCAGGGCCTCCAATAACAAAATTTCCAGTTGGATTTACATAAAACTCATCATCTTCAAAATCATTCATAAATTCTTTTGGAATTGTTTTTAGCATATATGGTCTTAATATTTCTCTAACTTGTTCTTGACTCACATCAGCTGAATGTTGAGAAGAAATAACTACTGACTTAACTTTTGAAGGTTTTCCATTCAAATATTGAAACGTGACTTGGCTTTTAGAGTCCGGTTCAATATCTTTTAATTTTCCAGATTTTCTATCCTCAGCCATTAGTCTTAAAATTTTATGTGAATAATGAATTGGTGCTGGCATTAAAACATCAGTTTCATCACATGCATATCCAAACATTATTCCTTGATCTCCAGCTCCTTCATCTTTATTTCCCTTGGAATCTACTCCCATCGCAATATCTGAAGATTGTGAATGAAGATGAGACTCTATTTTAGTATCTTCTTTCCAAGTGAAACCCTCTTGATCATAACCAATATCTTTAATGCAATCCCTAACATTTTTTATAATATCTTCTTTATTAATTTCTGGTCCTCTTACCTCTCCGGCTAAAATAACCTTATTAGTAGTTGTAAGAGTTTCACAAGCAACTCTTGCATAAGGATCTTTTGATAAATAAGTATCTACAACCATATCTGATATTCTATCGGAAACTTTGTCTGGATGTCCCTCAGAAACAGACTCACTAGTAAAAAGAAAATTTTTTAAATTACTCATCTTTGATCCTATTAAATGAAAAAATTAATAAAATATACAACAAAATTAATAAGATGAATATTTTGTTTCCATATAAAGAAAATATAGTTTGATTAAAGTCTCTTCTTTTTTCAAAATCAATAAAACCATCTTTGTTATTATCAATTTTTTTTTCAATCTCCCCTAGTGGATTAATTATTGCTGTCATACCATTATTTGCTGACCTTAAGACATATTTTCCAGTTTCAATAGCTCTGAATATGCTGTGAGAGAAGTGTTGTTTAGGACCGACAGATTTACCAAACCATCCATCTTCTGATATGTTTATTATAAAATCGTAATCATTATCTTTTGTCAGATTGCCACTATAAATTATCTCATAACAAATTAATGGTAAAAATTTGAAATCTTGAAAGTTATTTTTTATATGGATAATTTTTCTTTCACCTCCCTTTGTAAAAGATCCAATGTTATTTGTAATTGTTTTTAAACCAATTTTATTAAGCAAATTTTCAAATGGAAGAAATTCACCAAAAGGAACCAAATTTATTTTATTGTAATTTTGAACTAAGTTTAATTTATTATCAATAATTGAGAGTGAATTAAAATACTTATAATTTTCGTTTATTAATGATCTACTGGAAATACCAAGTCCAATTAAATGATTTTCATTAAAATTTTCAGTAAATAAACTCTCATATGACTTTAATTCATCTAGATAAGTATTTGGTATGATTCCTTCCGGCCACAAAAA
>CACEXM010000021.1 GCA_902563555.1 uncultured Pelagibacteraceae bacterium | reverse complement strand
TTAGTTATTATCTCCTATGTTTACTTTTAATTACAGTACCTAAATTTTCTGGCAACACATACTCGGATACTAGTTATATTTTCAACATTGACACCATTTCTAATATAAATAGTTACTCTTTCTTTAATGGTATAAATTTTCATAATCTATCATTATTTTACCTAGGTATATTTTTTTTAAAATTAAAATTCTTTAGAACTTGTTTAAATAAATTTAAAAATTTTTTTGTAATTTCAATATTACTAGATTTTTTATTTATTATGAATTTAGGATATAATTCTCTAAAATTGATGTTTTTGTTAATGAGTTTAATCATATTTCTTTTTTCTATCATAAATATAAAAAATTCAGACAAAATAGTATTTTTTTTGATAGTTTTACTTTCATTAAATTTTTTTTACTTACCGATAATTTTTGAAAATTTTTTTCTTTTTGATTTTTTATCATCTTTTGAAAAATTAAAAAATTTAATAAATTTTTTACAATTAAAAGTAATTACATTAAGTGACAATGTAGATAAAATGATAACTGTAGCAGAATTAAGATCCATGAGCAGTGAATTTATTCCATTATTAGGATTATTTAATAGAGTATTCTTTTATTGGTCTTCTGAGTATTATCAAATAAGTATTCTTGGTTCTATGAATTACAATGGTTTTCTTTATCATAGTTTATTTCTTGAATTTTTAGTAAATTTTGGATTAGTAGGTTTGATTATTCTTTATTTATATCTATTTAAATTTTTCTCTTTAATTAATTCGAAATATTCAAAATTATTTTTCTTAATAGCTGTAGGTTTGAATATGATGGATACTTTTTTATTTGCACACCATTATCAGCTTATGTTGATGAGTTGGATTTTTATTGGATTACTAGATGAAAAAAAAAAAATATAATCCGAAAATTTCAATCATAATGGTCGTTCATAATGAGGAAAGTACAGTTATGAGGTCCATCAAAAGTATTTTAAATCAAAATTTTAATAAATTTGAGTTGTTAATCTTCGATAATAACTCAATAGATAAAACTAAATTTTTTTTAAGGAATATGTCATTTAGAGATAAAAGAATTAAGGTATTTTTCTCTAAAAAGAATATAGGATTAACTAAAGGTTTAAATTTCCTACTAAAAAAGACTAAATCAGAGATAATAGCTAGAATAGATGGAGATGATTATTGGAATAGTAATAAATTAAGATTACAATTTAGATTTTTTAATTGGACAAATAGAAATGTAGTAGGAACAAACACATTTTACGTCAAAAAATATAAAAAAATTTCCAGTTCTAATTTACCGTTATTAGACAGAGAAATTAGAAAAAAAATATTATTTTCAAATCCATTTATCCACTCCTCAATCATGTTTAATAAAAAGTATTTAAAGTCATATGATATAAATTATCTTAAATGTCAGGATTATGATGCATGGCTCAAATTATCTCTAAATAAAAATTTCAAGTTTAGAAATATTAATAGAAAATTGACATATCATAGCTTGGACAAATCTTTGTCTCTACAATCTATTTTGAGTGAACTTAAAATCAGATTTAAACATCTCAAACATTTAGAATTAGCTAATTTAATAATTTCTATTATCTTCATTTTTTATTTAATATTAGTATTATTTTTTAAACTAGTAATAAAAAAAAAATAAACTTGTTTTTTTTTGAAAATAAATTAATAGATGCTCATGAAATATTACGTAGCAGGTGCTGGAGGTTTTATTGGAGGTCATTTAGTTAATAGATTGATTGAAAACGGCAATGAAGTCATTGCTGTAGATGTAAAGCAAGAAAATGATTGGTTTCAAATAAATAATAAAGCAAAAAATTTTTTTGAGTGTGACTTAAAAATTTTAAAAAATTGTGAAGATACAATTAATAATGAGCTAGACGTTATTATAAATTTAGCATGCAATATGGGTGGCATAGGTTTTATTACAAGCTATAAAGCTGAATGTATGCTATCAGTATTGATTAATACAAATTTGTTAATGCAAGCTAAAGAAAAAAAAATTAAAAAATTTTTTTTCTCATCATCAGCATGTATTTATCCAACTGATATACAAAGCGATCAAAAGTCTATAGCTTTAAAAGAACATACAGCATATCCTGCTAATTCAGAAGATGGTTATGGATGGGAAAAACTTTTTAGTGAAAGAATGTGTAAACATTTTTTTGAAGATTTTAATATTGAAGTTAGCGTTGCTCGTTTTCATAATTGTTATGGTCCAAATGGTTCATGGTTTGGGGGAAGAGAAAAAGCACCAGCTGCTTTGGCTAGAAAATTTGTTGAGGCAAAAGTTAAAAACTCAAATGAAATTGAAATTTGGGGAAACGGGGAACAAGTAAGAAGTTTTATGTATGTCGACGATTGTTTAGATGGAATTTTAAAACTTATTGAGTCTGGTTTTAGAGATCCAATAAATATTGGAAGTAGTGAAGATGTAACAATAAATCAAATGGCTGATATGTTAGAAAATATTTCAGGCATTAAACCCAAAAGAAATTATAAATTAGATGCACCAAGAGGTGTATTTAATAGAAATAGTGATAACACGCTAATAAAAAAAAAATTGAATTGGGAGCCATCAATTAAACTTTTAGATGGTTTAAAAATTACTTTTGACTGGATATTCAAAGAGTATAAGAAAAAATACGAAGCATAATTTTGTTATATTTTATTTTTACTAATTTTATTGTTTTTTCATCAACTTTATTATTGATTAAATTCAAAAAATCATTTTTAAAAGAAAAGTTTTATACGAATGTAGAAAAACATAATTACAACAAAAATATTTTTCCATTAGGTGGAATAATCCTAATTTTTTTAATATTTTTAAATCATAAATATTTTGACTTAGAACTTTTAATTTCATGCTTACTAGTTTCTTTATTGGGTTTAAGTTCTGATCTTAAAATTATAAAATCACCAAAAATTCGCTTTTTTTTAATGATATTTGTGGTTGGTATGTATTTATATTTTACGAATAATTTAATTTCACAAAATAACTTTCCAGTAATTTACAAATTAATGAATAATGAATTGTTCAATTTTACATTTCTATTAGTTAGTATCTTAATTATAATAAATGGTTGTAATTTTATTGATGGAGTGAATAATAATTTAAATTTATATTTTTTTCTTTTAAATCTTTCGCTTATATATATAAAATATATTTATGGGGTTGATTTCGAAATAAATATTTTTTTATTATTATTTTCATTTTTTTTCTTCTACTTTAATTATAAGAATATTTTAATGTTTGGTGATAGTGGTGCTTACTTAATTGGATTCTTATCAGCTTTAGATTTAGTTCAAATTACCAATGAAATTGAATTATTAAGTAAATATTTTGCAATTATTTTACTAGCTTATCCTTCGTATGAAGTACTTTTTTCAATTATCAGAAAAAAAAACCCTCTATTTCCAGATGGAAATCATTTGCATTTATTATTAATGAAAATTAATAAACAAAATCACTTTAAAACCTCATTACAATTAAATTTTTTAAATTTGATATTATTTTCATTAGGATCAATTTATCATAATGATGATGTAATTTTAGTTTTTTTAATTCTCTCATATGTAATATTATACAATTATTTTCACAATTATTTTTCAAGATAATTTTTTAAGAATATTTTTAACAGCATCGTAATCATTTACATCTACTTGAAAACTATCGTCTTTATGTTTCTTTATTAGATAATATAAATCTGAACTTTTAGGCCCTATGTAAATAATACTCTTTTGAGATTTTATAAGACAATAAATTTTAGATGGTAAAACGATACTAGAAAATTTATTTTTTAAAAAAATTAAATGAATATCAGCCTTAGATAAAAGATAGCCTAATTTTTCTATTGGTACTGTTTTTGTATGAAAAAATTTTATTTTTTCTTTTTTAAGAGTATTTAAGAAAGGTTTTAAGGATTGACCTGTAGCATTAA
>CACEXM010000020.1 GCA_902563555.1 uncultured Pelagibacteraceae bacterium | reverse complement strand
AGACTATTCTATATTGGATCAGCATTCTGAATCTTATCGTAAAATTAGAAACACATTTAGATATTTGTTGGGAAATATAAATGATAAATTTGAAGATATTAATTTAGATGAAATTGATATTGAGAGTTTGCCAGAGTTAGAAAAATTCATGTTAAATAAGGTATATTTATTGAATCACAAATTTGTAAGTTATTTTCAAAAATATGATTTTCACAATCTTTACAAAGAGTTGTTAAATTTTTGTACAGTAGACTTGTCAGCCTTTTATTTTGATATCAGAAAAGACACTTTATATTGCGATCAAATTAATTCTAAGAAAAGGAAATCATGTGTCACAATTTTGAATATTTTGTTAAAATCTTTGCTTAGATGGTTTGCTCCAATTTTATCTTTTACTACTGAAGAAATTTATCAGTTAATATCAAAAAACAGTAAAAGCATTCATTTAGAAAAATTTTTAATATTTCCAGAAAAATTTAAAAATGAGAGGCTTGCTGAGAAATGGTCTGAATTGATGAAAATAAGAGATGTATGTAACATAAGTATTGAAGAACAAAGAGCTAGTAAAGAAATTGGTTCAAGTTTAGAGGCAGATCTAAAAATTCAACTTAATGAAAAATATAAGGATATAGTTGGAAATATGGATTTGTCAGAGTTATGTATAGTCTCAAAAACTGATGTTAATTATGATAATCAATTGGATATTTTAGTTGATACAAAAAAAGCGTCTGGCAATAAATGCTCTGTTTGTTGGAAGATAAGAAAAGATCCATGCGAGAGGCATCCAAAATGTCAAATAACCTAAATAAAAATTTTTTCATAAACTTTTTTATAATCCTTAGTATCTTTTGTCTTGATAGATTATCAAAAATTTACGTGATCAATTTTCATGAAAAAAATTATGGTTCTGACTTATATAGTTCTAAATTTCTTAATATAAGCTTAATATGGAATGAAGGTATAGCTTTTGGTTTATTTTCTTTTAGTGATAAATTTTTTTATCATATTTTAACTTTTTTTATTGGTATAGTAATATTAATTATTCTTATAATGCTTAATAAAAGCGAAGGACTTAAAAAATACTCACTTCTAATGATATTGGGAGGTGCTTTGGGTAATTTCTATGATCGAGTTTTTTTTGAAGCCGTCCCAGATTTTATAGATTTTCATGTTGAAAATTTTCATTGGTTTATTTTTAATGTATCAGATATATTTATTTCGTTAGGTGTTATATTGATGATTATTTTAGAAATTATTTCTAACAAAAAAGAGACTTTAAATGAAAAAAATTAGCTCAATTTTACTCTTTGCAATAGTATTTTTTACTTTTCAAAGTTGTCAAACAGTCAAAGAAGGTTTCACGTCTCAAAAGAAAAAAAGTACAGATGAATTTTTGGTGGAAAAGAAATCTCCCTTAGTTATGCCACCAGAATTTAATGAGCTACCAGTTCCTAAATCATCTGAGAATATTCCAGAAAATGAGACTGAAAATAATATTGAAAATTTGATTTCAAATAATGATACCCCAGAAAATTCTGAGATTCAAAATGAGAATTTTGAAAATTCAATTATTGAAAAAATTAAACAAAATTGATGATTACAAATGGCATAAATTTTAAAAATTTTCTGATTAATAAGAAATCAAAACAAATAACCATAATACTTAATCACATTCTAAATAAAAAAAATCAAGTTATTCAATCCTTAAGCAGTAATTATAAAGATAGTTTTAATATTAAAATATTAAATAAGTATAAAAAGTTTAAAAACTTTAGAGTTATAGGAATCGGAGGGTCTTCATTGGGAACTGAAGCTATTTACAATTTTTTAAGAAAAAAAATAAAAAAGAATTTTTCCTTTATAAATGATTTGGATTTTACTACTGAAAATAAAAAAGATAAAAATTGTTTAAATTTAGTTGTATCCAAATCAGGTGAAACCTTAGAAACAATAGTTAACTCAAATATTATCATAAATAAAAAAGATGAGAATTTGATAATAACAGAGAACAAAGATAATTATCTTTATAAATTAGCACAAAAATTAAAAGCTCAAGTAATACACCATAATAATTTTATTGGTGGAAGATATTCAGTTTTATCAGAAACAGGAATGTTACCTGCCCAGCTTATGGGTTTAGACTCCAAAAAATTTAGACAGTTAAATAATTTAGTAAAAAATAAAAAATACCTAAATGCTTTAATTTCTAATGTTAGTTCAATTATTTTTTTTATAAAAAAGAAAAAATATAATTCAATTATAATCAATTATGATAAAAGTTCTGAAAACTTATTTTTTTGGTACCAGCAACTAATAGCAGAGAGTTTAGGTAAAAAAAAGAGAGGTTTGCTACCAATAGTTTCTAGTATGCCAAAAGATAATCATAGTGTAATGCAGCTTTATTTAGATGGATTTACAAACAATTTCTTTACATTTTTTTTTGTTCATGAAAAAGGTTCTCAAAAAATTATAGATAAGAATATTCTTGGTTCAAAAAAATTTCTAAAAAAAAAAAGACTGATGGATATAACATATGCTCAAAAACAGGCTACCGAAAATATTTTTAAAAAAAAGGGAATACCATTTAGAAGTTTTGAAATTTTTAAAAGAGATGAAAAAACTCTTGGAGAGTTATTCAATTTTTTTGTATTAGAAACTATTTTGTTAGGTCACGCGATGAAAGTAAATCCATACGATCAACCAGCTGTAGAATTAATTAAAAAAGAAACTAAAAAAATTCTAATTTAAAGTTCCAAACATAATTTTTGAAATTCCATAGTTTTTTTCGTCTAACACTTTGAGATATTTAGAGTAATTTTCCTTACTTTTTTTATTTCTGTGAAGAATTATTAGTCCTTTATTTTTAAGCAATTTTTTATGAAAAATTTCATCAATTAATTTGTCAATATTTCCTTGTTTATAAGGAGGATCTAAAAATATTATATCGTAATTATTTCTTTTTAAACTAAGGTCAGAAAAAATATTTTGATTAATTACCTCAAATCTACCCTCCAATTTTAAGTTTTCTAAGTTTTGCTCCAGTATAGGTAAAACTCCTTGATAATTTTCCACAAAAGTTACATATTTAGCTTCGTTAGATAAACACTCTATTCCAAAAGATCCTACTCCCGAGAATAAATCTAAAACAGTTGAGTTTTTAATTTGAATATTAAATTTATTAGAATGTTTGATTACGTTGAACATCGATTCTTTTGTCATATCCTTTAATGGTCTAGTTTTTATATCTTTTGGTGTTAGTATTTTTTTACCTTTAAAATATCCTGAGATGATTCTCATTCATCAATTACCTTATGGCCTATATCTTTACGGTAAAAACCTTTATTCCAACTTAATTCACTTAGATGTTTATTTATATTTTCTCTAGCATTAGAAAATTTATCTGACAATGTAACAAAATTTAAAACTCTTCCTCCAATAGCAAAAATCTTTTTATCTTTCTCTTTGGTACCAGCATGAAATAGATAATTTGAATTATCTAATTTAATTTTATTTAAATTTTCAATTTCAACATTTTTTTCGTATTTTTCAGGGTAACCTTTTGAACAGAGAACAACACATAAACTTTTTTTGTTGTTCCATTTAATTTTTGTTTCTTTCAAGCTTTTATCACAGCAAGCAAGGAATATCTCTAATAGGTCTGAGTTTAGTTTAGGGAGAATTGTTTGACATTCTGGATCACCCATTCTTACGTTAAATTCTATTAAATAAGGTTCATTTTTAATAATCATTAATCCAGCATATAAAAACCCTTTATATTCTGTTCCAATCCCTTTTAACGCTTCGAGCGTAGGAAATATAATTTTATTTAATATTTTTTTTTCTAATTCATCATTTATTAATCTCGAGGGAGAGTAAGCACCCATACCACCAGTATTTTTACCTTTGTCACCCTCTAAAACTCGTTTATGATCTTGGGCAGTCCCAAAATTTTGAATAGAGATTCCGTCGCTAACAATGAAAAAACTCATTTCTTCTCCATTCAGAAACTCTTCAATCAGAATGTCATTAGCTTTACCAAATTTTCCATTAAAAATTTCTTTTACAGCACTGTAGGACTCTTCAAAATTTTCACAAATATATACCCCTTTACCTGAGGCAAGATTATCAGCTTTTATGACAATAGGATAACTGGAATTTTTTAAAAACTCATATGCATCATTGGTGTTTTTAAATACCCCAAAGTTAGCAGTTGGTATTTGATATTTTTTGCAAATTTTTTTTGTAAAAATTTTAGAACCTTCAAGCTGCGAAGCTATTTTATTTGGTCCAAAAACTTTAATTTTAAATTTTTCAAGATAATCCACTAATCCATCTACAAGTGGTTTTTCAGGACCAATTATTATC
>CACEXM010000019.1 GCA_902563555.1 uncultured Pelagibacteraceae bacterium | reverse complement strand
TGGTGAAGAATTAAATATAATTGCAAATGAAATTAATGGTCCATCTTGGGGACCAACTAAAAAAAAGATAAATATAGATGAATTAAAA
This sequence comes from uncultured Pelagibacteraceae bacterium, assembly GCA_902563555.1. Taxonomy (GTDB): domain Bacteria; phylum Pseudomonadota; class Alphaproteobacteria; order Pelagibacterales; family Pelagibacteraceae; genus Pelagibacter. Next base: position 5,276 of record CACEXM010000019.1, on the reverse strand, counting down.
AAGAAAATAGAAGATCAAGATGAAAGTTATGTTGAAAATACTAAATCAGATTCATCAGAAAAATTTAATTTTCAATTACTTGCTGACTCAAACAAAGACTCTATAAGTGCTGTAGCATTAATTAGAGCATATAGACTAAGGGGCCATTTATTAGCAGATCTTGATCCTTTAGACATGAGAGAGTCAGAATATTTAGATGAACTTCATCCAGAATTTTATGGTTTTAAAAAAGAAAATTATGAAAAGAAAATTTTTCTCAATGGAGTGATCAACCGTAAATATGCAAATATAAGAGAAATACTTAAATTTATGAAGAGGACCTATTGTGGAAAAATAGGTTATGAGTTTATGCATATCTCAAATCCAGTAGAGAGAAAGTGGTTTAGGGACAGAATAGAGCAAGATAAAAATGCACTTCAATTTACAAAAAATGGCAAGGAAGCAATTTTAAATAAATTAGTACAGGCTGAAGGATTTGAAAAATTTCTAGCTACTAAATATGTTGGAACAAAAAGGTTTGGTTTAGATGGCGGAGAAAGTTTGATACCTGCACTTGAACAAATAATAAAAATTGGAGGGCAAAATAATATAAAAGAAGTTAAGATAGGCATGTCTCATAGAGGCAGACTGAACGTTTTGGCAAATGTTTTACAAAAATCTTATAAAAGAATTTTTAATGAATTCGCTGGTGAGTTTAGTTCTAATACTAAAGATAGTGCTGGAGATGTCAAATATCATCTTGGAGCATCATCAGATAGAAAGTTTGACGGAAATTCAGTACATGTAAGTTTAACAGATAACCCTTCTCATTTAGAGGCTGTCAATCCAGTAGTTTTAGGACAAACAAGAGCTAAACAATTTTTTCATAAAGATAGAGAAAGAAATAAAGTAATACCTATTCTTATTCATGGCGATGCAGCTTTTGCAGGTCAAGGAGTTGTAGCTGAATGTTTTGCTATGTCTGGATTACCAGGTCATAATACTGGTGGAACAATTCACATTATTGTTAATAATCAAATAGGATTTACTACTAGTCCGAGATTTGCTAGGTCCTCGCCTTATCCTTCAGATGTTGCAAAAATGGTAGAGGCACCGATACTTCATGTTAATGGAGATGATCCAGAAGCTGTTGTTTATGCAACCAGAATAGCTACAGAATTTCGATTAAAGTTTAATAGAGACGTAGTGGTGGACTTAATTTGTTACAGAAGATTTGGACACAATGAAGGAGATGAGCCCTCATTCACCCAACCTTTAATGTATAAAAAAATTAGATCACATCCTAGTGTTTATAAAATTTATGGAAGTAAACTTGTAAACGAAAACTCTATAACGCAAGAATTGTTAGATCAAAACATCAAATTATTTAAGAATTTGCTTGATGAACAATATAAGAGTGCAAAAGATTATAAACCTAAAATAGAATGGTTTGAGGGAACATGGTCAAGATATAAGCCTGAAAAAGGTAAAGATAAGAGGGGTATAACTGGCTATGACGAAAATAAACTAAAAATAATTTCAAATAAAATAAATGTCATTCCTAATGAAAAGAATATTCACAAAACTATCTCTAAAATATTCAATGCTAGAAAAGAAAGAATTGAAAAAGGCACTGGAATTGATTGGTCTTCCGCAGAGGCTCTTGCGTTTGGATCTTTGCTTGAGGAAGGATATCCAGTCAGACTTGTAGGCCAAGATTCTGGCAGAGGGACATTCAGTCAACGACACTCTGTTTTAAGAAATCAAATAGATAATTCTAGGTATGTTCCTCTTAATAATATTTCTAAAAAACAAAAGCAATTTGAAGTGGTTGATAGTTTTTTATCAGAACTTGCAGTTTTAGGTTTTGAATATGGTTACAGTCTTGTTGAACCAAACACCCTCACTCTTTGGGAGGCTCAATTTGGTGATTTTGCAAATGGTGCCCAAGTAGTAATTGATCAATTTATTGCTTCAGGAGAGAGAAAATGGAATAGAGCATCCGGGATAGTTATGTTATTACCTCATGGGTATGAAGGACAGGGACCAGAGCATTCATCAGCAAGGTTGGAAAGGTTTTTACAATTATGTTCAAATGATAATTTGCAAGTTTTGAATTGTACAACTCCTGCAAACTATTTTCATGCCCTAAGAAGACAAATGCATAGAGATTTTAGAAAACCTTTGATAATTATGACGCCTAAATCTTTATTAAGACATAAACATTGTATTTCTGATTTAGATGATTTTAATAAAAAAAATTCTTTTCATAGAGTTTTATGGGATCATGCTATAGATCCAAAAACTAAAGGATTTATAAAATTAAAGAAACCCAAAAAAATCAAAAAAGTGATTATTTGCTCTGGAAAAATTTATTTTGATTTACTTGAGGCTAGAGAAAAATTTAAAAAAGATGATATTGTATTTTACAGAGTTGAGCAACTTTATCCTTTTCCAGCTAAAGCTCTAGCAAAGGAATTAAAACTCTATGCCAAGAATGCTAATTTTTACTGGTGTCAGGAGGAACCAAAAAATATGGGTGCTTGGTTTTCAGTTAGAGACTATATCCAATGGACATTAGATAATATAAAAGCTAATAATAACAAAGTTTCTTATATTGGGAGAAGTCCTGATGCGTCACCAGCAACAGGATATGTCAAAAGACATATCTCTCAACAACAAGAAATAATAAGGAAAGTTTTTGATTGAAAAATAATGAGTGAAAAAATTGTAGTGCCTGCATTAGGTGAAAGTATTACTGAGGCAACAGTATCTAAGTGGCTTAAAATTGAGGGTGATAAGGTTGATGCAGACGAACCTATTGTTGAGTTGGAAACAGATAAAGTGAATCTTGAGGTTCCATCACCGATTACTGGTATTTTAACAGAAATTATCTCAAAGGACGGTGCAATCGTAGAAGTTGGAGCAAATTTAGGAATAATAAAAGAAGTTAAAGATAGTTCTCAAAAAGAGGAAAAAATTAACAAAATAAAACCAACTATACAGAAAAATGAAGTTACAAACTTAGAAACCTCAAAAGAAAAAGAGCCTGAGTTATTAACAAATGAATTGACAGAAGATTTAGAAGAACAAGAGCGACCACTTATTTTGACTGAAGAAGTAAAAAATGAGTTAGATACCAAACAGACATCAACCAAGCAAGTTCTATCTCCAGCAGTTAGAAAAATTGTTGAAGAAAATAATATTAACCTGGACACTGTAAAAGGTTCAGGAAAAGATGGCCGATTATTAAAAGGTGATTTGATTAACTTGATGAGTAAAAATCCCCCACCTTCTGAGAGAAAAGTAAAATATGGTCAGGAAGAACGAATTAAAATGACCAGATTAAGACAAACGATTGCTAAAAGATTAAAACAAGCTCAAGAAAACGCTGCGTTATTAACTACTTTTAATGAGGTAGATATGACCAATATAATCAAGATGAGAAAAAATAATCAAGATGATTTTCAAAATCGATTTGGAATAAAACTAGGGATGATGTCTTTTTTTGTAAAAGCCTCTATCGTGGCACTAAAAAACTTTCCTGCTGTAAATGCTGAGATCGAAGGTGATGAAATTATTTATAAAAACTATTATAATATTAGCTTTGCAGTAGGCACAGATAAAGGGCTTGTTGTTCCTGTTTTAAAAGACGCTGATGTAATGTCATTTGCAGACATTGAAAAAAATATTAAAGAAGTATCCGATAAAGCAAAGAGTGGTAAACTTACTATCGAGGATCTTCAAGGAGGAACTTTCACAATAAGTAATGGTGGGGTTTATGGCTCTATGTTATCAACACCCATATTAAATTTACCTCAATCGGGTGTTTTAGGTATGCACAATATCGTTGATAGACCTGTAGTAATTGATGGTGAAATTAAGATTAGACCAGTTATGTATTTAGCTTTATCTTATGATCATAGAATTATAGATGGCAAAGAGTCAGTTTCTTTTTTAAAGATGATAAAGGAAAATTTAGAAGATCCAAGAAGGCTATTTTTAGATATTTAAATGGCAGATAAATTTCAAGCAGTTGTGATTGGAGGCGGGCCAGGAGGTTACGTATGTGCGATTAGACTTGCACAATTAGGTATGAAAACGGCTTGTATAGAGTCAAGAGGATCCCTGGGTGGAACTTGCCTAAATGTTGGATGTATTCCATCAAAAAGTTTATTAAATTTGTCAGAGGAATTTCATAAAGTAAAAAATTTATCAAGTAAAGGTATTGAAGTTGGTGAAGTAAAACTAAACTTAGACAAAATGATGAAAAGTAAAGAAAAGGCCGTGACTGTTTTGACAAAAGGAGTCGAATTTTTGCTTAAAAAAAATAATGTGACTTATTTCAAAGGTGTTGGTAGTTTTAAATCTAAAAACGAAATTTCTATAGAAGATGTAAATAAAAATGAGACATCGATATTTGCTGAAAAGATTATTATTGCTACTGGTTCAGTCCCTTCATCTTTACCAGGTATTGATTTTGACGAAAAAATAATAGTCTCATCAACAGGTGTGTTAAAATTAGATAAAGTTCCAAAAAAAATGGTTGTAGTAGGTGGAGGATATATAGGTTTGGAAATGGGATCTGTCTGGTCTAGGTTAGGGTCCGAGGTTCACGTAGTTGAGTTTTTGGATCATATTACCCCAGGAATGGATAAAGAAATCTCTAACGAATTTATGAAAATTTTAAAAAAGCAAGGAATAAAATTTCATATGCAACATAAAGTTGATCAAAATTCTAGTGCGGTTATTTCAACAACCGATAAGGATGGAAATAAAAAAGATTTTGATTGTGAGGTTGTTCTAGTTTCAGTAGGAAGAAAACCAAATACCAAGGGACTTAATTTAGAAAAGATTGGTTTAAATTTAGACAATAAAAATAGAATACAAACTGATAAATATTTTAAAACAAATTTAGATAATATTTATGCTATAGGTGATGTTATTAGTGGACCAATGCTTGCACATAAAGCTGAGGATGAGGGGATAGCGGTTGCTGAAAATATTGTGGGACAATCGGGCCATGTAAATTATGATACTATTCCAGGTGTAATTTATACAACACCAGAAGTTGCATCAATTGGGAAAACTGAGGAACAACTAAATAATTTAAATATTAAATATAAAATTGGAAAATTTTCATTTATGGCAAATTCAAGAGCTAAGGCTATTGATGACACCGAAGGCTTTGTTAAAATTTTAGCAGATGAAAAAACAGATAAAGTTTTAGGAGCACATTTAATAGGACCTCACGCTGGTGAATTGATCGCTGAAATTGGAATTGCAATGGAATTTGG
>CACEXM010000018.1 GCA_902563555.1 uncultured Pelagibacteraceae bacterium | reverse complement strand
CTCAAAAAAATATGTTGCACACGAAGATATAGCAAAAAAAGACAAATTAGGTTTATGGTCCGGCACTTTTGAAATGCCTTGGGAATATAGAAAAAAAAATTAATCCTTTTGCAATTTTTTTTCAAATTTTCTCACTAGATAGGAAACAATTAATATTAAAACTAAATACTCAAGAATCAAAAATGTATATATTTCAAGAGGGCGATAGGTTGTAACAACAAGTTCGTTGGCTTTTCTTGTCAAATCACCAATGCCTATAATTGAAACTAAAGAGGACATTTTTAACACATAGACAAATTGATTTCCTATTGCAGGTAAAATATTTTTGATAGCCTGAGGAAGTATAACAAGCTTTAATTTTTTGACAAAATTCAATCCCAAAGAGCTTCCAGCCTCCCACTGGGACTTCTTGATAGAGTTTATGCCCGCTCTAAAAATTTCTGCTTGAAACGCACTTTCACTTATAGATAGTGCAATAATGCCGGATACAAATGGACTAAAGCTAATACCCGTCATTATTGGTAGTCCATAATAGATCCATAATATTAATACTAATAATGGTATCGCCCTAACAATCTCAACATAGCCAATATTGATATAAGTTAAAAATTTATTTTTAGCTAATGATGGTATAGCTACAATTAATCCAACGAAGATTGAGATAATAATTGAAACTAAAGAAATAAAAATCGTGGTGGTTAAACCACTTAATAGAAACTTTAGATTTGTTAAACCTTCAATATTGTTTGGTGATAATATTAGCCAATTAAGTTCGCCTTTATTACATGAAGTTAAAGGGATAATTAGAAGTAAAAAAAATAAATTTCTCACCCCCCAATATATAAAGTATTAAGCAGTAAATACTAATTTATTATAAACTTTTTAGATTATATTTAGCTAACAACTTAGTAAAGAAGCCCGATGATTTCTTCTTTTTAATCCAGTCATTAACGTAGTTGTTCCATTTATTATCACCTTTAGGAACCATCATAGCTAAAAAAGCAGGATTTTTTTCACCATCAGGAACGATAGCTAATTGTGGATATTTAATAACTAACTTATTTGCTTCTGTTGAACTTGTTATATTTCCATCTGCTCTTCCAGCTAATACTTCTTGAAAATCCCTAGCAGGAGCTTCTACAGAATTCAATTTTGATTTAGGAAAAAATTCTTTTGCTTTTTCTTCCTGTGACGTACCAAGAGTAGTTGCAATAGTTACACTTGAGTTGTTAAGGGAGTCCCAGGTCGAAAATTTGCTCAAATTCTTTTTTAGAACAAGTGGGACAGTTCCATATTTATAGTAGGTATCTGTAAATCCTGCTACTTCAGCTCTTTTAGGAGTTTTTGTGACACTTGTTGATATATCATACCTTTCAGAAGTTATTCCAGAAACGATTGTTTTCCACTCAGCTGGTACAAATTCAATTTTAACACCCATGTCCTTAGCTAGTTCATTCATTACATCGATATCAAATCCTTTATACTTATTAGTCGCCGGATCTTTAATAGTCATAGGATCCCAATCTCCAGTTGTTCCAACTTTTAAGACACCTGATGATAAAATCTTGTCTAAGTTTGATTCTGCATTTAAATTAAAGGGTAAAAGAGCAAAGATTGCTAAATAAATTATTTTTTTCATTCTTGTTTTTAACAAATTTAAAAAAAAATGAGACTATAATCTTGACGCACTATCATTCATCCAAGAAAACAAATGTTTTGAAAAAGAGCGTCTTACAAAAAGATTCACGTCATTTTGAGTCTCATTTTGTATAATCACATCAATTTTTGCTAATATTGTTTGTGTGACAGAACCCTTTTTTTTTCTAAAATCATTGAAATTAAATGGTGATCCAGTCTCAAATAACTCGTAAATTTTGTCACCTTTAAGGTTAATCAAAACAAACTGGTCAGTAACATCCGTGACAGCTCCTAAATTTGTTTTACAAACACTTTTATTAAGTAAATTTGCTGTTTGATAATCGTTACTATCAATATGAGAAACTTCATTAGAAAAAATCATCCATTCATCAGGACTTAGCCAAAGTGCAGTTAATTTATCGCTTTTAGTGAAAGTATTTGCTTCGGCTGGCAATATCAGATTTAACGATTTTCCAACTGCAGATAAAAATTCTCTTTTTTTCCCTCTTATAATCAGTTTCATTATAGGTTTAACCTCTTTCATTTGTAATCCTGAATAAGATTTTTCTTCTGTAATTGCGTTTGAATAATTAAGCATTCAATCTTTTATTCTCCTTGTCTAAAAACACTGGATCCGTAACTGTCACGTAGATTTGTTTATTTTCCATTGGGATAATTAGTTTTTGACCCATCATATTTTTTCCACCTTTAACAACACCTAAAGCTATAGATTTTTCTAAATTTGGACTATAGTAACTTGAAGTGATATGGCCTAACATTTCAACCGGAGATTTGTTTGCATCCGCTATAATTTGAGCACCTTCTTCCAAAACTTCTTTTGGGTTTTCTGTGACCAAACCAATTAATTGTTTTCTATCTTCTCTTATTGTATCTGATCTATATAAAGATCTTTTACCAATAAAGTCATATTTCTTCTTACTCACTATCCAATCCATTTGGAGGTCGATTGGTGTCATAGTTGCATCTGTGTCTTGTCCTACAATTATAAATCCTTTTTCTGCTCTTAGTAAATGCATTGTTTCAGTCCCATAAGGTGTGATATTAAATTCCTTTCCTGCCTGCATGCACTTGTCCCATACAGATTTTCCATAGTTAGCTTGAACATTAATTTCATAACTTTGTTCACCAGTAAAACTTATTCTCATTACCCTACATTTGACTTTGTCAATTTTGGTATTTTTAAAAGACATATGAGGAAATTTCTCATCGGACAAATCTAGATTAGGAATTACTTTTGAAATAATTTTTTTACTGTTTGGACCACAAACACTAATTGTTGCATAATGATCTGTCACTGAAGTAAGGTATACGTCTAGCTCTGGCCACTCTGTTTGAAGATAATCTTCTAGTTTACCTAAAACGGTTGCCGCTCCACCTGTTGTTGTAGTCATAATGTAGTGATTTTCATCTAAGCGTGTGGTTACACCATCGTCATAAACCATGCCATCCTCATTAAGCATTAGTCCATATCGACATTTTCCAATAGCAAGCTTTGACCATGCATTGGTATAAACTCTATTTAAAAACTCAGAGGCATCTGTACCTTGAATATCAATCTTACCTAATGTAGAAGCATCTAATATACCGGCACTGTCTCTTGCAGCTTTACTTTCTCTTTGTACAGCTTCATGCATACCCTCATTTTCTTTTGGATAAAACCAAGCTCTTTTCCATTGTCCCACATTTTCAAATTTCGCTTTATTTTCAACGTGCCAATCATGAATTGGAGTTTTTCTATAAACATCAAAATACTCTCCTACATTTCTTCCAACAATTGCACCAAAAGTAAGAGGTGTGTAGGGTGGTCTAAATGTTGTTGTACCAAGCTCACCCATTTTAGAACCTGCAGTTTCAGAGATAATTCCCAAAGCATGCATATTGCCAAGTTTACCTTGATCAGTTCCCATGCCAGTTGTTGTATATCTTTTTACATGTTCAATTGATCGGAATCCTTCTCTTAAAGCTAATTTGATATCTTTTGCTGTAGCATCATTTTGATAATCAACAAATGGTTTTGTCTTACCAATTATCTTATCAGACGGAAGTAACCATATATTTCTTTTAGTTTTATTGAAATTAGATTGGATCTCAAGATTTTCATATTCAGTTTTCTTAATGTTTAAGAAATCTTTAAGTTTTTTTGAAATGCGTGATAATATTTCATCTAATGTAAATTCTCCATTGCAAGAACCTATACTTATTTGATCTGAAGGATATGTATCTGGAATAAATACTTGATCTTCATCTCTGAATTTCAATTTTCCACCAGATTGCGTGAAAAGATGCACTGCTGGTGTCCATCCTCCAGACATGCCAAGGCAATCACAATCAATAGAAATTTTAGAGCCCACAACTTTTTGACCGTCTTTAGAAAGTTGCATTATTGAGATTTTATTAATCTTTTTGTATCCAAATGTATTAACAACTGTATACCCTTTATAAATTTTTATATTATTTTTTTCTATTTCTTTGACTAATTTTGAATCAACCTCTTCTCTATTATCAATGATGGCCCTAACATTAATTCCTTTTTGGAATAAACTGATTGCTGTTTCATAGGCACTATCGTTATTAGTAAAAAGAACATTTTTTTGACCACACGCTACTCCAAATAAATTTGAATACTTTTCTATTGCAGATGATAGCATAATTCCTGGTCGGTCATTATTGTCAAATACCAAAGGTCTTTCTAAAGATCCTGTTGCACTTATAACCTTTTTTGCTCTAATTTTAAGTAGTCTATGTCGAACTTTTTCATTTCTTTGATGCAAAGGTAAATGATCTGTCAAATTTTCTCGTGCCAATAAAAAATTGTAACCATGAAAAGCAGCAACACTTGTTCTTATCTTTATTTCCAAATTATCAATTTTTTTTATTTCATTTATTTCTTTATCTAACCATGAGCTCGAGATTTGATTGTTAATCTTGAAGTGTTCTAAATTTTGATAAATTGTGGAACCACCAAGATGAGGTTTTTCATCTACTAGTAATGTTTTAAAACCATTTTTTGCAGAAGTTTTTGCTGCAATTATACCTGAGATACCAGCACCAATAACCAACACATCACAATGGATATATTTATGTTCATATATGTCTGGATCAGGCTCTGTAGGTGATTTTCCCAAACCAGCAGATTTCCTTATAAAATACTCATATTTCTCCCAAAAACTTGCTGGCCACATGAAAGTTTTATAATAAAAACCCGCTGGAAGTACTGGACTTAAAAAATTGTTTATACCTCCTACATCAAAGTTTACACTTGGCCAACAATTTTGACTTGAAGCTTCAAGTCCTTCGTAAATTTCTATTTCTGTAGCTCTAACATTCGGTTCTGTCCTAGATGTATTTTTATGAAGTTGAACAATAGCATTGGGCTCTTCTGAACCAGCAGTCATTATTCCTCTTGGTCTATGGTATTTAAAACTTCTTCCGACTAAATGTATATTATTAGCTAAAAGGGCAGATGCTAATGTATCTCCCTTATAACCATAATAAGTTTTATTATTAAACTTAAATGAAATTTTATATGTCTCATCTATAAACTTACTTGATTTAACTCTTAAATTGTTTGTCATTTATATTTTGTTGGAGGTTTTTCACCCATTTTATAAATTGCTTTAATTTCATCATTAGATGTGTCTCTAACTATGTTAAACCATTTTCTACATCCATGGGCATGAACCCATCTTTCGAACTGAACACCTTTGATATTTTTTCTCATGAAAAGATATTCGGCCCACTGATCATCACTTAATTCAGTCGGTTGTTTTGGTCTAACTATATGTGCTTCACCTCCAGCTTTAAACTCACTTTGTTCTCTTTCGCCACAATAAGGACAATGAATCAAAAACATCAGTGTGCTACAGCAGCTGCACCATGTTCATCAACAAGATCACCACTTACAAATCTATTAAGATTAAATGCTGCATTTAGTTTATGAGGTTCATCATTTGCTATCGTATGAGCAAATAAATCTCCTGAACCTGGTGTTGCTTTAAATCCTCCGGTTCCCCAACCACAATTAAAGTATAATCCTTTTATTGGTGTTTTACTAATAATAGGACTCGCATCAGGACATATATCTACTATTCCACCCCATTGTCTTAACATTCTCATACGACTAAATATTGGATATAGTTCTAAAATAGCATTTAAAGTTCCCTCAACAATATCATGACTTCCTTTTTGAGAATAAGAAACATAGTCATCTGTACCAGCTCCAATTACCAACTCCCCTTTATCAGACTGACTAACATAAGCATGTACTGCATTTGACATAACCACTGTATCAATAATAGGTTTCACCGGTTCAGAAACTAAAGCTTGAAGAGGTTTGCTTTCTAAAGGTAATTTTAAACCAGCCATGCTTGCTATTACACTTGAGTGGCCGGCAGCAACAACACCAATTTTTTTTGTTTTGATAAAACCTTTTGTCGTTTCAATACCCTCAACACCATCACCGCTTCTTTTAATTCCTTTGACTTCGCAATTTTGAATTATATCAACACCCATTTCATCAGCACCTCTTGCATAACCCCATGCAACGGCATCATGACGTGCTGTCCCAGCTCTACGCTGGAGAGTTCCTCCTAAAACTGGATATCTAATATCTGGAGATGTATTTATAATTGGACAAAATTTTTTTACTTGATCTGTGTTAAGATAAACTGCATCAATACCATTCAGTCTATTAGCATGAGTTCTTCTCTTAAGATCTCTAACATCTTGTAAATTATGGGCGAGATTCATTACACCTCGTTGACTGAACATCACATTGTAATTTAATTCTTGTGAAAGATTTTCCCAAATTTTTAAAGCATGATCATATAAACCTGCGCTTGCATCCCATAAATAATTTGATCTTATTATAGTAGTATTTCTTCCAGTGTTGCCTCCACCAATCCAACCTTTTTCCACTACAGCTATATTTTTCATATCATGTTTTTTGGCAAGATAATAAGCTGTTGCTAATCCATGACCTCCACCACCAATAATCACAATGTCATATTCTTTTTTGGGTTCTGGATCACCCCAGGCTTTTTGCCAATTTTCGTGATATGAAAAAGAATTTTTAATTAGTGATATTATTGAATATTTATTTTTCATTGTGCAATAAATACTTGATTAATATTGAATATTCAATGATTTCAAGTTACACACTCATTAATGGAAAGGTGGGTGAGAGGCTTAAACCAGTCGTTTGCTAAATGACCGTGCGAGGAAACTTGTACCGAGGGTTCGAATCCCTCCCTTTCCGCCATTTATAAGAAAAAATCTACCTTTTAAATAATTCTTTTAATTTATTGTTAATTTTAAAAGAGACTGATTCCCAATCATTTATTTTGTTAGCTTTAATTATCTCTAAATTATCATAAAAACATTTTTCCTTTAATTCTATATGCCATCGCCAATCAGGATTAGAATTAAGCAATAGCAAAGTTTTAACACCCATTGTAGATGCAAGATGAGTCATTGAGGTATCGACTGAAATCAATAGGTCTATATTATTTAAAATAGAGATAGTATCTACAAAACTTTTATCTCCTAAATCAATTTGTTCAGAGAAATCTGTAATAAATTCTTGTAAATTATTAGATTTAATGTCTTTTGAAAAATTGTCTTTCTGTAAACTTAAAAAAGAGTAATTTTTATCTTTAATTAAATTACTAAAAAATTTAAAAGGAATAGATCTTTGTTGATCATCTAGAAATTTTTCGTTTCCTTTCCATTGAATAGCAATGATTGGTCTTTT
>CACEXM010000017.1 GCA_902563555.1 uncultured Pelagibacteraceae bacterium | reverse complement strand
ATAAACCAAGCGAATTAATAGAAAAAATTATTGAAGATTTTAAATTTGAAATACCAAAAAGTCTGCCTTCAATTTCATCACTAATCTCTGGTTATTTTTCTTATGACTCCATAAGATATATAGAGAATATTCCAGATAATTGTAAGGATGATTTGAAAATTCCTGATGTTAGATTGTTGAGACCTCGAACGTTGATTGTTCACGATAATTTAAAAAAAAAGATTTTTTACATTATAAACATTTTTGCTGATGAAAATATTAAAGATTATAAAAGAAGATATTCAGAAATTAAATCAGAGCTTAATCTTCTTATAATTCAATCAAAAATAAAAAAAAAATATTATAAAAATTTCAATATTCAAAAAAATATAAAAGTTAAGTCAAATACCCCTAAAAAAATATTTTTGAATATGGTAAATAAAGCAAAAAATTTCATCAAAATTGGTGATATTTTTCAAGTTGTTCTTAGTCAAAGATTTGAGGCTAAATTAACTAAATCACCCCTAGAGATTTATAAAAAACTAAGAGTAACGAATCCTTCTCCTTTTATGTTTTTTTTTAATTTCAATGACTTTCAGATAATTGGAGCAAGCCCTGAAATTTTAGTTAGATTAAGGGATAACAAGATTACCGTAAGACCAATTGCAGGAACAAGACCTAGAGGAAAAAATGTATCTCAGGATAAATTTTACGAGAAAGATTTACTTAAAGATAAAAAAGAACTCTCGGAGCACCTTATGTTGCTTGATCTTGGCAGAAATGATGCAGGAAAAGTATCAAAAATAAATACTGTAAAAGTTACAGAAAGCTTTGTTATAGAAAAATATTCTCACGTTATGCACATAGTTTCTAATGTAGTAGGTAAATATAATAATAAATTCTCCAAGTTTAAATCTCTTTTAGCTGGTTTTCCCGCAGGAACGGTTTCAGGTGCTCCAAAAATAAGGGCTATGGAAATTATAGATGAATTAGAAAAAACAAAAAGAAAAGTTTATGCTGGTGGGATTGGGTATTTTTCAGCAAATGGAGAATTTGATACATGTATAGCTTTAAGAACAGCAGTTGCAAAAAAAGATAAATTTTATGTTCAAGCAGGAGCTGGTATTGTTGCGGATAGTAAACCTTTGAAAGAATATGAGGAAACAGTTAGCAAAGCAAAAGCTTTGATTAATGCACTAAAATGAAAAAAATAATTTTAATAGATAATTATGACAGTTTTACTTTTAATCTATATCATTATTTATCCTCGTTAAAAGTTCACGTTGATGTAATTAGAAACGATAAAATTACATCAAAAGAAATATTAAAAAGGAGATATAATAAAATTGTAATCTCACCTGGGCCCGGTAATCCTGATCAATCTGGTAACTGCCTTAAGATTGTAAAATCTTTATACAAAAGAATTCCTATACTAGGTGTTTGTTTAGGTCACCAAATTATTGGACAGGTATTTGGTTCAAAAATTATTCAAGCAAGAAAACTAATGCACGGAAAAACCAGTAAAATCACAACTAAAAAAAACGGTATATTAAAAAATCTTCCTAAAACTTTTGAGGCAACTCGTTATCACAGCCTAATAATTGACAAAAAATCACTATCCAGTGATCTTGAAATCACTGCAGAGACCAAAGATGGTTTAATAATGGGAGTTCAACATAAAGAATATGATGTTCATGGAGTGCAATTTCACCCTGAAAGTATTAAAACTAAACTAGGTATGAAAATTTTAAAGAACTTCATTAGAATTTAAATGAAAAAATTCATAGAAAAAATTAAAAATAAAGAAAATCTATCTTTTGATGAAAGCAAAACTGCTTTTGAGTTATTAATGGATGGTAAAGCCGAGGACCAAGAGATATTTGATTTTTTGACACTTTTATCAGTTAAAGGTGAGGCATCAGATGAAATAGCAGGTGGCGTTTATGTTCTTAGGAACAAATCTAAAAGAGTAAATGTAGAAAATTGTGTTGATACATGTGGAACTGGTGGTGATGGCATGAATACTCTTAATATATCAACAGCATCTGCATTATTGCTTGCAAGCATGGGAGTTAAAGTTGCAAAGCATGGAAATAAGGCTGTATCTTCTAAGTGTGGATCAGGTGATGTTCTAGAGGCTTTGAATATAAAAATTAATTTAGAACCAAATGAAATAGAAGCACAAATTGATAAAAACAATTTTGGATTTATGTTTGCACCCAATTACCACAGTGCGATGAAATTTGTTGGTCCAACTAGAAAAAAGATTGGGAAAAGAACTATATTTAATATGATTGGACCTCTAAGTAGCCCTGCTCTTGTTAAACGGCAAGTAGTAGGAGTTTTTGATAAAAAACTTTTAAAGATATTTGCAGATGCTTTAAACAATTTAGACATAAAATACGCATGGATTGTGAATAGCGAGGATGGTTTAGATGAAATTTCCCCTTATGCTAAAACAAATGTAATTCAATTAAAAGATAATAAGATTTCTGAAATTGTTATTGATCCTAAGGAATTAAATGTCAATGCAGACAAGTTTGAAAATCTTGTTGGGGATGATGCAAAATTTAATGCAGATAAAATGATCGATATATTTAAAGGTGAGGATAACGATTTTTCTAAAGCAGTATGTTTAAATGCTGCTGCAGGTTTGATTGTGAATGAAACTCATAGCAATTTCGTAGATGCATATAATGATGCAAGAAAACATATTTTATCAAATGAAGTCATCAAACATTTAGAAAGAATTCAAAATGACTGAAAATGTCCTTGAAAAAATAATCAAAAATAAAAGTGAAAAAATAGTAAATTTAAAAAAAACTATTTCACAAGACTCTTTAAACGAATTAATTAATACGAATAGAAAATTTATTAATTTTAAAGAAAAAATTGAAAATAATATTAAAGAAGGTAAATTTTCTATTATTGCTGAAATAAAAAAAGCTAGCCCATCAGCAGGGGTAATTATTAAAAATTATGATCCTGTTAAGATAGCAAATATATACAACAATAATAAAGCAACTTGTTTATCAGTTTTAACTGAAGAAGATTATTTTTTAGGTAATTTAACACATATAAGTAAAATTAAACAAAAAGTTGATTTACCAATCCTTTGTAAGGATTTTTTTTTAGATAAATTTCAAATACTTCTTGCTAAAAGTTATGGAGCTGACGCCATACTAATAATTCTTGCTGGTGTTTCTGATAAACTTGCAAATGAATTATATGAAGAAGCTTTAAAATTAGATATGTCTGTAATTGTTGAAGTTCACACTGTAGATGAGGCCAAACAGGCTCTTAGATTTAAGGATGCTTTGATAGGAATAAATAATAGAAACTTAAAAACTCTAAAAACTGATATAAATACAACTTTTGATATTCATGATGTATTAGTTAGTCATACAGGTCCTTTAATTTCTGAAAGTGGAATTAAAACAAAAGCTGAACTTTTAGAGCTATCTAGCAAAACCTCTATTAAAACTTTTCTGATTGGTGAATCACTTTTGAAAGATCTTGAAAATAATTCTATTTTTTCCGTCCTTTAGTCAAATTATCCCCTATTTTATAGGTTTTTTAACTGTTGTGAATTTACGAGAACTTTTATAGAACATTATTTGTACGATATTTGTTCTTATGCTTACAAAAAAACAAAAAAACTTACTTTTATTTATCAACAAGAAGTTGAGAAGTTCTGGTGTATCCCCTTCTTATGAGGAAATGAAAGAGTCTCTTAATCTGAAATCTAAGTCTGGTATTCATAGACTTATCAGTGCCTTAGAGGAAAGAGGTTTTATAAAAAGATTAGCGCATAAAGCTAGAGCATTAGAGGTAATTAAATTACCTGAAACAGCTTCAGCTAATGATATTTATAATAATTTTTCTCCAAGTGTAATAAAGGGGGGATTAGATGACGAAAATCCATTATCTGATGATGCAGAAGTACCTGTTTTAGGTAAAATTGCAGCTGGTACTCCAGTTGAAGCAATACAAAACGAAGTCTCGAGAATACCATTGCCAACTAATTTAGAAAAAAATGGTGATTATTTTGGATTAAAAGTTCAAGGTGATTCTATGATTGAAGCTGGTATCCATGAGGGAGATACTGTAATAATAAAAAGAACAGATACCGCTGATAATGGAAAAATAGTTGTAGCATTGATCGATGAGCATGAGGCAATGCTAAAAAGAATTCGAAAAAAAGGTAAAGTTATAGCATTAGAAAGTGCTAACAGAAATTACGAAACTAAAATTTTCGGACCTGATAGAGTAAAAGTTCAGGGAGTTTTAGTATCTTTATATAGAAACTTCTAAAAAAATAGTCTAAACCATTTTAATGAAAAAAGTAGCAACTAGATTTGCTCCATCCCCTACTGGGCCTTTGCATATTGGTGGTGTAAGAACGGCTTTGTTTAATTGGCTTTATTCAAAAAATCAGAAAGGTAATTTTTATTTAAGAATTGAGGATACAGATAAGGAACGATCAAAGGATGAATATAAGAAACAAATAATAGAGTCTCTAAAATGGTTAGGTATTAATCATGATGGACAAGAATATATACAATCTCAAAAAATTGATGATCATATAAAAGTTGCTAATGAGCTGTTAGAAAAGGGAAATGCTTACAAGTGCTACTGTTCTAATGAAGAAATAGAAGAACAGAAAAAGAGAGCTAAACAAAAAAAAATTCCATATATCTATAACAGAAAATGGAGAGAAAAGAATGAAAGTGAAGCACCAAATAATATAAAACCAGTGATTAGATTTAAAAGCAAAATCACGGGAACATCTATCTTAAAAGACTTAGTACAAGGTGATGTGGAAATTGAGAATAACACTATTGAGGATTTTGTAATTTTACGAAATAACGGTACACCAACATATAATTTATCTGCATCTG
This sequence comes from uncultured Pelagibacteraceae bacterium, assembly GCA_902563555.1. Taxonomy (GTDB): domain Bacteria; phylum Pseudomonadota; class Alphaproteobacteria; order Pelagibacterales; family Pelagibacteraceae; genus Pelagibacter. The sequence continues at coordinate 2,654 of CACEXM010000017.1, read as the reverse complement.
TAGATGATCATCAAATGAATATGACACACATAATAAGAGGGGATGATCATAAGATAAACACGTTTAAACAAATTCAAATTTATGAGGCAATGGGTTGGGACTTACCATCATTTGCTCATATACCTCTAATTCATACGATAGAGGGAAAAAAACTATCAAAAAGAGATAAAGCGTCAACTTTAGAGGACTACTCTAAAATTGGCATAATTCCTGATGCTCTAAGAAATTACTTACTTAGGTTAGGATGGTCTTTTGAGGATAAGGAAATTTTTACATTAGACGAAAGTATTAAGTATTTTAATTTAAAAGGTGTCGGAAAATCTCCATCAAAGTTAGATATGAGTAGAATTCTATCAATGAATGAACATTATATTAAGAATATTGACGAAAACGATCTTTTTAATGAATTTATAAATTACTGTGAGATCTTTAAAAGTAAAATTAAACCAGAGAATAATGATAAAATAAAAAAGTCTTTATCATTTCTTAAAAATAAAGCTAAAACACTTGAAGATATATTTGAAAATAGCCAATATATTCTCAATGATAATGTTAATTTCAACAAAGAAGACCTTAAATTGATTGATGATAAAGCTAAAAAGATAATCTCAGAATTTAGTAAAAAAATTAACGAAATAAAGGAATTTACAAGAGAAGATTTAGAGCCGATTATTCAAGAACTGATAAAGACTAATAACACAAATTTTAAAGGAGTTGGTCAACCTTTAAGGATAGCTTTGACAGGTTCAAAGTTTGGACCTGGTATTTATGATATAATTGTATCTTTAGGCAAGGACGAAGTCAAAAAAAGATTAACCAATAAGACTATTGCTTAAAATTGAGGCAACCTCACTAGATGATGATGTTTTAGATCTAATACCTTTTAAAGTTTGATTACAGTTCTCTAATTGTTTTTTTCTAATATCTGGATTTTTTAACATATAAACAACTGAATTATAAATTTCTTTAGCATTACATTCATTTTGAAGTAATTCAGGAATGACTTCTCTATTATTAATTATATTTATAATATTAGCAAATTTTACATTAACTAATAATTTAAAAATCATAAAATTTATAAAGTTTAATTTATAAATAATTATTGAAGGAACATTGGCATTACAAACTTGTAAAGATACAGTTCCAGACTTACATACAGCAAAAACAGATTTCGATAATATTTCACTTTTCATATTTTCATTAGAGATTACATCGATATTTTCTATATTTTTAATTCTAATAAAATTAATTATTTGTTCTTTATTTTCCTCTGTTGCGTGAAAAATAAAACTATAATTAGCATCTTTTTTATTCATCATATTTATGAAATCAACTAATATAGGCAAAAGGACATTAGTTTCTGACTTTCGACTACCTGCAAAAATTGATATTATTTTTTTATCTTTAGAAATAAAATTATTTATATCTGTCTTATTTGAAATTTTATTTTCTATTAATGGGTGACCAACAAAAGTGTTTTTTATATTTTCATCATCAAAATATTTCTTCTCAAAATCAAATAATAAAAGTATATGATCAATAAATTTTTTTATCTTTTTAACTCTACTTTTTCGCCAAATCCATACTTGTGGGGCAACATAATGAATTGTTTTGATTTTCGGATTTCTTTTTTTAACTATTTCAGCAACTCTTAATGTAAAGTCAGGGCTATCAACACTAAATAATATGTCAGGTTCAAATTTTAAAATCTCATCTACTGTTTGATTAATCCTTTTTTTAATTTTGAAAAGATTTAATAAAACACTTGTAAAACCTAGATAAGTAATTTCTTTCAATTCAAAAATAGATTTAATACCAATTTTCTTTAAATTTTCACCACCCACAGACAAATAATTAATATCTTTGTTGTCCTTTTGAAGTTTTAAAATTGCTGTTGATGCTAGTTTATCGCCAGATGGTTCTCCAGTTAATACAAATATTTTTTTCATCTAATTGAAATAAAAATTTTACTTTTATTAGCAAATTTAATGCATTGAATTTTATCTAGAAAAATATTCTTTTTGGATTTCAGAACTAAACCTTTCAATCCGTATTTGTTACAGTCTTTAAGCGTTTGAAACCCGATTGTTGGCAAATCCATTCTTAAATCCTGTTTTTTTTTTGGAAATTTAATTAAAATGCCACCTGAATTTTTTTTTAATTTCGACAGCATTTTTTTTGTGCCTTGTCTATCTTCCTTAGCAATGATTTTATTATCTTTTACTACTAATGCTTGCACATGATCTAGGGTATTAGAATTATTCAAATATCTTATTCCATGATTAATTGATCTATTATCAGTAGTTGAGGGTTTTAATTTTGTATAATTCCCTTTTTTAACGCTTAGTTCAGGATTGAAATGATTTGAACTTATAACTTTAATTTTTTCATAACTAAGGATTTTTATTATAGCTTTTATAATAGCTGCATCACCTAATTTAGCAGCTTTGATAACACTGGGCATATGATAAATTCCTTTTAAATCTAATCTTAAGGATGAAAATTTAGGCTTAGCAATTTTTCCAGCAAAAAGAACTTTATTAGATTTTTTTTCTTTTATTAGATTTATAATTTTTCCAAATTTACCAATACTTATTCTGTAAGAATTTTTCTCTTTAGCAAATTTATTATTTTTGGAAAAATCAATGATAAAA
>CACEXM010000016.1 GCA_902563555.1 uncultured Pelagibacteraceae bacterium | reverse complement strand
AATCTCAATCACAAAATATGATTAAAAATATTAATACCTATTTTGTTACAATGTTTGGAATAGGAAGAATTCCAAAAATTCCTGGAACTTTTGGTTCTTTAACAACAGTGATCTTATTATATATTTTTTTCCACATATTGAATTTGTCTCCAATTCTAATATTTTTGTTTCTAATAATTGTCCTTTTTTTTTCTTTTATAGCAGTCGCGATACATATTAGTGATAATACAAACAAAGATCCAAAAGAGATCGTTATTGATGAATTTATTGGTCAGTCTATACCTGTATATATGTATGAGATTTCTCATGGGACAGAAAAATCTTCTGATGAAGCGGTTATTTTTTATGGTGCTTGTTTTATTTTATTTAGATTTTTTGACATAGTAAAACCATTTCCTGTAAATTTTTTTGATAAAAAATTTAAAAATAGTTTTGGTGTAATAATGGATGATATTTGTGCAGGTTTTTATGTTGTTTTATCATTAATTTGTTTTATGATTTTTAAAAGTTATTTTATCCAATGAAAACTTTAATAAAACTACTGACTAAAAAAAAACTCAAAATTTCATTTGCAGAATCATGTACAGGAGGATTATTAGCCAGCACTATTGCTTCAGTTAGTGGTGCTTCAAAAATATTTAATTTAGGTCTAATCACCTATTCTAACCAAGCAAAAATTAAGATTTTAAAAGTAAATAAGAATATTATTAAAAATTATGGTGCTGTAAGTCATGAATGCTGTTCAGCAATGGTTAAAAATTTATCTAAAATATCTAAAGCTAACATCAATGTTTCAATAACTGGTATTGCAGGACCAAAAGGTGGCACTAAAGAAAAACCTGTTGGTCTAGTTTATATTGGAGTTAAAAAAGGTAATAAAATACAAGTAAATAAATGCCTATTTAAAGCTAAAAACAGATCTTCAATACAAAAAGCTACGGTTAGAAAAGCATTAAATTTAATTCTAAGAGCTGCCAAATAGCTCTTCTGCTCTCTTCTGGAATGCATCAGCTATTTTCTCTAACCCAAATTGAAATGAAACAACCATCAATGAATTTAAAAATTTATTTTTAATTTCAAAATCAATATCAAAAGTAATTTCTGTAATTCCATTTTTTTTATCAGTAAATGTCCAATTATTTGACAAATGATTTAAAGGACCCTCAATATTTTTGACAAATATTGTATCTTTATTTTTATCAAAGACCACATCACTTTTATAAGTATCTTTAAATGGTCCTTTTCCAATAGTTAAGTCTGCTATTATTTTTGTTAAATCACCTTCATTTTTGTTTTCATAAACTTTAGCATCAAAACAAAAAGGAACAAACTCTGGATATTTTTCAATATCTAAAACTAGTTTGATTAAGTCCTCTTTTTTACATTCAATTAATCGCTTAACTGAAGCTTTAGGCATTAATGGCTATTAATTCTATTTTGTTTGAGTTTAGCAAAATCTTCATCAGCATGATAAGAAGATCTTGTTAATGGCGATGATGAAACTAAAAGAAATCCTTTTGATTTTGCAATTAATTCTAATTCTTTAAATTCATCTGGGTGGTAATATCTTTCAAGAGGATGATGTTTTACAGAGGGTTGTAGATATTGACCAATAGTAATAAAGTCTACATTCGCAGATCTCAAATCATCCATAACTTGAATTATTTCATCATGTTCCTCACCTAACCCAACCATAATTCCTGACTTGGTAAAAATTTTTTTATTATCTTTCTTGGCATTCTTGAGAAGTTCAAGTGATGCAAAATATCTAGCTCCTGGTCTAACTCTTAAATAAAGTCTTGGAACTGTTTCTATGTTATGATTGAATACATCTAAATCAGCCTCAAGTAACTTTTTATAAGAGTCACCTTTTCTGAGAAAATCTGGAGTGAGCACTTCAATTGTGGTATTTGGATTTTTCTTTCTTGTAGTATCAACTACTTTTTTAAAGTGGTTTGAACCACCATCCGGAAGATCATCCCTATCAACTGATGTGATAACGACGTGTCTTAAATTAAGTTTTTTAACCGCATTAGCAATCTTAATGTCTTCATAAGGATCAAGTTTTTCGGGCTTACCAGTTTTAACATCACAAAATGCACATGCTCTTGTACATGTGTCACCCATAATCATAAAAGTAGCATGCCTTTTACTCCAACACTCTGTTATATTTGGACAGTTAGCTTCTTGGCAAACAGTAACAAGATTACTTTTGTTTACGACTGTTTTGGTTATAAAAAACTCTTTACTGTTAACTAGTTTAGATCTTATCCATTCCGGTTTTTTTTTTATCGGATTTATAGGATTTTTTACTTTTTCAGGGTGCCTCGGTTTAGTTTTTTGTGTCATTTTTTATTATATAAATTTTCTCATTTTCTTTTCCAAATAAAAGTCTTTCTCTAATCAATGTTTCAATATAATCAAGATCTAGATTGTCACTTAACAATGAATTTTTAAAATCCAAGTCTTTAATTTTATTGATTATTATAGCTTCCTCCATTTTCAACTCCTCTAAATACTGCTTTTTATCAAAATAAGATATTAATCCTCTTTGACCTGATAAAAGATTGAAAAAAAAGTATATAATTAAAAATGTTGATACTAATAAGAAGTAATTTTTTTTTAATTTTTTTAGCATTAATGAATCTTATTCATTATTGCTTTATTTCCAAGTTCTTCTTCTATTCGGATTAACTGATTATATTTAGCTACTCTTTCTGATCTAGCTAATGAGCCTGTTTTTATTTGGTTCGAGTTTGTCCCAACAGCTAAATCTGCAATAAAAGTATCTTCACTATCACCTGATCTATGAGAAATAATAGTCTTAAACCCTATAATTTGAGCAAATTTGATTACCTCTAAAGTTTCAGAAACTGTTCCGATCTGGTTTAGCTTAATCAAAATTGCATTGGAGGAAACATTTAAAAAACCTTTTTTAAGTCTTTCTAAGTTCGTAACATAAAGATCATCACCTACTATTTGAGTTTTTTTAAGAGTTTTCATTAGTTTATTCCATGAAATCCAATCATTCTCAGCAAATGGGTCTTCGATTGATTTAATTTTATATTTTTCAATAATCTTTTTATATTCTTTAATTGATTTATCCACTGAGATAAAACTTTTTGAATGAATAGAATATTTATTTTTTTTAAAAAGTTCATTTGCTGCTACATCTAAACAAATAGAAACTTCCTTACCGTTAACAAATCCAGACATTTTAATAGCAGAAACTATTAAATCTAAGGCCTGATTGTTATTATTTATCATCGGTGCAAAACCACCTTCGTCACCAACAGATGTGGATAACCCATTTTTTTTAATCAATTTCTGAAGATTTTTAATCACTACAAAACATATTCTCATTGCATCAGAAAAACTTTTTGCTCTATCTGGTCTAATCATGAACTCTTGAATTCTAAGACCATTATTTGCATGAGCGCCACCATTAATTATATTCATCATTGGGTAAGGTAATTTAAAATTTTTTTTTATAAGAAATGTTTTATATAAAGGTATTTTTTTTTCTTTTGCTGAAAGTTTTTTTGCTGCAATTGAAACAGCTAAAATAGAATTAGCTCCTAGTTTTTTTTTTTGCTTTGTTCCATCTAAATTAATCATTATAGCATCAATTTTTTCTTGGCTATGTATATTTTGACCTTTTAAGTTTTTTGAAATTTTTGTGTTGATTAAATTAACAGCATTTAGAACACTCTTACCTAAATATTTTTTGTTATTACTGTCTCTTTTTTCAAAGGCTTCAAAAGTTCCTGTAGAGGCACCTGATGGACAAATAGCTTTGGCACTATTATTTTTAGTAAAAACTTCAGCTTCTACAGTTGGGTTTCCCCTACTGTCAAAAACTTGACGGCCTTTTACTTTAATAATTTTGCTCACTAATTTTTTATTAAATTATCTATCTCTGTTAATTGTTTTAATAAGTTTTCTAACTTATTTAATGGTAACATATTTGGACCATCTGAAGGAGCATTATCTGGATCTTGATGTGTTTCAATAAATAAACCAGCTACACCCACTGCTACAGCAGCTCTTGATAAATGTTCTACAAATTCTCTTTGACCTCCACTTTTTTCACCAAGACCTCCAGGTTGTTGAACTGAGTGAGTAGCATCAAAAATCACTGGATAGCCGTTCTTAGCCATTATTGGTATTGATCTCATATCTGAAACCAAAGTATTATAACCAAAACTTGCTCCTCTTTCAGTTACTAAAATATTATTATTGCCTGAATCTGAAATTTTTTTTGTTACATTAATCATATCCCATGGTGCTAAGAATTGTCCCTTTTTAACATTAATTATTTTATTTGTTTTCGCGGCAGCAACCAACAAATCTGTTTGTCTACATAGAAAGGCGGGAATTTGTAAGATGTCCACATGTTTTGCAACAACTGAACATTGATCAATATTATGTACATCGGTTAATATTGGTACGTTTAAATCTTTTTTAATTTTATCAAAAATTGGTAGTGAGGCATCCAAACCAATACCTCTTTTTCCTTTTAAACTTGTTCTGTTGGCTTTATCAAACGAAGTTTTATAAATAAAACCAAGGTTAAATTTACTTGTAATTTCCTTAATTTTCCCCACCATATCCAGTGCGTGTTGTTCTGACTCAAGTTGACAAGGACCAGATATAAGACAAATTTTATTTTTATTTGAGATTTCTATTTTTCCACAATTAACTTTAATGTTACTCATTTATGATTTTTGGCTGCCTTGATAAAAGAAGAGAATAATGGATGAGGTGATAAAGGTCTAGATTTAAATTCAGGATGAAATTGAACTCCGATAAACCATGGATGATTATTAAGCTCAATAATTTCAGGTAATTTACCATCTGGAGATAATCCTGAAAAAATCAAACCTTTTTTCTCAAATTTTTCTCTAAAATTAATGTTCACTTCGTATCTATGTCGATGTCTCTCTTTAATTAAGCTTTTACCATAAATGCTTTTTATTAATGAATGGTCTTTTAATTTAGCATCATAGGATCCAAGTCTCATCGTACCACCCAAATTTTTATCTGTACCTTTTATTATTTTTCCATCTTTATTCCACTCATTAATTAATCCTATTACAGGTAATCCATTTTTATCAAATTCACTTGATGTGGCTCTTTTTAAATTAAGTTTATTTCTCGCAAATTCTATTATTGCCATTTGCATTCCATAACAAATACCTAAAAAAGGTATGTTGTTTTTTCTAGCAAACTTAATAGCTTCAATTTTACCTTTTGTCCCTCTTTTGCCGAAACCACCAGGAATTAAAATACCTGATATATTTTTTAATTTAGATTTAATTTCACTTATTTTAAGCTGTTCAGAGTCTATTCTTACTAGGTTCACTTTTACTTTGTTATCAAAACCCCCATGAGTTAAAGCTTCATCAAGTGATTTATATGCATCTTTTAGATCGACATATTTTCCAATTATAGCAATATTTACTTGTTTTTTTGTATTTAAAATAATCTTAGTGATCTTTTTCCAAGGGCTTAAGCTGACAGATTTTTTTGATTTTAATTTGAAGTAATCTAATACTCTTTTATCTAATTTTTCTTTAAAAAAACTAATTGGTGCCTCATAAATTGTTCTAACGTCAACTGTTTCAATTACATTATTAATATGAACATTACAAAATAATGATATTTTTTTTCTATGTTCTAAAGGTATAGACCTATCTGATCTACAGATAATAATATCTGGTTGAATTCCAATACTTCTTAATTCTTTAACCGAATGTTGTGTTGGTTTTGTTTTAATTTCATCTGAAGACTTCAAATATGGCACTAATGTTAAATGGATAAATAATGCATTTTTTTTTCCAATATCATTAGCAAATTGTCTTATAGCTTCAACAAAAGGTAAACTTTCAATATCACCTACTATTCCACCAATTTCGCAAATAATGAAGTCTTCCTTTGAGGAATCATTTTTTATAAATTCTTTTATACGGTCTGTGATATGAGGTATTACTTGAACCGTCTTACCAAGATACTTTCCTTTACGCTCTTTCTTAAGGACATCATTATATATTTTACCAGTTGTAATGTTGTCAGATTTCTTTGCTGATACTTGAGAAAATCTTTCATAATGTCCTAAATCTAAATCGGTCTCAGCACCATCATCTGTTACGAAAACTTCACCATGTTGAAACGGACTCATTGTTCCAGGATCAACATTTAAGTAGGGATCTAATTTTCTTAGTCTCACTTTATATCCTCTTGATTGAAGAAGATATGCTAGTGATGCTGATGATAATCCTTTTCCTAAAGATGAGACCACGCCGCCAGTGACAAAAATAAATCGCGCCATGGAATTATCTTATAGCGAATAAAAAAGAAAATGAAAAGTACTAATTATTATTTTCAGGAATAGATGGTGTATCTTCAGTTTTTTCCTTAACCGTATCTAAAACTGAGCTTGTAGGTGTTAGTTCACCTCTAGAAACAATGGTCAAAGCAAGACTGCATATTATGAATAAAGTTGCAATTACAGCTGTAGCTTTTGTCATGAAATTTCCGGCTGTTCTTGAAAACATGTAAGACTCTTGAGAAACACCGATACCTAATGCTCCTCCCTCAGATTTTTGCATTAAAACTAAAATAACCAAAATAAATGCAAAAATGATGTTTAAAATTAGCAGTATATTTTCCATGCAGGTTAATTATACGTTTTTTTCACTATATCAATAAAATTTTTAGCGTTTTGTGATGCACCACCAATTAAAAAACCATTTAAGCCTTCTATATTTTTTAAATTGTTTATATTGCTGGTATTTACTGAACCACCATAGAGGATTTGTGGTGATTTCTTTTTAAACTTGTTTTTTATAAATTTAACAATTTGATTTAGTTCTGAAGGCTTAAGAATTTTACCTGTGCCAATTGACCAAACAGGTTCGTAAGCTATAAAAAGATTTGTTTTTATTTTAATTTTATCTAATCCATATTTGATTTGCTTAGACAAAACTGATTTTGTTTTACCACTTCTTTTTTCTGTTAAAGTTTCCCCAATGCAGAAGATTACTTTAAGTTTTGCATTAATTGCACTTTTAATTTTTTGATTTATAATTTTATCTGTCTCTCCTTTATTTCTATTTTCTGAATGGCCAATAATTACATAGTTTGCACCTATATTTTTTATCATTTTGGAATTTACAAAACCTGTATGTGCTCCATACTCTGAACTTTCGTGACAATTTTGTGCACCAATATCTATTAAACAATTTCGGAACTTTTTATAAAAAGAACTTATTAGCGTGTATGGTGGACAATAAATTAACCGTCCTTTCTTAATTTCTTTAGATTTTGAAAATTTAATTACCTTATCTAATGTATTTAATGAGTTTTTATTTCCATACATTTTCCAATTAGCCACAAAGTACATATATTTATTTGTCATATGGTAAAATTTAATCTATAGGTTTGCTTTTTATAGTTCAATAAATTTATAAAGTAATGATAGGAAGTTTTAGAAATTTTTCAAAATCTAAGTTCGCTGGAGTATTAGTTTTTATAATGATCATTCCATTTGTTTTCTGGGGAATGGGTGGTATGTTTAGTAGTGGCAATACTAATAATATTGCCAAAATAAATAACACTAATATTTCTACAGAAGATTTTTTGAACCATGTTAACACTTTGGAAATATCACCAGATTATATTAGAAAAAATCTGGATAAAAATGTAATTGAGGAATTACTTTCCACTTTAATCACGACAGAAATATTAAATCTTGAAGTAGAAAGTTTTAATATTGCTTTAAGTGAAAATTCTTTATTAAAAAAAGTTAAGAATAATAAAAGTTTTTTAGATGAAAATGGAATTTTTCAAAGGGTTAAATATGAAAAATTTTTATTAGAGAATAATATTTCTGCTCCAACTTACGAAAACCGACTAAGAAATAGTGAAACTCAGAAAAATTTATATGATTATATAGGATCAGGAACTGTTACACCAAAATTCTTAGCTGAAAAATTTTATCAAGAACAAAACAGAAAAATTGAATTAGAATTTATAAATTTAAATAGTTTTTATGTACAAAAAGATCAAATAACTCAATCTGAAATTGATCAATTTTTAAATGAAAATGAGGATAGTTTAAAGGTAG
>CACEXM010000015.1 GCA_902563555.1 uncultured Pelagibacteraceae bacterium | reverse complement strand
TAAATTTCTTATAACCATGATCATGCCCAGGATTGTGAATTTCAATTCCTATTGAATATTTGTTCAATAGTCTAAAATCTCTCCAATAAGATTTGCCAGCATGCCATGCTTCAAATAATTCTGGTACCATATTTATAATATTGCCATCTGATTTTATAAAATAATGTGAGCTAACATTTGAATTTTCTGTCAACTTTTTTATAGCTGCAATCTCACTTCTCATTCCAGTATAGTGAATTATTATAAACTTGATTGAATTTTTTTTCCTTTTATTGATGGAGAAATTAATAGAATAATTTTTTGTCAAATTTAGGCCCATTTTTAAACTAATTTTTAATAAAAAGTTAATTTACATTATATTTTCATGTAATATAAAAACCTAATGTTTAAAAAGTTACTAATAATTCTAATTACAACTCTTACGTTAAATTCGTTTGCATATGCTGGATCTGACGGGGAGTTACTTTTAAAAAGAAATAATCCATCAGAAGTTAAAGATTGTTTTGAGGGGTTAAACAGAGCTACTTTTGCGTTAAATCAAACATTAGATGGTATAATTTTTAAACCTGTTGCAAAAGTCTACAGAATGTTACCCTCTCCAGCTAGAAAGGGGGTGAGTAACTCTCTAAATAATTTATCTCATTTAACAACCATTCCAAATAATTTACTTCAAGGTGATTTTGAAAAAGCTGTAACAAATACTGGTAGGTTTGTAATTAATACTACATTAGGAATTCTTGGTTTAATTGATGTTGCTCAGTACTTTGGATTAAATGAATATGAAAAAGAGGACTATGGACAAACATTTGCTAAACTAGGAGCTAGACCAGGTTGCTACCTAGTTTTACCTGTATTAGGACCAAGCACTGCAAGAGATACAATTGCCTCAAGTTTAAATTTTTTAGGTGGAGATCCTTGGTATAATGTGACAGTTAGAAACGATACTAATTATCTAAATGAAGCAGATTATTATGCTTCGAGATTGGGAGCAGGTGTTGATTTTAGAGCTAAAAACTATGATTCAATCAATAACTTAGAAGACAATTCTATCGATTTTTACGCTTCCGTAAAAAGTTTATATTTGCAAGACAGACAACAAAAAATTTTAAATACTAAAAAAATCGTGGACACTCAGGATGATAGTGAGTGGGAAGAAATCGAAAGCCAATAAATTTTATTAAATGAAGACAGTAAAAATTTTTACAGTAATTTTTTTATATTTATTAGGTACTAATAAACTTCTTTCTTTAGAACCAGATATATTTGTTCAATCCACAGTAAATAGAGCATCCAAAATTTTATCAGAGGAAATTTCAAAAAATGAGAAAATAGAGGAACTTAAAATAGTTGCTCAAGATACTGTTGATATAAGAGGTATCGGTTTTTATACTTTAGGTTCTATTCGAAAAAGTTTAGATGTAAACCAAAAAAAAGAGTATCAAAAATTATTTAATGAATACTTTCTTAAAAGTTTTTCTAGTCGATTAGCTGAGTATACAAATCCCGAGATAGAAGTTATTGGAAAAGAAAAACTCAACGAAAATTATACTATTGTAAATAGCATACTAAAGGGTACTGAAAAAAGACCTGAAGTAAAAATTGATTGGAGAATTTATACTAAAAATGCTGATAAACCTTTAATTAGAGATCTTATAATTGAGGGTTTAAGCTTAGCAAGAACTCAAAAAGAAGAGTTTGCTTCAATATTAAATTCTAATGATGGAGATATCAATGCTCTATTTAAAAGCTTAAAAAAATTCTCTTCAGAATAATTCATTTTCGTATGGTGGGCCCGCCAGGACTCGAACCTGGGACCAATACATTATGAGTGTACTGCTCTAACCAACTGAGCTACAGGCCCAATAAATGAATTATTTTTTACAATAATTTATTAAATTAAACAAGAACAGATCATTTAAATTTTAATATTTATGGTGGGCCGTGTTGGTTACGCTCCAACTACCCCTGCAATGTCAATGCAGTACTCTACTATTGAGCTAACGGCCCAAATGAATCTTAACTTTCTAAGAAACTTTTTAATTGTTTTGATCTGCTTGGATGTTTTAATTTTCTTAAAGCTTTTGCCTCTATTTGTCTAATACGTTCTCTTGTAACAGAAAATTGTAAACCCACTTCTTCTAAAGTATGATCTGTATTCATTCCAACTCCAAATCTCATTCTCAAGACCCTTTCCTCTCTTGGAGTTAGAGTTGATAATATTTTTGTCGTAGCTTCTCCTAAGTTTGATTTTATTGCTTGTTCTAGGGGTGCTAAAGCCTTTGTATCTTCTATAAAGTCACCTAAACTACTATCTTCTTCGTCGCCCACAGGTTTTTCAAGAGACACTGGCTCTTTCGAAATTTTAAGAACTTTTCTAACTTTATCCAAAGGCATTCTTAATTTCTTAGCCAGCTCCTCAGGTGTTGCTTCTCTTCCAAATTCACTTAGTATTAATCTTTGGGTTCTAACAATTTTATTTATTGTCTCAATCATATGAACTGGAATTCTTATTGTTCTTGCTTGATCAGCAATAGATCTAGTAATTGCTTGTCTTATCCACCAAGTTGCATATGTAGAAAACTTATAACCTCGTCTATACTCAAATTTGTCAACCGCTTTCATTAAACCAATATTACCCTCTTGGATTAAATCTAAAAATTGCAAGCCTCTATTTGTATATTTTTTAGCAATAGAAATAACTAATCTTAGATTTGCCTCTACCATTTCTTTTTTTGCAATTCTTGACTCTTTTTCACCTTTTTGAATTCTACTAACTAATTTTTTATAGTCAGTTACAGACATCCCTAGCTTGTGACTAATTTCAACTAATCTATCTCTTATATTTTTAAATTCGTTTTTATTTTTTGAAAAAAATTGTTTCCATAATGAATTAGTATCTAAAAATTTTTTTAAATTTGGATTAATCTCATTGCCTATATAGAATTTAATAAATTCATTTCTTGATATCTTATGATCAATTGCCAAACGCAAAAGATTACCCTCCAAAGAAACAATCCTTTTATTTTCTACATAATGTTTTTGAACAAGCTCCTCTAAAATAGACGGGGACAATTGAAGAGATTTAATATTTTCTAAAATATCTTTTACAATTTTGTCATGACCTTTTTCTTTAGCAGGTGAAAATGTTTTTGAATTTAAAACACAATCAAGTTTTTCTTTTTGATATTTGATTAACTTGTTATATTCCTTGGTTAACACACTTACTGTTTTTAAAACTTTAGGTTTAATCTCACTTTCCATTGCAGCAAGAGTAGGATTGAAATCATCATCTTCCTCTGTAACGCCCTCTTCTTTATCTAACTCTCCAGAATTTTTTTGTTTTGCACTGGGACCTGTAGACTCATCCTCCATATAATTTGTATCAATATCAATTATTTCTCTTACTAAAATTTCATCTTTTTGAAGTTTTTCATTCCAATCAAAAAATTGTTGGGCTGTGATCGGACTTTGAGATAGAGCAATTAACATTACATCTTTTCCAGCTTCAATTCTTTTGGCAATAGCTATTTCACCTTCTCTCGATAGTAGTTCCACTCCACCCATTTCTCTAAGATACATTCTGATGGGGTCATCACTTTTCTCAATTGTTTTTCCTTCATCTTTAGATGAATTTTCTTTTTTTCTAAGAACTTTGAAATCAGATTTTTTTTCAACTAAAGTGACCTTCTCATCTAAAATGTGAATGAATGCTTGAGCTAAATTCTCGTCAGATAAATTTCGTTTTCCAAGAGACTTGCTTAATTCCTCATAAGTTATAAATCCCCTATGAGTCCCTCGACCCATTAATCTTGCAAATGATTTTGTAATAATTCTTTCCACAGCTTTTAAGTTAAAGGAGTCTTATATAATGTTAAATTCGTAAAAATCCATTAATAAATAATGCAAATTAATTGATATTTTGCTTTTTTTTTAGCTCTTTTAACTCATTAAAAGTTGTCTCACTCATATCTTGAGAAAACTTAGATTCTAGCTCCTGAATCCTTAGCTCCAAATTATAGCTATTTAAATCTCTTTTTAAGTCATCGAGAAATCTAATAACTTCACGGTTGTCTATACTTTTTTTTTCAAGAATATATTTAATTGGAGCAAACTTGTCTATTTTATCTATTAGTTGATTGTCAATCTCCAAATCTTTAATTGTAATTTTATTACCAGATTTCAATTTAGAAATAATTTTAGCAAAAATTTGTTTGTTCACCTCAGTAAATAAAGAAATATTTTCAATTAAATGAAAGTTTTCTCTCATTAAATCTAAATTATTCATTAAAAGATAAATGAATGAAAATTCTTTTAATTCAATTGCTGATAGAGATTTGCTCTCATTAAAATACTTTTTTGTTACATCAAGAGATTTAGCTTTTTTCTCATAAGAAAATTTTTTACTTGTGTTAGTATGAGGTGCTAATTCTGAAATTTTTTCTAAAAAATACTCTAAAACGTATTTCTTTATGTATTCATCTTTAATAGTGTTTGCTATGGATCTAAGTTTTTTCTCAAAAATGGCCATTGATGAAGGATTATTTTGAGTTTGCTTTTTATGATGAGCAAAAATGAACTTATGAATAGATAGTTTGTTTTTTTTTGTAAAGTCTAAAAAATAATTTTTACCATTTTTATTTATAAAACTATCAGGATCTTCTTTATCAGGTAAAAATAAAAATGAAATTTGTTTTTCTGGTTTTAGATACACAATTGAATTTTCGGCTGCTCTTAAAGCTGCTTTATATCCACTTTCATCTCCATCAAAACAAATAATTATATCATCAAAAAACTGATTCAATGTTATGATCTGTCTATCGGTGAGAGAGGTCCCCAAATTAGCTACAGCATTTTCGATGCCATTTTTAACCAAACCAACGACATCCATATAACCCTCAACAAGAAAAATATGATTTAATTTGTTAGATAATTTTCTTGCTAAATCTAAATTATATAAATTTGAACCCTTCTTAAAAAAAGCAGTTTCAGGTGAATTGATATATTTAGCCATATAATCACTCTTTTCAATTATTCTTCCACCTAATGCAATTGGTTGTCCAGAAATATTATTTATTGGAAAAATTAGTCGACCTTTAAATCTTTCAACATAGATTTTCTTTTTTTCATCTAAGTAAAATAATCCTGTATTAATTAATGCTTCCTCGTTAAAATCATTTTTTAGCTTATCAAAAAAATTAGGATTTTTTTCTATGTACCCTATTTTAAATTTTTTAACTTGTTCTTTACTGATGTCTCTATCTTTTAAATAATTCCGTGCGTTATTATGAATTTCATTTTTAATTAATTCGTCATGATAGAAATCAACGTATCGATTAAAAATTGAACAATATTCTTTCCATTTTTTTTCTCTTTCCTCATCTTGTTTAGTAAACATGTATGGCTGCATTCCTGCTATATTAGCTAAATATTTTACCGCTTCACCAAATCTTAAATTTTGTGTTTTCATAACAAAATCAAAAATATTTCCATGTTCTGACGTTGCAAAACAATGGTAAAATTCTTTTTCATCGTTAACTGTGAATGAGGGTGTTTTCTCATTTTTAAAAGGTGAAAGACCTACAAATTCTTTTCCTCTTTTTTTTAGATTTACAAATTTAGATACAACCGTTGAAACCTTTAATCTGGTTTTGATTTCATCAAGATATTCTTTTGGATATTTCATTGTTATTTATTTAAGAGTCCTTTGATAAGAGATCCCGCTTTAGCAAAATCAATTTTATCAGAATGTTCTTTTTTTAGTTCACCCATAACTTTACCCATGTCCTTTAATGAAGATGCACCAAGTTTTGATATAATTTCCTCACATATTTTTTTTGTTTCTTCGTCACCTAAAACCTTTGGTAAAAAACTTGATATAATATCATACTCATTTTGCTCGACTTCTAGTAAATCGGTACGATTATTTTTTTTGTAGATTTCAATTGATTCGGCTCTTTGTTTGACCATCTTTTTAAAAAGCTTTTTTATATCCTCATCGTCTGTCTCTTTCTTATTCGGACCTGATCTATTTTGAATATCTAAATCTTTTATGGATGATAAAATTAACCTATAAGTTGATATTTTTGTTTTATCTTTAGATTTTAAAGCATTTTTGTATTCAGTTTCGATTGTTAGTTTTAAAGACATAATTTTTTAATCTACTTTAAAGCAAAAAATTCTCAAAAGAAAAATTGTTTTTTTTCAATTTTATAATACATCTCTGTTGCGATAATAATCCAATTATTGTATTAACCTTTAACTTATGAGTTGTAATTGATCAAAAAAGCGAAAAAAACTAACTCAAAAAAAATCTCGAATAAACAAACAGGTATTTTAGTTCTTGAAAATAGAAAAGTATTTAAAGGCATTGGTATTGGCTACCAAGGAACGGCCACTGGAGAAGTTTGCTTCAACACCTCTCTTACAGGTTATCAAGAAATAATTTCTGATCCATCTTATGCTGGACAAATAATTAATTTTACTTTCCCTCATATTGGTAATGTGGGTACCAATTATGAAGATCATGAGTCAGATAAAATTTGGACAAAAGGTGTTATATTTAACTCAGAAATAACATCGCCCTCAAATTATAGATCTTTTTTACATTTAGATTCTTGGTTAAAAAAAAATAAAATCGTTGGGATCACTGGATTAGACACAAGAAATTTAACCAATTTTATTAGAGATAAAGGTGCGCCCAAAGGCACAATATCTGTCTCAAAAACAGGGAAATTTAATATAAATAAAATCATTAATGTAACTACAAAATGGAGTGGATTGAAAAATTTAGATCTTGCCAAAGAAGTTACAACAAATAAAAATTATCTTTGGAAAGGTTTTAAAACTTGGAAAAAGCAAACTGGATATCAAAAAAATAAACAAAAATCTTTTCACGTTGTTGCTATAGATTATGGAATTAAAAAAAATATTTTAAGATATTTTTCTGACTTTAAATGTAAAGTTACAGTTGTTCCATGTAATGCTAGTTATGAAAAAATTTCATTGCTAAAACCTGATGGAATATTTCTATCAAATGGTCCTGGAGATCCTGCTGCAACAGGTAAATATGCAATAGAAATAATAAGAAATCTTATTAAAAATAATTTTCCAATATTTGGAATTTGTCTTGGTCACCAATTACTTGGTTTGGCCTTGGGAGCAAAAACTAAAAAAATGAAACTTGGACATCGTGGAGCAAATCATCCCGTAAAAAACTTTATTAATGACACTGTTGAAATTACCAGTCAAAATCATGGTTTTGAAATTGTTAAAGAAGGTTTACCAAGAAATTTGGAAATTACTCATAAGTCTTTGTTTGATGGAGGTATTGAAGGAATTCGATTAAAAAATAAACCAGTTTTTTCTGTTCAATATCATCCAGAGTCAAATCCGGGACCTCAGGATAGTGTTTACCTTTTTCAAGAATTTATAAACAATATTAAAAAAAATGCCAAAAAGAAAAGATATTAAAAAAATTTTAGTCGTTGGAGCTGGCCCAATAATTATTGGTCAAGCTTGCGAATTTGATTACTCAGGTACTCAAGCGTGTAAAGCATTAAAGGATGAAGGCTATAAAGTAGTTTTAGTAAATTCAAATCCAGCAACAATAATGACTGACCCAGATGTTGCAGATAAAACATATATAGAACCAATTACATTAGAAATACTTGAAAAAATTTTAAAAAAAGAAAAACCCGATGCAATTTTACCGACCATGGGTGGCCAAACAGCATTAAATTTAGCAATGGAAGCAGAAAAAAAAGGTGTTCTTAAAAAATACAAAATAGAACTAATTGGGGCCAATTCAAAAGCAATTTCTAATGCTGAAGATAGGAAAAAATTTAGAAAGAACATGATGGATATTGGTATAGATTTACCGAAATCAAAAGTTGTAAACAAATTCAATCAAGCCTCAAAAGTTTTAAAACAAATTGGTCTACCTGCAATTATTAGACCTGCATTTACACTCGGTGGTCTTGGAGGTGGAATTGCTAAAACCAAAAAAGACTTTTATAAAATAATTAAAAATGGATTACACGAGTCTCCAGTAAGCCAAGTTCTAGTTGAAGAATGTTTGGAGGGTTGGAAGGAATTTGAAATGGAGGTTGTAAGAGATAAGAAAGATAATTGTATAATTATTTGTTCAATAGAAAACATTGACCCAATGGGAATTCACACAGGTGACTCTGTTACAATTGCACCAGCGTTGACACTTACTGATAAAGAATATCAAGTAATGAGAAACGCATCTATTGCATGCCTTAGAAAAATTGGAGTTGAAACAGGAGGATCTAATGTTCAGTTTGCCATAAATCCAAAAAATGGACGAATGGTTATTATTGAAATGAACCCAAGAGTATCAAGATCATCTGCTTTAGCATCGAAAGCAACAGGTTTTCCTATCGCTAAAATTGCTGCAAAACTTGCTGTCGGTTACACATTAGATGAATTAAAAAATGAGATAACAAAAGTCACTCCTGCATCTTTTGAACCAACTATTGACTATGTGGTCACAAAAATTCCAAGATTTACTTTTGAGAAATTTTCGACCTCACCTGCAACTTTAGGTACATCAATGAAATCTGTTGGAGAAGCTATG
>CACEXM010000014.1 GCA_902563555.1 uncultured Pelagibacteraceae bacterium | reverse complement strand
ACTACTAATAATTTTAATAATCTTTTTTTTAATTAAAAATTTTATGAAGTTTATAATACTTGGTTGTGGTAGTTCAATGGGTGTACCAAGACCAGATGGTTTTTTTGGTAATTGTGATCCTAAAATTAAAAAGAATTATAGAACAAGATGTTCTGCACTCTTAAAAACCTCTAATCAAAATATTTTAATTGATACCTCACCTGATTTACGTCATCAATTATTAAGACACAAGATAAAAAGCATAGATAAAGTGCTTTTTTCACATATGCATGGGGATCAAACACATGGAATTAATGATTTGAGATCATTTTATATAAGTAGCAAAAATCAAATCGATGTATATGCAGATTCATTTACTTCAAAATATTTAAAAAATAGTTTTTCATATATATTTAAAAGTTATTCTAGAGAGTATCCTGCTACCTTGAAATTGCACAAACTGCCTAAAATTTTTTTTACTTCTAACAATAAGAAAAAAATTTCGATTAAATCAATTAAAGTTGAACATGGAAAAGTTAAATCTAATTGCTTTATTATTGATAACAAATTAGCTTACATTAGCGATGTAAGTAAAATTTACACTAAAGATTTTAAATATTTCAAAAATTTGAAGTTTTTAGTCATAGATTGTCTTTGGTATGATTTCCATCCATCACATTTCAATTTGGAGACCTCTCTTTCAATGATAAAAAAGTTTAAACCTAAAAAAGCTATTTTAACTAATTTATCTCCAGTATTAGATTACAAAGTTCTTAAGAAAATTTTACCAAAAAATACAGTACCTGCTTTCGATGGGCTTACTATAAATCTATAAAATACTTTCTATTTTATTAACTATTTTATTTGATAATGGCTTTGTGAAAGAGGAAAAAGTATCCTCAATTTTTCCTTCTTTGTTTATTAAAATCTTATGAAAGTTCCATTTTGGCACTGCTGAACTACCATGATTAGTTTTGGCCCATTTAAATAACTCATGTGCATTATTTCCTTTTACCTCAGTTATAGCTGAAAGTGGAAAGGTTATACCAAAATTTACTTCACAAAATTCTTTAACTTCAGAATTTTTTTTCTTTTCTTGATTAAATGAATTTGATGGAACACCAAGAACAATTAATCCTTTTTTATTATATTTATCCCAAAGATCTTGGAGCTCCTCATATTGTTTAGTGAAACCGCAATAACTTGCTGTGTTTACAACTAAAACTACTTTATCTTTAAAATCTCTGAAGTTAATGATTTCTCCTGATATTGATTCAATATTTAAATCATAAAAAATTTTTTCATAATTTGCTGAAGCTGAGTTCTTAAAAAAAAACATTATTATTCCTAAACATAAGATTAATTTTTTTTTCATTTATTAGGTGTAAGTAGTATTAAGAAGTATCCAAATAAAGTGGATAAAAGTGACCCAGTTAGTACACCTATTTTAACACCATCCATATATTGCATATTGTCTACAAAAGCTAAATTTCCAACGAATAAACTCATTGTAAAACCAATACCAGTCAATACACCAACTCCATAAAAATTATACCAATTTGAATTATTTGGCATTTGAGCAATTTTTATTTTGATTGATATATATGAAAATATGAACACGCCTAATTGTTTCCCAACAAATAAACCCAATACAATACCAAGTGGAACTTTATCTAAAAGAGAATTTAAAGATAGACCTTCAAGTGATACTCCAGCATTTGCGAATGCAAATAAGGGCATAATACCAAAAGCTACATACGGACTGATCGCGTGTTCAACCTTAATTAATAAGGAAAAATCTTTTTCTTTTTTTCTATGTGGAATTGTCATAGCCAAAAGAACTCCAGCGATCGTTGCGTGAATTCCTGAATTATGAGTGAAATCCCAAAGAAAAATACCTATGACTAAATATGGTAAAAATTTCATAACATTAAATCTATTAATTACCAACAAGAAAAAGAAGGCTAATAACATCAATGATAAATATTTTATACTTAAATCTCCAGAGTAAAATAATGCGATGATTACTATTGCACCTAAATCATCAATTATTGCTAATGCGGTTAAAAAAACCTTTAAAGATAATGGAACTCTTTTTCCCAGCAAAGATAGAACACCTAATGAAAAAGCTATGTCTGTGGCAGAAGGGATTGCCCATCCATTCAGTGTTTCACTATCACCAAAGTTTATAAAAATATAGAATAAAGCTGGAACAAGCATTCCACCAACTGCTGCAATTATTGGTAGTAATGCTTGTTTAATATTTGATAGTTCCCCTTGTAAAAATTCCCTTTTTATCTCAAGTGTTACAAAAAAGAAAAATATTGCCATTAATGCATCGTTGATCCAATGCAAAACACTTAATTTAATACCCAATTTATTTATACCTATAAAAATGTATTTATCTAAAGTAGAAAAATATAGTGCAGATAAATTTGAGTTACTTATAATTAATGCTATAACGGCTGCGAATAAAAGAACTAGTCCGCTAGCCGCTTCTAATCTAAAAAACCATTTGAAAGGTTTTGAAATATAATTAATCATATTATCTAATTAAATCTCTTACAAATAAGAGCATATCCTTCATTGTTTCATACAGATTATATAATAATAATTCAAGATTAGGAAAAATAGATGATAATTGTATTTGAAAAGTATCTAACAGAAGTATTAGTCCCATAAAAGACAAAATAGAGACAACTATATAGCCGAGTAAGTTAGTTAACGTAATTTTCGATTCTTCCTCATATTTAATTAGAGCTTTATCTTTATTGTTAATAATTCCATCTCGCAGGTTTTTTTTATTAACATTTATCTTTTTTTGAATTTTTTTGTCACTTTCTATTTTGACATCAGGAATAATTTCTGTTTTTAATTCTAAATTTTTCTCTTCATTTTTAAAGAACCAAACGTGACCGCATGACCCACATTTTAAATTTCTACCTTCAATAGGGATTAATGAACTATCAATTTGAAAGCTTTTTTTACAAGATGGGCAAGTAATTATCATCTCACTGTATATAACAGATTTTTATTAAAATTCTTTAATTTTGCTAGCTTTATCCCTTTGAAAAAACTGATAACTACTGTATTAGTACATCATTCGGAGTGTAGCGCAGCCTGGTAGCGCATCTGGTTTGGGACCAGAGGGTCGCAGGTTCGAATCCTGCCACTCCGACCACCTAATTATGAAAAAAGCAAAAATATATATACCAAACAAAAGTGCTATGCAGTCTGGGCTTGGAAAATCAGTCAAATGGATATTAGAATTTGAAACCAAAGATCCAACAAAAAATCCTCTAATGGGTTGGGAAAGCTCGTCTGACACACTAAGTGAACTAAAGTTAGAATTTTCATCTAAAGATAATGCTATTAATTATGCAAAAAAGAAAAAGATTGATTTTGAAATTATCGAACCAAAAAAAAGGAAAATTATGAAAAAATCTTACGCAGATAATTTTCTTAAATAAATGTTTAAATTCTTTACACAAAAAAAATGGTTTAATTGGAGTATTGGTGGCACAATACTAATCTTGATGGCTACTTGGTACCAAGTACAACTTGATGTTAGAATCAATGAATGGTTTGGTGAATTTTATGATACTTTACAAAAAGCTTTAACTGAACCTAATTCAGTTTCAGAAAAAGAGTTTATAGCATATCTATTAACATTTGCGAAAATTGCCGCTGTTTATATTCTTGTAGTCATTTTCAGTGATTATTTTACAAGCCATTGGACATTTAGATGGAGAACCGCTATGGCTGACTTTTATCACGATAAATGGAACGATGCTTCTTCTATAGAAGGTGCATCTCAAAGAGTACAGGAAGATACTCTAAAATTTGCGAGAATTATGGAAGGTCTTGGTGCTGAATTATTAAGAAGTGTGATGACTTTAATAGCATTTACACCAATATTGTGGGGTTTATCAAAAAGTATAACTGTTTTACCTTGGATTGGTGAGGTTGAACATGCCTTAGTTTGGGTTGCAATACTTTCTGCACTAGGGGGTACATTATTATTAGCTAGTGTAGGAATAAAACTTCCTGGTATTGAATACGATATCCAAAAAGAGGAAGCAGCATATAGAAAAGAATTAGTCTTAGGTGAAGATTTTAAAGAAAGTGCAAGACCAGAAAAAATTACTGATCTTTACGGTGGTGTAAGAAAAATACATTACAAAATGTATTTTCATTATCTTTATTTTAATGCGGTAAAGTGGAGTTATTTACAGGGAATGGTTATAGTGCCATATTTAGCTCTTGCGCCAACAATCGTAACAGGTGCTATTACCTTAGGTTTTGTTCAACAAATTATTAGAGCATTTGGAAGAGTTGAAACTTCACTACAATATTTGGTTAGAAGTTGGCCAATTATAGTTGAACTAATTTCTGTTTGGAAAAGATTAAGAGAATTTGAGTCAAAATTAGAAAAAAATGTTTCTTTAGAAACTATTAAATAATGGTTTTAGATAAAAAGTTTGAAAAACTATTTTTAGAAGTATCATGTCGAGCAGCTTTGTCTGCATTTTTTTTAGTTGGAAAAAAAGATAAGATTGCTGCTGATAAATCAGCGGTAGATTCAATGAGAAATGAATTAAATAAAATTGATATGGATGGAAAAATTGTAATTGGAGAAGGAGAGCTTGATGAAGCTCCAATGTTATATATAGGTGAAAAAGTTGGAACTAAGAATGGACCAAAATTAGATATAGCTGTTGATCCACTAGAAGGAACAAATTTTGTAGCTAATAACTTACCCGGAGCATTATCGGTTATAGCAGTCTCAAATAAATCCAATTTACTTCATGCTCCTGAAACTTATATGGATAAAATATCAATTAACAGCCAAAATCCTAATGTAGTCGATTTAGACTATTCTATCAAAAAAAATATTTATAATTTAGCTGAATTTAAAAACAAAAAACCTGAAAATCTTACTGCTTGTATTTTAGATAGACCAAGACATAGAGATATAATAGATGAATTAAAAAAGCTCAATGTTAGAGTAAAATTAATATCAGATGGAGATGTTGCCGGTGCCTTGATGGTGGTTGATGAGAAGTATTCAGTTGATATTTTTCTGGGTATTGGAGGTGGTCCAGAGGGTGTTTTAGCAGCATCTGCGCTAGATGCATATAATTGCAGTTTTCAGGGAAGATTTTTATTCAGTTCCAATGAAGAAAAAGATCGAGCAAAAAAAATGGGTATAAATGATTTTAACAAAAAATATGAATTAAATGAAATAGTAACTGGCGACTCTATATTTTGTGCTACTGGGATAACACCAGGTGATTTAGTTTCTGGAATTGAAATAAATGACAACAAATTTATTTCTGAGACACTTATTACACATAAATCTACAGGATTAAAAAAAATTATAAAAACTCAACAAATTATATGACGATTGAACAGTATAAGGACTTGATAAATAACTTTTTTTACAATAAAAAACAGCTTTTTGGTCCCTTCGTCTATCGGTTAGGACACGTGGTTTTCATCCTCGAAAGAGGGGTTCGATTCCCCTAGGGACCGCCATAATCCACAAAAAATCCGATGATTTATTACGTCTACCTTATAAAAACCATAAATGGATTAAAAAATAAGTCTTATGTCGGTTTTACAAATAATATAAAAAATAGAATTGATAAACATAATTCAAATAAAGGAGCAAAAGCCACAAAAGGTTACAAATGGGAACTTGTTTACAAAAAAAGATTTATTAACAAATCTAAAGCAATGTCTTTTGAATACAAACTTAAAAAGAATAGAATTAAAAGAAATATTTTAATAAATGCCCACAACAAAAAACAAAATTAAAATAGCAACAATTTTACCTTATAAAGAAAATTACACTTTTGGGAAAGCATCTGCAGCGTCTTTATGGGTTTCAGAATTTTATAAAAATTCAAAATTTAAAAATTATAATTATATTTATGGATGTACTAAATACAAAGATTATCTTACTAAAAATTATATCAATATTAAATTAAAAAATATAAAATCAAAATTAAAAAGTGCAACGAAAGAATATACTGATAAACTTACTAAAAAATTTAAAAATGGAAGTTATGATCTTATAGAAGTTCATAATAGACCACTTATTTTAGAGGGTCTAATCAAAAAAATTTCATCAAGATTTATTATGTATTTTCATAATGATCCTTTGTCAATGAAGGGTTCTAAAACAGTTAAACAGAGACTTGGTATTATTTTAAACGTTGAGAAAATTATTTTTGTCAGTGAATGGACGCGAAAAAGATTTTTTCAAGATATAGACGAAAAATTAAAAACAAAAACAGAGGTAGTATATCCAAGTGTAAACTTAAAAAAAGAAATTTCAAAAAAGAAAAATTATATTACTTTTATTGGAAAATTAAACGAGTCAAAAGGTTATGATCTTTTTTCAAAAGCTATTATCAAAATATTAGATGAATTTCCTGAATGGAAAGCATTCTCTTTAGGAGATGAAGAAAGAAGGAAAATTTTTATTAATCATAAAAATCATTATGAGTTAGGTTTTTTAAGTCATAAAAGAGTTTTAGATTTGTTAGATAAAACTTCCATATCTGTTGTTCCTTCAAAATGGGAAGAACCTTTTGGAAGAATTGCATTAGAAGCTACCTCTAGAGGCTGTGCTACTATAATCTCTAATAGGGGAGGTCTTACAGAAACCACTAACCACGCAATTATTCTTAAAAATTTAGATTCTAGTTTCATCTATAGACAAATAAAATATTTAATCAAAAATAAAAAATATAGACAACTTGTACAAAAAAAATCATTTGAAAATGTAGAACATGTAATATCTGAAAACACAATAATGATTGATAAAATTAGACAAGAATCTCTACCATATAGTAATTTTAACTTTATAAAGAATAAATTAAAAATAATGAATATTTATAACCAGGGTCAAAAACTTAACCATAGACTTTATAACATTTCATTAGGTAAAAAATTTTCAAACGGTTTTATTAGAAATGGTCATGATGTGTTGGAAATAAGTGATAGAGATTTTATAAAAAATAATAGAACGTTAAGTTTATTCCCTATTAAAAACAACTTTCAAAAATACCTTATTGAAACATTTAGAAATTATAATCCTGATCTAATTTTTTTTGGTCATACTAAAAATATAGATCTTGAAACAATTGATAACTTTAAATCAATAAACCGAAATCTGATTATTTCTCAATGGAACGAAGATCCTATTATGCCAAGTTTAGCCTATTCAAAAAAAAATATAGAAAATATAAAAAAATATACAAATATCGTTGATCACACCTTTATTACAACTCATCCTGATGAACTAAAAAAACAAAAAAAAGATATTCAAAATCTTCATTTTTTCTTTGTACCTGTAGATAAAAACATTGAATTTTTTAATGTTTATAATCTAAGACCACAAAAAGATTTATTTTACGCAATGAGTCATGGTGTAAATAGAGCCACACTAAAAGAAGGTGTTGAAGATGACAGAATAATTTTTCTTAACAATCTTGTTAAGAAAATTCCGGATATTAAATATGATTTTTATGGTTTTGCAAATAAACAACCCATATGGGGAAACAATTTTTTTAGATCTCTAATTAATTCAAAAATGGGATTAAATTTAAGCAGAGGAAAACCTACAAAGTATTATTCAAGTAATAGAATAGCATCAATTATGGGAAATGGTTTATTAACATTTATTAATAAAAAAGTAATGATGAATGATTTTTTCAATGATAATGAGATGGTATTTTATGACAATATCAATGATTTATCTGAAAAAATAAGATTTTACTCTAACAATGATAAGTT
This sequence comes from uncultured Pelagibacteraceae bacterium, assembly GCA_902563555.1. Lineage (GTDB taxonomy): Bacteria > Pseudomonadota > Alphaproteobacteria > Pelagibacterales > Pelagibacteraceae > Pelagibacter. The sequence goes on along the minus strand of CACEXM010000014.1, from coordinate 1,677 downwards.
GAGGAAAAAAATTGCTATGAAAGGACAAAAAAAATACTTCAAACTTTTTAACGAAAGACGTATTACAAAATACTTTATTGATATATCAACGGGAAAAAATTTCCAACTTTTTTAATACGTTTTCTAATGAAAATATGTTTTTTAGATAATTTAGATATACCATATACATCAAAAGATATTAATTCTGTAAAACTTAGAGGAGGAGAAAATATAATAATCAATCTCTCAAGAGAATTAGTAAAATTAGGAAATGATGTAATTGTCTATAATAATTGTAAGTATGATTGTGAAATAGATGGAGTAAATTGGTCAAACATTAAAAATATTAACAACAATATTGTTTTTGATATAGCAATAACAAATAATGATATAAATTTATTGAATAAAATAAAATCTAAAAAATATCTTGCATTCTCTTACAGTATTCAATCTTTGGAAAAGTTTGTTAGAAAAAGACAACTTTTAAATTATATAAAGTATAAACCTAAGATTATTTTATTAGGTAACTATCATTCAAATAAAAGAAACAAATTATTAAAAATTTTTGGATCATTTATCACCGAATTAGGTGTAGATGAAATATTTATTAATTCAAAAATAAATGATGATATTGTTGAAAATAGAGCAATATTTACATCTAGAAAAGATAGAAATTTAGATCTTTTAATTAATATTTGGAAAAATTATATATTTCTTTATAACAAAACTGCTAAACTTTTTGTCACTCCATCCAATTTAATTGATAATAAATTTAATATATTTGAGAGAAATTTTACAAATCGCAACTTACTAATTGAAGATATGCTCAAATCTAAAGTTTTATTGATACCTGGACATAAAGCTGAATTGTTTTGCTTAGTGGCAGAGGAGGCTAGAGAATTATGCATACCAGTCGTAACCTTAGGAATAGGGTCTTTATCTGAACGAGTAATACATGGAAAAACCGGATTTATAGCAAAAAATAATGATGAATTTGCAAAATTTGCTTTAGATATTTTTGAGAATAATAGTATTTGGCAAGAGATTAGGAATAATTTAGTTAAGTTAAGAGGCTCAAAAAAATGGAGCACTGTAACATCAAATCTATTAAAATTAGTTTGAGAAATTCTAATGTTTAATTATGAATATTTACAATGATTTAACCATAATTATAGTAACTTATAGAAGTGAAAAATTAATTCTAAAAAATTTAGATATTTTAAAAAAATTTAAAGTTGTCATTATTGATAATTCAAATTCTAGTGAATTAGAAAAAATTGTTAATAATTTTGGGAATATCCATTTTATAAAGTCTCCAAAAAATTTAGGTTATGGTAGGGCTGTCAATTTAGGTGTGACACATGCTAATACAACTTTCGTACTTACTGTTAACCCTGATCTAATACTAAATGAAAATTCTATCAAAAATCTATTTGATACATTCATGACCGATGTGGATAATATTGGAATGTTAGCACCATCATTATTTGATGAGAAAATGCAAAATAGATGTCATGGTTCAATATCCTACATAGATAGATTAAAAGGTAAGAAAATTTCAAATTCTAAAAATAATATTGCCATTGGTAATACATGTTGTAAGTTTTTAATGGGTAGCTGCTATCTAATTAAAAGAGACTTTTTTAACAATTTGGGTGGTTTTGATAATACCTTTTTTATGTACTTTGAAGATGTAGA
>CACEXM010000013.1 GCA_902563555.1 uncultured Pelagibacteraceae bacterium | reverse complement strand
CAATAACTCTTTCATAATCCCATGAGAGATCAACATTATTACAATTTAGTTCTCTAAAATAATACACTTCTGTTAATGGGATAGCTGGTTTTATCTCAGCTGCAATAATATTAAGATCACTTGTTTTTTTTTCAATTGCAAAGTTATATCTGCAAACATTTGAAGTTGCCCAATACATCAATGACGTAATTATGATTGCAACAAAAATCATTACTTTGCTTATAACAAACATAAAATAAAAAATTAATTTCCATCAACAACGACAATAGTTAAATCATCTTTTTGTATACGACCTGATCTAATAATATCTTCAACTATTTTATTTAGTCTCTCATGGTTTGGTACTTGCTGATATTTTTTTATATAATTCTTAAAACCTTCAGACTCTAACATGTCTCCCTTAGAATTTTTAATTTCAGTAATACCATCAGTAAAAATGTACATTGAACTATTTTTAAAATTAATTTTTGTTTCTTTGAATTTATATTTCGGCGCAATGCCTAACGGTGGGCCAGCTTCTTCGAAATTAGAAAAGTTTCCATCATCAGAATAAATTATCGGTGGTTCGTGTCCTGCATTTGCTAAAGTTAATTCTTTTTTGTTACTATCATAAATTCCTATTAGCATAGTAACAAACATTCCTCTTGAAGTAGTCTCACATATTTCTGAATTTAAAATATCTAAAAGTTCTGCTGCTGAATAATTTGTTTTACTTAAACATCTATAAAGACTTGACGCCTTTGACATTAGTAATGAAGATTTAATTCCTTTACCTGAAACATCTGCAACACCGAAACCATAAACTCCTTCAGAAAGTTTTGCAAAATTATAAAAATCTCCTGAAACAACTTTCGCTGGAATATTTATACCAGCAATTGGGAAATTTTCTTTTTGATTTTTGGAGAGTAAAGTTTTTTGTATCTCACCAACTATTTCAATTTCTTTTTGCATTCTATTCTTATCAATTAAATCTTTTGCCATCTTTGCGTTTCTTATCGCTAAAGCTGCTGGACCAGACAAAGTTTCCAAAAGTTTTCTATCGTTTTCTTCAAAAAGTTTGTTACTTGTTTTTTTATTTAAACAATGAATAACACCAATACATTCCTCTGATACGATCAATGGTGAACATAGCACTGAGTATGTCGTAAAATTTGTTTTGTTATCTAAATCAAAATAAAATTCAGCAATCTCTCTTATATCTTTTCTTACATCGCCAACTCTAATACATTTTTTCATTACCGCTGCTTTTCCCATCACACCTTGTGTAATAGGAATTTCAAAATCTTCTAAATAAGCTTGATGCTTTGAGGCAATACATTGGAAACTTTGACTTTTATCATCTATTAAAAAGATGTTTGCTGCTTGTGCATTTATTCTTTTGATTATTAATTCCAACGAATTGTTCAATGTTTCTTTTAAGTCAAGAGACATTGCAAACTCTTGATTCATTTTTGTAATTAGCTCCAAATCTTTACTACTGGTATCTTCTTTTATTGGGATTTCTTTTTTTCTAGAGCCAAAAAACATACTATTTATAAATTGATATTCATTTAATTTTTGATATTTTTGAAAGTGATGGAAGTCATTATTCATACGCCCAATTTCTATTTACACCTTGCCGATGCAATGGTTTTTGTACAATATTGCATAAATGGGCTCATAGAACTTTCCTCTCAAATTAAGTTATAGATTGTGCTCTATATTATAGCATTTATCTTTGGAAGTATATGGGGGAGTTTTAGTAACGTTTGTATTTACAGAATTCCCAAAAACATGGGTATTACTAAAGATCGATCGATTTGTCCGAACTGCCAAAAAATGATTAAATGGTATGACAACATTCCATTACTATCTTTCATTATTCTAAAAGCTCAATGTAGAAACTGTTCATCAGATATTAGTTGGAATTATTTTGTAGTGGAGCTGATTGCAGCTATCAGTTTTGTTGTAATATTTTATTTTTTTGGGATCTCTTTAACAACACTTCTTTTTTTTATTCTAAGTATTTGTTTTATTGTAATTTTTTTTATAGATCTCAAACATTTCATAATTCCAAATGAAATAACATACCCATTAATGGTGATTGGTTTTCTAAAATCATTCGACCCAAATTTAAATACTAACTTATTTCCAAATTTTCTTAACTCATTAATAGGTGGACTGTTTGGTTTTGCTATCATTTGGTTAATAATTTTTATTTATAAAAAGTTGAGAAATAAGGAAGGCATGGGTTTAGGAGATGCAAAATTACTTTCAGCAATGGGTTTTTGGTTCGGCTGGGTTTCAATTCCGTTTATAATTTTTTTTTCATCAGCGATAGCTCTATTAAGTGTAATTCCTGACTTAATTAAAAATAAAAAAAAACTTTCCTCTCAAATACCTTTTGGACCATATATAATTATTGGAAATATTATTTTTATTACTTTTGTTAACAAAATTAAATTATTTTTGATCTAGAACCCTGTGTCTCTCCATCCACCTTTGTTGGATAAAATTTCCCCAGGCACTGATAGAATTGAGTATAAAGTTTCTGCATTCTCGCTAGGCCCGGCAACATTTGCAAACAACTTATCTCCAAAGATAACTAGCTCAGATAAAACTCCTGCTCTTACGAAAGTACAAGTCTGAACCGAAGCTTCCCGGCCTTTAACAAGTTTGTGTGAATTGTCTGTTCCACATTCATCATCGTGTACACAAATAAATGCATTACCAATACTACAGACATTTTGTCCCGCAGGTGGTTCGTACACAGGAAAATAAACTTGTCCTTTAAATAATGTCGGTGGCGCAGATGCTTTTCTAAAACCAGAGTTTGGCACAGTATCCTGGTCCTGAGTTCCAGCAGTTGTCCCAAGATTAGTAGTTGGAAGAGTTATAGGATCTAGATGATACACCCAAGCATCTTCTGAATCTGGACAAGCATCACCTGTATCATCTAAAGAGACATCTGAACAATGTGTAGCATCATCAATAGATTTTGCTGCATCAGCGTCAGCATGCGCAGCAGAGACGAAGGTGTCAGAGCTTTGTAGTGGTACCTGAGAGGGCACGAAAAAAGGATACTCTCTATCTCTTATACCATATAAAATATTATCCATGCCTGTAGTTTTATCTCCAAGCGCATTAAAATCTCCTGTTCCACCAAATAACCAAAAATCTTTTGTTGTATTACCTATTCCAGCGTCCATTCCAAAAAATGAGTACCTTCTATTAACAGTATTAGCGTTTAATCTAAATAATGTTTTCTGATTGAAAAGAGCTGCACCGTTTGCAGTGGAGTCTGTTAAATTTATTTTTGTAATTTTTCCTTCTCTGTCATTTATATAAACCATTGCTCCTCGCCATGGAATTCCAAAGGCTGTATCAGGAGTGATAACTACTGGTGTGGTGGGAACAGCATTATTGATTTCACTACCGTTTGCTGTTGTAATTCCACTATTTCCAAAAGCAAATCCTGTAGGATGAGTGTCAACAATAGTTATTGGACCACCATTAGTCGACGAACCATAGAGTCTTCCAGGATTAGCGGTATCAGATAAATCAACCAAAAATAAAGCTGATCCAGTACATGCATTAGCAGTAGACATTCCGCCGCCCATAATTGCTACATATTTATCGTTTGAAGGTTCAGTTTCCTCACCTGCTATGTCGGAAGGGAGCCTCACTATTCTTGGTGTTGACCAAGTTTCTCCTAATTTACTATAATCAAATTGCGCATCAGCAATCGTTGTTGCCGTACATGATGTCTGGATAAAAATATTGTCAGATTGCGATGTAGTTACATTTCCTGCAGCATCAACTGTTGTTGAGTCCCCTCGGTCAATAGTTTTGTTGGTATCAAAAGTAATTACAAGTTCGTTATTTTGCATTCTTGCAGAGGTAAAATCAATCCTTTCGAATGTGCCATCAACTAGCTCAGTAACATTTAGTAAGGTTCTATCAATATCTTGACCTTCTGGTGTGTTAAGCTGAATATCCCTGAAGGTATAAGTTCTACCCGTATAACAGGAATTTGTTCCATCCACTATAAAGTTATCAATATTCCCATCGGCTGGATCTGGTCCTTGGCAACTTGAACGGTTATCTCGATTTGTAGTTGGAGCTGGTATTTGTATATCTCCAACTTGTGGAGCAGTATCAACTGTAAACTCACCATCTGCAATTGCATCATCTATTGTATCTTGTGTCCAAAGAGTGTCATCTCCATCATCTTGACGGGCCTGATTGTAATTATTAAGTGCTATTTGTCCCTCCTCTGACTGAGTTAAAGAAGCCTGACCTGATGCGTACTCAAAACTAGTTATGTCTCCATCATGGTCTGCAATGTGGACAACGTTGTTTATGTAATCATTATATACTGTGAACATGTGAAGAGGACCTGCTGCTGGCTCAACAATTGGATTTGTAACGTCGAGGACAGTAAAACCGGATCCACCTCTTCCAAATGGAACAAACAATATAGTATGCCAACTTGGGCTTTCCTCGATTGTTCCCTGAGGTGTTAAACCTTTTATAAACACATCGTGCACAACTGGTGAGCCATCGACTCCAAATATCGCATTACTTCCTCCCTTGCTTCCATCAACAGAGCCATTGAGAGCCTCATTAATTATGTTTGGTAATTTACCAATTAATATTGGTGGAAGAAATGCCCACTCTTCATCACCAGTCTCAGCGTTAAAAGCATGTATCAACCCACTGTTTGAACCAGCATAAATGACGTTTCTTCTATTTTGTTGTGCAGTCTTAAAGGCTTGATAATTATTAATAGACCTGAAATAAGCCTCTTCATTATTTGAAGAGAATTCAACATTACCGTCTGGTGCTCCAACTTCTATTAACTGGGAATGATATATATCACCGAGAACATGATCCCTTAATTCTGTTGTTCCTGTATCGTTTGCCCCAGTTGTACAATCTCCGTCGTAATCAAAAAAATCCTGGCCAGCTAAGAAGCGGAAAAGACCTTTCACTTCATCATCTGTAGTGTCATCTCCACCACACCTTGAAGTCGAAGTATGATAATTAGTTACTTGAAAACCTAACATCTCCATATCGGGTTCAAGAAGAAGCGCGTTGTCATCACTAAGATTATCCCAATTTCCAATATAGCCACCACCTTCCACATCACTTATTACCGTCCATAGATTTCTGTTATCAACATTATTGTAATCTCCGGCACTACCAGAAGATTGATTTCGAACTTGTATAGATGCATCCCAATTTCCAGGATAATCTATTTCATGCTCGACTGTACCATCAGCATTTAAGTGCTTTCTTAAAATAGTTCCCTGCCATTCACCAAACTGTTCATAAGAAAATTGCGCTTGATACAGTGAACCTCCTTTTTCAATAGTTGCAGTAATTGAGGGTGCTGTAAATGACAAACGTTCAGCTAAAATTTGTCTAATTTTTTGTTGAAGTTGAGTTGTGAGCTCTTCAGGAGTTCTTGCAATAATTGTGGGTTCACATTCCTGTTGTCCAGCTGCAGCGCATGATCCAACTACCGCTAATTCATCAAATGATTGCATTCCCGCTGGATTTATTCCATCTCCATATGCAACGAATAAAGTTTTAACACTGGGGCTCATGTTCCTTAAAGCCTCTAATCTTGCAGCAGTTCTGCCTCTGTTTCTACTTGATGGTAATCCAGTTTTCTTTTGCATTCCATCGCCAATAACAATCACATAATTTAGCTGACATTCGGAATTAGGATCATGAGGACTAACACCCTCACCACCAGTAAAATAATCATGAGCAATTTGAGAAAAAGCTTCTGCGTCTGTACCGAAGGCTGTTCTTATTCTACGTACCTCTGGTATAGCTAAAGCGGCACCCTCCGGTCCAACTCCAACGTTTAAACAAGAATTAGTCGTACAAATTCTACTTCGAGTACCGGTCCATCCTCCATAATAATCACAAGGATTATTGTTGTTATGACACCAGCTACCACCCCTTCCTCTAGGCCTTCCCCGATCAGGTCTTACACCTGTACCAAAATTTCGTTCACCAGCGTTCCAATGACCAAAACCAAAATTTGCCCCAGAGGTTAATGTATTGTCAGATAAAATCGCGATGATTGCCCGCTTTGCTCCTTCCAGTCTAGAAAACTGCTGTCCACCGTATTGAACTTGCCACGCGGTGTCTTGTGTTCCTTGAACAAATCCATTAGTGAGCAGCTCATCCACAAAGCCATCATGAGTAAATATAATTCTATTGTTAGATATATTTAGTCCACCTAGAGCTTGAACTAAACGTATATTGGCAGCAGCTAAATCACCTGCGGCGATTGCATCTCCATTATCATCAACGTTTGCGAGTGTGCTTGCTGTTCCCGCAAAAACAGTTGCAAAACAACCTCCGTTATCTTGCCATGAAACACGTTGTATTATACGTTCACGGTTACCTCCAACAACCATTTCATCATCATTAACTAAATCAAACACAGTTGTAAATGTTACTTGGTTCCCTACTCGTCTGGTTACTCCATTACAAAACCTAGTCCTTGTTCCAGTTATAACTCGAGTATTTCCTCGTGCCTGTGTTGTGTATCCATGAACATCTCCATCATCAGAAATGTACATCATAGTTGAATCGCTATTTAATCGTAATCTCGATCCATCCCTAAGTCTGTCCCATATATTGCCTGTCCGAGCTCGACCTGCAACTCGTTCACACTCTCCTGCTGCCAGATTACACGACAACATGAAACCGTTTCTTCTGTCTCTACCATAAACAGCAACGATAGTTTGACCAGCAGCATTCTGACTAATATCAAATCCTCTAATTTGAAAACCTCTTCTGTTACCCCCTGGAACTAAAGCAAGTCTGCATCTAAAATTTTCATCTAAAGCAAAAACTGCAGTCGTGTTATTGTTTTGTTGATATTGACCCACAAATAAAAGGTTCTCTCCATTAATGTTGGTTCGGCCGACAGTGACATTCCTCAAATAACGCACACCATGATAAGATCGATTTGTAGAAATGTTTGTATTCATTCTTACCCCGTTGCCATTGATTGACCAGTCACAACTACGGTCAGTACCAGCTCCTGCAACCCATTTTCTTACTTCATAAGAAGATCCGTTGTCTCTGAGCCCGGTCATATTAGCTCTTTCCCCAGCAGCATCGATAAGATATAGACCTCCACCACGTCTGCTGGCAGCTGTTAAGTATCTTTCCCCAGTGTCAGGATTGATCGTTACAGATGTGATGTTAGGCAGACCATCACCTATATTATTATCCATACTGGCAGAGCTATCTAACAAAATTAGAATATTCGCCTTAACATCACCTTCTCCAGACCCTGGTGGAAGGGGTTTTGCATAAGTAAATTGATTAAAATTTAGAGTAAAAATCAATAAAAATAATATTTTATATAAGCTTTTCATAATTTTAAATTAATACTACATCATAATTTCTATTACATCAGGTCCAAACATAAATTCCTTTAGTTCAGGTTTGGAAATGGTTAATGTTTCATAATTACCTTTAGTATCACTAACTCGACCATAGATTACATCCTCACCAAAAGACTCGAGTGGTATGCCACCAACCCAATCTTCATCTAAAACTTCTTGCGTTGTAAATCCCAAAGTACTATTAGCAAAATTAAAAATTTTATTAGTACTCGCTTCGCCAAATCCCCCAAAAATTTCAGTTCCGATAATTTTACCCTCTCTAACGTATACTCTAATAGTTGAGTTTTCTAGTTCAGTGTTCTCACAAAAATCAAAGCTATCATACTCATTTACAAATGTTAAAGGCTCAGCGGGATCAACTGTTGGATCATTTAAAAGATCGTATTTTTCAGTTAAAGTTGTCATTGGGGTTCCTATTTTTTCTTTCAAAAATTCACATGCGAAACTAAAATTTATCGTCCCGATAAATAAAACGAATGATGTGAAGATAACAAAGATTCTTTTCATTAATAAAATATTACCCAATTTTTTTAAAAATAAAATTATACATTTTGTTAATCGACTGACCATTTTGAGTTTAGCTTGACAAAATTATCAAGCTTTCTAGAGGAATTAATATGTCGGGATCAGCAAATTCATCATCAGCAGCATCCCGTGGCATTAAATACCCGCAACCATAAATCCTATAAGCTGTTCCTTGCCTTTGCGTATTAGTTGCTGTTTTTTTAATACTAGTTCCAGCTCCTTTGAAAATTGCCGAACCTGCATTAACTGAAAAAAATTCATATCGGAATCTTCGTAAATACTCTTGCTCCTCTGCTGCCTCATCATTAGTTAATCCAACAGTAGCCCCATCTGCTAAAATTGGCGCGATTACATCTCCAAAATTTAAATTTACGAAATGATCCGTAACTAATATGGTGTCTTCTGCTCTGAAGTCTCCTATTTGCGGATCACCAAGGTCGGTCCTTTCTTCTTCCGTTAGCGCGTCTAATTCTTGACTTGTATAAAAGTAATCTTGTTCCCTAATTAAATTTCTGAAACTGTTGAAACACGGGCTCAATGTCGGTGTGACTAAATTTCTTGGAATGTCTCTTCCCTCTGTATGCCGAACAAAACTATCAGGAGTGTATCCTGCATCTGTAAATGTAGCTACATAATTGTTATGAGCAGTTTGCTCTGTCGCTTCTGTAAATGTTTGACCAGAAAAATCTGAAAGTTGCATCCACGGCCCAAGCATTCGATTTGAAATTCTTTTTTCTGCTTCCATTAAAGCATGTTCTGCCACATAAAATGTTTGCTGATATTGATCACTAGTATTATTGCTCTGATGATCTCCAGAAGAGATGACTATAAGACTTCCTCCCATCAAAGACATCACCAATAATAATACAAGTGATAAAACTAATGTAAATCCATTTTGATTTTCTTTTTTCATTAATATATATTTTTCTCCACAACATTTCTTGTATACACAGTCACCACAACGCTTTCTCTTAAATTCCTGTCAGTGTATGATTTAATATTTCTTGAAAAACCACTTATTTGTCTTGGGTTGCCTTGCCCTCTTTCAAATTTAAAAAAGGGTTTTTCAGACACAAATGCAATTCTCATATCTATTGCTCTTACTTTATATAGATTCCTTCTTGCATCTTCTGTTGTGGGACTTGGATAGGGGCTTAAAACTCTTCCATTCTTATCAAGTGGAATAAATTCCATGTCTTCAACATAGTCTTTTATCAACTCTCTGTCATAACATGTAGGGCAATTGGGGTCCCAACCTCCAGTTGGCTCATTTAAACTTTGTCTCCAGCCTATTTTAGTTTTAAAAACAGCGTACCTCTTATTTGTTGGGTTTTGTTCTGTGCCATCAGATTCAATATCTGCAAAATAAGTTACTCTATATCTTTTATAAGGTTGATTTTCATCCAAATGATCAAAATCGTCATAAACAAAATGAATTTTATCACAACAAGCATCTACTTGGCCTTGAATAAGATTATTTTTAGTAGGACGAACATACCCGTCTGGGTCTGAGCTATCATGGCCCAACGTATCTTGTTCAATTATAATTGGATCATGACTATCCCAAATTCTAGTTCCTCCAGTTAAGAATTGTAAATTTGATTGTGAAGGAAAGCCCAAATTATTAGTTCCTAAATAATATTTATAACCTGCCATACGTGCATCTCGAATTAGTAGTTCAATTAAATCTCTTGAAGATCGACTGACTTTGGCTTTCTCTAAAACTTGATTGTAAGTTGTATTGACAATTGAATAAGTTGTATAGATAGCTGCCATCATAATTGATGAGACTATTATTCCAATTAGAATCTCAATTAATGTTAGTCCAGTATTAAGTTTGAACTTTTCTTTAATCATTATGAGCCACCACCTTGATTGCCCATCGGAGTTTGCACACCAGGTAGATCTGTTTTGAGTCTATAATCCGCTTGAAAATAAATGTATTTTCTTTTTTTTCCATTATTTAATCTCATCTCAATTCTTCCGATGTGCATAGGTTCATCTGTTACGTTTGCTGAAGAGAAAGTACAACTATCCCAACGACAAATATCAAACACTTGCAATCTTTTATCTTCGGAGGGGCTTGTGCATTTTAAAAATCTATTTTGACTAATTATACTATTCCACTTGTCTTCTTTGTTTTGAAGAGCATCTACTTCTTGATCATTGTAAACATTACTTGCTGGTTGAGCATTATTCCCGGTACAGTTTGCAGCAGCGTCCGAATTCCATGAATTCTCATTAAGACGCTCTACAAATGTAATTAAATGCCCGTTCTCATCTGTAAAATTATTATCATTATAAGTGGCTCGCCCTTGGCTGTCATATGATATGTTTTCATCATCCGAACTAACCCCCCAGAAAGAATCTCTACTTCCAAGTACATCTTCCACTACCATTTCAGTTAAAAAATTTGCTTTAGTTCTATCTCCAGAATTATCAATTGATTGAATTGAGAAATTAGTCATTTGTAAAATAGCGATAAATCCAATACCAACAATTACGGTTGAAACAATTGCTTCTAAAATAGAAAGTCCAGAAACTTTACTCATCTTTTTTATCATTCTATTGGTTGACCCATCCAGCAGCATTTCTATTCCATCTTTCTAAAACTATATTACCAAACCTTGACCACTCTACGGAATATAAATATTTATGTTCAGTTCCCTCTTCAGTTGTGAAAGGATTTCCCGCTGCATCAACTTGACAAATATTTCGTGAATCACTTATTTCGCATATGAAAAGAGCACTATCTGGAACACCCCCTGTCGCTAATTGTCCAGCTCCGCTAAACCATTGGTCGTTTTTGCCAAAACAAATTGCTCCTGTTCCTGCTGTATCTCCCGATCCCCTAAAAGTCGTTCCTAAATTTGTTGCTTCGATAGATCTCACCTCAATAAAATCATCTGTTCCACCATCAGCATCCCAATAGTCAGGATCTTCAATATCACATCTTCCTGCAGCGTTTGTCCTCCAGGCACTCGCAGGATCATTTAAAAAATTTGTAAGAGTCTCTGGCTTCATACCTTTAGATGTTATAGTTAAAACTCGATCGGTACTACCTTCAACATCAACTTGTTCCTCATCTACACGTACTTGAACAAATGCATATTGTCCTCTTTGAACTTGAGCCACTATTCCCTCAATCAAAGTTTTAGTTGCAATTGCAAAACTTTTAACTTCTCTATCTTTTCGCCATTTAGTAATCTCAGGGTATCCTAATGCTGAAACTATTCCAATAATGAGCAGCACCACAATTAATTCAAGTATGTTAAAACCCTTAGTTTTCTCGTCCGGCACTCGCATCTATTTTTCCTGCTTTCACTAGTTCTTCTAATGATTTGGTCATAGTGATCATACCATCTTTCACAGCAGTTTGCATTATACTCGGAATTTGATGAATTTTAGATTCTCTTATCAAATTTTGGATTGGAGGTGTACACTTCATCACTTCGAAAGCACCACAACGGCCTTGACCATCTTTAGTTTTTAGAAGTCTTTGAGTTACTACCATTTTTAAAGAAGTAGAAATTTGCGCTCTGATTTGAGCTTGTTGTTCAGGTGGGAACACGTCAATAATTCTGTTTATGGTACTAGGCGCACCACTTGTGTGCAACGTACCAAATACTAAATGACCAGTTTCTGCAGCAGTCAATGCTAGTGAAACAGTTTCTAAATCTCTCATCTCTCCAACTAGAATTACATCTGGATCTTCTCGAAGAGCTGCTTTCAAAGCCGTTGCAAACGTTTGAGTTTGCTTTCCTACTTCTCTATGTGAAACAATACTCTTTAAATCTTTGTGAATAAATTCAACTGGGTCTTCAACGGTTATAATATTTGACGTTCTAGTCTTATTAATTTCATTTACTATTGCAGCAAGAGTTGTTGATTTTCCTGAGCCGGTAGGACCAGTCACTAAAACTAAACCTTTATGCATATCAACAATATCATAGAGTACCTGCGGTAAATCAAATTGGTCCATTGAGGGTATTACACTTTCAACTCTTCTTAAAACTGCTGCTGGGCCTTGAATAGTTTTATAAAAGTTAGCTCTAAATCTTAAACCACTCAAGGTTACTGATGAGTCGAGTTCATGAGTTTCATTAAATCTTTTTAATTCAACTTCATTACAATTTGTCGACAATAAATCCTGAAGATCTTGAGCTTTAACCATAACATCAGGTATCTTATGAATTTCACCAGTTTGTCTGTATGCGAGTGGCCAACCAGTTCTTATATGAAAGTCAGAAATTTTTTTATTATTTTTTGCAAGATCCTCTAATTTTTCAAACATAACAAATATTTATATATAAATATTAGAAAAAACAATATTAACTTAGCTCAGTTTGAGTAAAATAGTTCATTATTAATAAAAAACATAATACAAAACCCACACAATTAATGAATATTCAAAAAATGTTTTTGTAGTGGTAAGTTGTTTTTCACTAAATTTTGACTTTAAAAGCTTACCTAAAAATTTAAATCCAAGATGAACTAAGACTACTGAAAAAACAATCCCAGACAAAATGTACTCTATAGAAAAATTTTTATATCCAAAATAAATTGCGACAATTAGGGTTAACCAAGAAACCTTGGAGATAAATAATTTAAAAATTAAACCTGCTTTTTTGCTAAAAATAGATTGTGTTTTAATTAAAGAGTAAGACCAAATTAAGCCTATCAAAAAACTTAAATATTTTAGGATCATAAATAATTACATAAATTAATAAATTCAACTATCAATATATATATTCATGATTTTCCAACTTTTTGACCCAAAATGGTAACTTTAATAAATATTATTTAAGACTCTTTTTTTGTTTTATTTTACAATTATTTAAAAAAATATGAGTACTGAAAACATAAAAAGAAACCAATTTCATGAAACAGTAAATAGTTCTGAAATTAACGACTATCTTGAAAAAAGTTTAGATAGTTTTTCTACCGCAAAAAGTAATGAGGGTTTCTGGAATCTGCATAATAAAAATAATCCTAGTGATGATAGTGATCAAATAAAAACTGTTTTTGGTGTATGTTTTACTTTTGTAGTGTTGCTTATTCTAGGAACTTATTCTTGTTTGTTTTAGAATTCCAAATTTTAAAATTTAAAATTATTCAACCTTCCAATCAGTTGTGAACGTTACATAATTTACTTGGATACATCTTCTCTCTTTAACTATCTTTTTCTTTTCCATTCCATGCCAAGTATTTGGGCCACTTGAAAACAAATAACCATAATTATGTTTATATGGCACTGTTTTAACTTTCTCTAATTTATCATTATAAAAATCGGTGCCCAAATCCTCAGACTCGTTTTCTTTATTAACAAAAATTAATCCTGACATTAGTTTTTCTTTAATATCACAGTGAGGTTTTAACCAAAAACCTTCACGATCACAAATTACTTCTACTCTAACATAAGAATTAGAAAGATCTTTGTTAACCATTTTTGAAATTGTCTCATAAGTTTCTTTAGATTGTAATTCATTAATAAATTTAACTAAATTTGGAAATTGTGCTGAATTTTCCTTTGTAACAAAGCATCTAAATTTTATTGCCTTACCTCCAGATGCAATTCCTTCTCTAAATTCTGCAGCCCCGCCATCAATTGCCCTTGTGCCATCGTAAGACAAATTATGTTTACTTACATCTGGTATATCTGCACTAATTATTTCCTGAATAGCATTTTCACTTAAAGCATTATTGTATTCCCAATGATCAAATGGGAAATCATGCTTTTTGGATTCGTTTAATATGGAATTAAGAAATGTCATAGTCTTTTAATTTGCTCTTTATATATCCTGATATTCTATCTGTTTCATTAAGTTTTTCATATTTCCAAACTTCTAAATTGTCACTTAAATCTTTAGTGATATTGAGTTTTCTAAACATTTCGAAAAATTTTTTAAACCTATAATTATTTTTTATATGTGGCATTTGCGCTACGTAAATCGGTTTACCAGTGATTGCTGCCTCTGATATCATAGAGGTTGAGTCACACGTAACGACAATATAATCTGCTAGTCTTAAAGAAGACAAGTAAGCCTTTTTATCAATATCTGTAACTATAATTTGATCGTTATCAAAATAATTTTTTGCCTGATCAATTACATTTTTTGGAGTTCGCATTGAGGGGATAAAAATTAATTGATAATCATTATTAATGAAATTTTGTTTAATTTTTGAAAATATTTCCTCTACAAAACTTAGTTTATAGTCGTAATATTTATTAGGTCCTCCTACAACTAAAGTGACAATTTTTTCTTTCTTAATCTTTGGTTTTAAATATGAAATATTTTCATCTAATTCATTTTCCCTTAAGTAATGAATTGCTCCTTTAGTAGAAATTACATTTTTTCCTATTAATCCATCATGTTCTGGGGCCACAACAAAGTCAAAGTTAGTTAAAGAAACTTTTGGATCTTGAATGTGAATATTTATAATTTTTTCTTTAAATTTTTTTTTTAGGTAAATTGATGGAATTACACTTTTTCTTCCACAAGAAATAACAATATTAAATTCATGCTCTATATTATTTTTAAATACAAAACTTTTCGTTGGTGTTATTTTTGGTGGAATAAGCTTCCAAAAATTATTAAGTTCAATTTTTTCGTGTATAAAATCAAGATCTAAAGCTTTTGCAAGTCCTTCAACCTGACTAATCATGCCGTGCATTCCTTCGGTCAATAATAAACCTTTTAATTTAGTCATTAATCATTATATAGCTTTCATATGAGTCAAAATCCAACTAAACACACAAAAGTGTTAATAATTGGATCTGGTCCTGCCGGATACACAGCCGCTGTTTATGCTGCAAGAGCTATGCTTAATCCAATTTTAGTGTATGGATCAGAACCAGGTGGACAATTGACTACAACTACTGATGTTGAAAATTATCCAGGATTTGCTGATGTAATTCAAGGGCCTTGGCTAATGGATCAAATGAAAGAACAAGCTAAAGCTGTTGGAACAGAGATGATAGAGGATCATATTAGTTCAGTAAACTTAAAATCTTCTCCTTTTGAGGCTATCGGTGATACTGGCCAAAAATACACTGCTGACAGTATTATTATTTCAACTGGTGCTCAAGCAAGATGGTTAAATTTAAAATCTGAACAAGATTTCAGAGGATTTGGTGTTTCAGCATGTGCGACCTGTGATGGTTTTTTCTTTAAAGACAAAGAGGTTGCTGTTGTAGGTGGGGGTAATGCAGCGGTAGAAGAAGCAATGTTTCTGACAAAATTTGCGTCTAAAGTGAAATTAATCCACAGACGAGATAGTTTGAGAGCAGAAAAAATGCTTCAAAAGAAATTAATGGAAAATAAAAAAATAGAAATTATTTGGGATTCAGTCGTAGAGGACGTTGTTGGAGATAAAGATCCTAAAAATGTTAAGGGAATCAAAATTAAAAATGTTAAAACAAATAAAATTGAAGAAATAAAATTAGATGGAGTGTTTATTGCTATAGGTCATGATCCAGCTACTCAACTTTTTAAAGATCAATTACAAATGGATAAAGAAGGTTATTTAATTACTAAACCAGACTCAACAGAAACAAATATTCCTGGCGTTTATGCGGCTGGTGATGTTAAAGATAAAACATTTAGACAAGCGGTAACCGCAGCAGGAATGGGTTGTATGGCAGCCTTAGAGGCAGAAAAATTCTTATCACACTAGAGTGAAAAATAATCTACACGTATTTTTGGGCGCAACTGTAGCTGATGCTGCTGCAAGACCTTTGCACTGGGTTTATAATCAGAAAAAGCTTAGTTTTTACATTAAAGGAAAAAAAGATTTTTCTTTCCTTAAAAAAAATAAAAGTCCTTTTTACAATATCAAAACAGGTAAAGTCTCTGGATATAATGAAATTGGTCAAGTCATGTTCAAAACATTACTAGAGGGACATGACAATATTAATGAGCGTTTCAAAAAAAATATTCTTAAAAACTTCGGTCCTGGGAGTATTTATTGGAAAAACTTAGGTCTTAGATCAAAATATAAAAAAGTAAAAGATTGGCGTGGCATTATCAAAGGACCATGGATACATCAAAACGTAATTGAAACTATTAGAAATATTAAATTAAGAAAAAAAATAACGGGTGGGATTAAAGTTAATGAGTCAGATGGTTTTTGTGCGGGCCTTCCATATTTTCTTTATGGTTTTGATTTTAAAAATTTAGAAAAAATAATCTCAATTGTAACCATCTCAAAAATAAGTCATAAGTATGCTCTAGCGAAATTTCATATATTAGACTTAGCTCTCAAAGGAGCACAAAATCCAATAAATGAATTTGTCAAAAAGTTCAGAAAAAATCCCAATTATAAAATTATTATTAATGACATAATCAAAATTAAAAAATTAAAATCAAATTCTCACCCATCTGTTGTCAAAAAACTTGGCATGGCTTGCAGTTACCCAGGAACTTTTAATAGCTCAATACATGCAATATTAAGTTCAACAAATTACAAGGGAGCTATTTTAAAAACAATTAAAGCTGGTGGATGTAATTGCTCTAGAGCAAACTTTATTGGAGCATATTTTTCTGCTCTAAAAGGATTTAATTCTATTCCAAAATCCTGGATTAAAAAGACTATACCAGCAAAAAAGATTTTAGATCAAAAATAAAATTATTTATTTAAAGTTTCACAAAAAGATTTAATTCTTTTCATTGCTTTCTTAAGACTTTGCATTGATGTTGCATAAGAAATTCTAAAATAACCCTCTAATCCAAAAGCGGATCCCTGCACTACTGCAACATTTTCTTTTTCAAGTAATTTTTGAACAAAATTGGTATCGGTTTTTAATTTTGTTTTTTTATTTAATAAACCCCTACAACTTGGAAATACATAAAATGCACCATTGGGTGTTAAACAATTAATACCTTCGATACTATTTAAACTTTTAACAACAAAATTTCGTCTAGCTTTGAAAGCATTAGATCTAGTTTTGATAAAGCCTTGTTTTCCATTTAATGCCTCAACTGCTGCTGCTTGACTTATTGAAGAAGGGTTTGATGTAGATTGTGATTGGATTTTACCAATAGCTTTAATGATATCTTTTGGACCAGCTGCATAACCTATTCTCCAACCTGTCATTGCATATGATTTACTAACACCGTTCATTGTCAGTGTTCTATCTTTTAATTTTGAAATTTGTGCGATTGTAAAGAAATTAAAGTTATCATATCGAACGTGTTCATAAATATCATCACTTAAAATAAGGATTTTTTTATTTTTTATCAAAACCTTTGCTAAATCTTGTATTTCTTTTTTTGAATAGCCTGCTCCTGTTGGGTTTGAGGGTGAATTAATAATGACCCATTTTGTTTTTTTTGAAATTGCTTTTTTTAATTTTTTTGCTGTAAGCTTAAAGCCCTCTTGTTCTGTACACTTTACTATCTTAGGTTTTCCACCTGCTAACAAAACCATGTCGGGATAAGAGACCCAAAAGGGTGCTGGAATAATTACTTCATCTCCTTTATTTAAAGTAGCCATAAAAGCATTGTAGAGAACCTGCTTTCCTCCTGTCCCAACAGTTATTTGATCCACTGAATAGGTTAATTTATTTTCTCTTTTAAACTTTGCAACAATTGCTTTTTTTAAAGCTGGAGTTCCATCTACAGCGGTATACTTTGTGTCTCCTTTTTTTATTGCTTTTATTGCAGCCCTTTTAATATTATCTGGAGTATCGAAGTCTGGCTCTCCAGCACCTAAACCAATAACATCTTTTCCTGCAGCTCTTAGTTCTCTAGCTTTTTGAGTGACTGCAATCGTTGGAGATGGCTTAATTCTTTTTAAACTGTCTGATATTATGCTCATTGAAATATAAATTAATTCTACTACGTTCTTTAATATATGGAAAATACATATCAAGATTTAATTACAGATATCCAGAGTAAAAATCCAAAAATCAGTGGAAAACTTGAAGGTGGTAAAAAATTTAAAATTAAATCAGATTTTAAACCAGCAGGAGATCAGCCAGAAGCTATAAAAAGATTGGTAAAAGGAGCTAATAAAGATGAATTTAATCAGGTTTTACTTGGGGTAACTGGATCTGGTAAAACTTTCACAATGGCGAAAGTAATTGAGGCAACAAATAGACCAGCTTTAATTTTAGCTCCAAACAAAACTTTAGCTGCGCAACTTTATGGGGAGATGAAAACTTTTTTTCCTGATAATGCTGTTGAATATTTTGTATCCTATTACGATTATTATACTCCAGAGGCATATGTTCCAAGATCAGACACTTATATTGAAAAAGAAGCATCTATTAATGAGCAGATAGATAGAATGAGGCACTCAGCTACAAGATCTCTCCTTGAAAGAGATGATGTGCTTATTGTTGCGAGTGTATCTTGTATTTATGGATTAGGATCGGTTGAAGCGTACAGTAAAATGACGTTAACCCTTCAAAAGAATTATGATTATAATAGAGAGCAAATAATAAGATCTTTAGTCGCCCTACAATACAAGCGTAATGATCAAAATTTTTATAGAGGAACTTTTAGAGCCAGAGGAGAATATTTAGAAGTTTTTCCGTCTCATTTAGAGGATAGAGCTTGGCGGTTGAGTTTATTTGGAGAAAAACTTGAGCAAATAGAAGAGTTTGATCCTTTGACCGGAGATAAAGTAAGAGATCTCAGCTTAGTGAAAGTATACGCTAATAGTCATTACATCACCCCAAAACCTACAATAGAACAAGCGGTAATAAACATTAAAAAAGAATTAGAAATAACTCTTAAAAAACATAAAGCTGAAAATAAATTACTCGAGGCACAAAGATTAGAGGAAAGAACTAAATTTGACCTTGAAATGATAGAAGCGACTGGTTCATGTGCAGGAATTGAAAATTACTCAAGATTTTTATCTGGTAGAAAACCAGGTGAACCACCACCTACATTATTTGAGTACTTTCCAGACAACACTTTAATTTTTGTTGATGAGTGTCATGTGACTGTTCCCCAACTTAATGGAATGTACAAAGGAGACAGATCAAGAAAAAGCACATTGGCAGAGTATGGTTTCAGACTTCCATCATGTATGGATAATAGACCTCTTAAGTTTGAGGAATGGGATTTAATGAGAACTCAAACAGTATTTGTTTCTGCCACACCAGGGCCTTGGGAATTAGAGCAAACAAAAGGTAAATTTATCGACCAAGTCATCAGACCAACAGGTTTAATTGATCCCCCTGTAGAAATAAGGCCTGCTAAAAACCAAGTTGATGATTTAATGCATGAATGCAAAAAAGTGATTGAAAATAATCACAGAGTTTTAGTGACAACTCTTACAAAAAAAATGGCTGAAGATTTAACAGAGTATCTTCACGAAAATGGAGTAAAAGTAAGATATCTTCATTCAGATATTGATACGCTTGAAAGAATAGAAATAATGAGAGACCTTAGAATGGGAGTATTTGATGTTCTTGTAGGAATTAACTTATTAAGAGAGGGTTTGGATATTCCTGAATGTGCTTTAGTCGGAATTTTAGATGCAGATAAAGAGGGTTTTTTAAGATCAGAAACTTCATTAATTCAAACTATAGGTAGAGCTGCAAGAAATGTTGATGGCAAAGTAATTCTTTATGCAGATAAAGAGACTAAAAGTATAAAAAAAGCAATTAAAGAAACTGAAAGAAGAAGAAAAATACAATTAGATTACAACAAAAAACATAAAATTGATGCAAAGACTGTAAAAAAAGAAATAAACGATATTTTGGAAAGTGTTTACGAAAAAGACTACGTAAAAATCAGTGAAGGCTCAAATGTAGGGGGAAATCTAAAAAAACACTTGAAAGCATTAGATAAAAAAATGAAAGAAGCAGCATCAAATCTAGAATTTGAAGAGGCAGCTAAAATTAGAGATGAGATTAGAAAATTAGAAAGCACAGAGTTAGAGATCACATTAAATCCAAAAATAAGACAATATGATGTAAAAAATAAACTTTATCCAAAAGGTAGATCGACAATGGGAATGCCGGGAACTAAGGTTACGAAAAAAAAAGATAAGAAATGGAAGCACAGAGGATAATAATTACTGGTGGCGCAACTAGAATAGGTGCTGCGATAGCTGAGAAATTATCAGGACCGAATAAACAAATTATAATTCATTATAATAAATCAAAAAAAAAAGCTGAAAATTTAAAAAAGAAACTTCAAAATTTTGGTTCAAAAATTTATTTGGTAAAAGGAGATCTTAGTAAAGAAAAAGATGTTATAAAAATTATAAGATTTGCTAAGTCAAAGTTAAAATATTTTGATTGTTTAATTAATAATGCATCTTTATTTCAAAATGATAAATTAGAAAATTTTAGTTCTAAAAGTTGGGAAAATCACCTTTCAACAAATCTTAAAGCCCCTGCTCTTTTATCGAAAGAATTCTCAAAAAATATTAGAGGAAAAAACAATAATATTATTAATATAATTGATCAAAGAGTATTTAAACTCACTCCATTTTTTTTCTCATACACAATAAGTAAAACTGGCTTATATACTTTAACCAAAACTAGCGCTATGAGCTTGTCACCAAATATAAGAGTGAATGGAATAGCTCCAGGTCCAACGATTAAAAATAAAAGACAATCTGAAAAACACTTTAAAAATCAATATTTAGCAACACCATTAAAAAAACAAGTTGATGTAAGAGAGATTTGTGATGCAGTTGACTTTTTTATAAAAAACAGCTCTATTACAGGACAAATTTTGGCTATAGATAGCGGTCAAAGTTTAAACTGGCAGACACCAGATATAATTAGAGGGAAAGAGTGAAAAAAAATAATCTTAAAATTGTCAAGATTGATAAATCTAAAAGCTTATTTAATTACGAGAAAAAAATTCTTATTAATGATTTGATTTTGAATTTAAAACTTGGGTACTATGATTTTGAAAAAGAAAAACCTCAAAAAATTAAATTTAGTCTGGAAATTGATTATCAAGATAAAAAGCCATCAAATGACAAAGATATTAAATCAATTGTTAATTACAGTACAATTGTCAAATTAGTAACAAAACTAGTTAAAAAAAAACATTATAATTTTTTAGAAACACTTGCAGAGTCTGTTTTTGATGAATTGTTTAAAGACAAAAGGATTGCTAAAATAATGCTTAAAATTGAAAAACTAGAAATTTTAAAACAATGCTCATCTGTTGGTATCCAAATTACCAAAAAAAGAAGTCATGATAAGTTCTGAAATTGGAAAAGAAGTAATAAAAAAAGAACTACCTTTAATACCTAAACTACCTGGTGTTTATCGTATGCTAAATGATAAAGGAGAAATTCTTTATGTTGGAAAAGCAAAAAATTTACCAAACAGACTTAAAAGTTATATTGCAGAAAAAAATCACGTTATTAGAACAGAGAGAATGTTGTCTCAAACTAAAAAACTTGAGATTACAACTACTTCAAATGAGAGTGAGGCTTTATTACTGGAGGCCAATTTAATTAAGAAGCACAAACCAAAATTTAATATTCTTCTACGAGATGATAAATCTTTTCCTTTCATTTTTATTGGTAATAAGGACATGTGGCCTCAAATAAAAAGACATAGAGGAAAGAAAACTAAAGAGGGTTTTTATTTTGGTCCTTTTGCATCTGCAGGTTCGGCAAATTGGACTATTAAAATGATACAAAAGATTTTTCATTTAAGGGTATGTGATGACACCGTTTTCAAAAATCGTGAACGACCATGTATTCTGTATCAAATTAAAAGGTGTTCTGGACCTTGCGTTGGTTATGTCGAAAAGGAGGAATATAAGAAAACTGTTGAAGATGCTATAGAGTTTGTATCTGGAAAATCGAGAAAAATTCAAAAAAGCCTCTCGGATCAGATGGAAAAGGCTAGTGAGGATTTAGATTTTGAGAAAGCCATGATTTTAAGAGATAGAATTAAATCTCTAAACATTATTCAATCTTCTCAAAGAATAAATGAGGCAAATCTTATTGAAGCAGATGTAATCGCAGGTTACAAAGAATCTGGAAAAACCTGTATTCAAGTTTTTTTTTATCGATCAAAACAAAACTGGGGCAATCAAGCATTTTTTCCAAAACATGATCCAGATGAAAGTCTTAGCAATATACTGAATTCTTTTGTTTCACAATTTTATGAAAATAAAAGTGTCCCCTCATCAATAATAATTTCCGAGGAAATAAAAGAAAAAAATTTGATAGAAAAAACACTTTCGAAAAAAGAGGGCAAACAAGTCAATTTATCAGTTGCAAAAAAAGGATCAAAATTAAAAGTTATTAATCAAGCAATTAAAAATGCAAAAGAAAGTTTAAATCGAAAACTTTATGAAAGTCAGAATAATAGGGAATTATTTGATTCAGTCGCGAGTAAGTTTAATCTTGAGACTAATATAAATCTAGTAGAGGTTTATGATAACAGTCATATTCAGGGAACAAATAGTGTTGGGGCTTTAATTGCATTCGGTGAAGAGGGATTTGTTAAAAAAAGGTACCGAAAATTTAATATCAAAATGAAAAAAAATGAGCAAGATGACTATGGAATGATGCGAGAGATATTGAACAGAAGATTTAAAAGAGCAATTCAGGAAAAGGATAATTATCTCTCATTTCCTGACTTAGTTATAGTTGATGGTGGAAAAGGCCAATATTCAGTTGCAAGAGAGAGTTTAAATGAATTAGGTCTTCACGAAATCCCAATCATTGCAATTGCCAAGGGGAAATTTAGAAATAGTGGAAATGAAACTTTTTTTCACAATGGAAAAGAATATAAATTTAATAAAAATGATCCCACTCTTTTCTTTCTTCAAAGAATTAGAGATGAGTCTCATCGTTTTGCGATAAGTGCTCATAGGGCTAAAAGAAAAAGAGGAATTAGTAAGTCCTTACTGGACCAAATTGAGGGCATTGGATCTATAAGAAAAAGGGCTTTATTAAATCATTTTGGATCTGCTCGAGCAGTGGAGTCTGCCAGTCTTGATGAAATTAAATCTGTTGAAGGTGTAGAGGAAAAAGTTGCAAAAAAAATATATAACTTTTTTCATGAATAAAAATAAAAATGCTTAAAAAAATACCAAATATATTAACCATTGGAAGAATTTTGATTGTTCCATTTTTTGTTTTAGCATTTTATCTACCTGGTTTTTATGGTGACTTTACTGCATTAATTCTTTTTTTAATCGCTTCCTTCACTGATTTTTTAGATGGTATGTTGGCAAGATTATTGGGGGAGGAATCTAAGCTTGGTGAGTTATTAGACCCAATTGCAGATAAAATAATTGTTGCAGCAGCTCTTATTCTTCTAGTGATGGATGGTACTATAAGAAATTATGAGGTCATTGCTGCCATAATTATCCTAACGCGTGAGATATTAGTCTCTGGGTTGAGAGAATTTTTGGCTAAAGGTAAAATTAAACTTCCTGTTTCAAATCTGGCTAAATTGAAAACAGTTTTACAAATGGTTTCAATTGCACTTTTACTTTCAGGTGAGACTGGAAATAAAATTATAAATTTTCAAGATTATAATGCACAAACAATTGGAATTATTCTGCTGTGGCTTTCTGCAGCTTTAACACTTTTTACAGGATATGAATATATGCGAAAAGGTATTGATCATGCGATTTCAGAGGATAATAAAGATTAAGCAGCTTTTTTCTTTTTAACCAGAGTTTGATAACTTTCGTTAAGATCAATTATCATATCACAAACTTTAAACTGATTTTCAGAAATACATGATACAGGTGTTACTTCTGCTGCAGTGCCTGTTAAGAAACATCCAACAAAATTTGGAAGCTCTTTTGGATTTATTTTTCTTTCATGGACTTTTATATTTTTAGATTTTGCTATATCAATTACAGTTCTCCTTGTTATTCCATCTAAGAAAGAATCTGGTATTGGTGTATGTAACTCACCCTTTTTATCTTTGAAGAAAATATTTGCTCCAGTTGCCTCTGCAACATTTCCTTCGTGATCTAACATTAAAGAGTCTGTATAGCCTTGTTTTTCTGCCTCGTGTTTTGAGAGAGTACAAATCATATAAAGGCCAGACGCTTTAGTATCCCAGGGAATCATGTCTGGTGCTGGTCTTCGCCAATTGGAAATATTAAGCTTAATACCCTCTACTTTTAATTTTGGGTCAAAATATGATCCCCACTCCCACGTTGCAATTGCAACATGAATTTTTGTATGTTGTGCAGAAATTGCCATCATTTCACTACCACGCCAAGCCACTGGTCTCACATATCCATTTTCAACTTTTTGAGTTACAATTATTTTTTTACAAGCAGAATTAATTTCTTCCTCAGTGTATGGAATTAAAAATCCCATTCTTTTAGCGGAATGGAATAATCGTGCTGTATGTTCCTCTAATTTAAAAATTGATCCATCATAAACACGTTCACCCTCAAAAACACAACTAGCATAATGAAGACCGTGGCTCAAAACATGCACCTTGGCATCTGACCAATTAACTAAATCGCCATTGTACCATATTTTTCCTGATCTTTTGTCGTACGGTATCATTAATGAAATATAAATATTTATTAAAAAATATCTTTGTATCTATAATATGTCAATATAACTTACCAATAATGAAAGAACTTTTATATCTAAAAGATGATCAATTAAAAGATTTAATTGAGAAATTATTTATTGGTTATCGTGAAACCTTTTCAGACTCAAAAAAAATCCTTAATAAATATTCTATAGGTCTAGCCCATCAGAAAGTAATACATTTACTATCAATGTATGAAGGTATTTCGATTTCTGAATTACTAAGAAAATTGAAAGTAACTAAACAAAGCTTGAACAGAGTTTTAAAAGATTTAATAAAGCTTAATATCGTAGTTTTTAAAAAAGACGAAATAGATACTAGAATTAAACATGTCTACCTCAACGACAAGGGAAAAAAAATTTTTGAAGAAATATTTATATTGCAAAAAAAAAGAATTTATAATGCTCTCTTAAATTCAAGTTCTGAAGAAGTAATAAATTTTGATAATGTTTTAAAAAAAATTATTAATGGATAATTTTATAGCTCACATATTA
>CACEXM010000012.1 GCA_902563555.1 uncultured Pelagibacteraceae bacterium | reverse complement strand
TCCCTATTTTATTGGCTTTTTTGCAATTTATGCCCATTTTGAACACAATATTTTTTTTTGTGTTAGACTATTTTATAATTTTGTGTTAGAGATTCGAAAAATTGTGTTAGAGAAAAATATTAAAAGTTGTATATGAGCGATCAAGACGAGGATAAAAAAATTTTAAATGAAGATTCAACTGATAGTAAATCAGATGATCAACCTTCAGTTGTTGAAAATAATCAACCTGAAAGTGTAGATTCTTCAAATGATGAGTTGTCTAGCTCGCAAAACGATAATCAAGAGCAAAATGATGACAAATCAGAATTTTTAGACCCTTCTAATGAAAAAAATGATGAAGATCAAAGTCCAACAACGGAAAATAACGAATTTAATAAAGAAGAAAACACAGAACAACAAGGTTTAGATATTCCTGATGGAAAAAAAGATGAGGATATCGGATCTGGACATCAAGTTATACATAAAAAGGATGGGCGATTACATATTTATGTAAGGCAAGACAAATATAAAGGCGAATTAAAATCAAAAAATTGGGTTGGTAGACTTTATATTGATGGAAAACAAAAAATTTCTTCATCAGGTACCACAAACTTAGATGATGCTATTCCAATTTTAGAAAAATGGTTCGATGACGTTCAAAAGGAAAGTGAAAGATTAAAAAATCAACCTAATGATACACAAATAAGTGATAATCAAAATGTTTCGAATGAAAATATTTCAGTAACAGAAGAAAAAGAAAAATCTCAAGATGCAATAGAAACAACTCAAGCACCGATTGATAATACTCCTAGTCAAGCGCAAGAACAATCATCTCCAGTTTCATCTGCTGAAAATACTGAACAAAGCAAGCAAGAGCAATTAAAAGGAAAACTTTCAAATATATTTGGAAAATTAAAAGACATTAAGTTGAATAAACCTTCTTTTGCTAACAAATCAAATAAAAAAACTTTTGATAAATCTAAATTTGGTAATTTAAAATTAAAGTTTGAAAGTTTTTTTAAATCTAAATTAGGTAAGTCAAGCGTTCAAGGTGAAGAAATATTGGGTGTTGAACTTGCGAATAAAGAAATTAGATTAGTTCAAGTTTCAAGCAATAAAGCTAATCAATGGGTATTAGATAAACTTTATATTCATCCAGTTGAAATTACAGATGATAGTTCACCTATTGAAAATGC
Source organism: uncultured Pelagibacteraceae bacterium (assembly GCA_902563555.1). Lineage (GTDB taxonomy): Bacteria > Pseudomonadota > Alphaproteobacteria > Pelagibacterales > Pelagibacteraceae > Pelagibacter. The sequence continues at coordinate 25,581 of CACEXM010000012.1, read as the reverse complement.
AGATAAATTTTCAGAAGAATTAAGTCTTGCAATTCAAAAGTATAAGATTTCATCACCAAATGTTGCAATCTCTATTCCAGTAACAAGTGCGATTATAAGAGTTGTAACGGCACCTCTTATGAAGGAGGAGGAACTTAATAAAGCTATTGAAACAAATTCTTTATGGGAAAATTTAGTTCAATTAACAGATAATTTAGAGGATTATTCCATTTTTCATCAGGTAATTAGTAGAAATCAAAAAGATAATACTATGGATATATTATTTGTGGCATCAAAATTAACGGACATCAATAGCTATACTTCAATAATTAAAAATGCTGGATTAAATCCTGTAATTATAGATGTAAAATGTTTCGCATTAAAATCTGCAGTAGATCAATCTAATCAATTAACCAATAGACCGGATGACGCTAATTTAACTGCAGTTTTAGAGTTTGGTTTAGATGAAAATTATTTAATGATACTTTACGATAACAATCCAATAATCACAGATATTTTTATTAGAGGTCAAGATAGGAAAATTTTATTAGACTCGCAGGATGCTGAAGAAAAAGAGGGTTTAGTAAGAAGATATGTTACTCAGGTTAAACAAGCCATTCAAGATTTTGAGACAAAATATGAAAAAAGAATTAGAAATATTAAAGTAGTTTCAGACATCAATAATATTGAGGAATATTTAGGAAGTTTTAGAAAAAGTTTACTAAATGTTGGTTTCAATACTTTTGATCCTACTGAAGGGCTAAAAATACCAAGCCAATTTCAGCAAACTCTTGACAGCAAAAATGATAGATCCTTCTTATCTACTGCTGTTGGTTTAGCTTTTAGAAAATTAGACGTCTTTGGTTACTATAAATTTGTTACTGCAGTAAAAAATATTAATTTGTTACCTGATAGATCAAGTGTCATGAAACAAAAAAAAATGAAGGCTATCTCAGGGTTTGCCTTTAAAGGTGTAACAGCTGCGGTAGCTGGAATATATTTGATACTATTTGGCTTATCTTTTTGGAACATTTTTTCTTACAATGCAAAATTAAAACAATATAGCCAAGTAAAAGCTGAACATGCCAAAGCTGTAAAACAAAAGAAAATAATTTCTAAAGAACTTGGTGTTATTAATACGTCCTTAAAATTAAGCAGAACTTTAACTTCTAACAAAGAGTTGACGTACAGAGTTTTAGCTCAAGTTGCATCTAGTGTTCCAAATAGAGTAAAATTCGACCGAGTAGAATTCGATGGATCTAGAAATTTGACTGTTCAGGGCGTAGCTGCAAGTGACCAAGATATTTTAAAGTTTATAGAAAATTTGAGTAAACAAAAATTAGTTGAGCAGGCATCACTAGCTTCAATGAGATTACCTAAAGGTAAAGCAGGTTCTGCAACTATGAAAGGTTTTAGAGTATTAGTAAGAATTAAAAGAGGTTAATTATGGCAATGAATATAGATTTAAAAAATTTGAACATGTCTGATATTCAAGATCAGATAAAAAAGTTAATAGCAAATAAAAAACTGGTTACAAAAATTGGAATTATATTTGGTGCTGTCGTTTTCTTCTTAATAATTTACTATGCTGTTTTAAATCCAATGGTTAATTCAAGAAAAGCCAAATTGGATGATATGAATAAAAAAAAACAGGAAACAGTGCAATTTACTAAAGACATTAATTCTATGAAAGCAAAAATAAAAAAACTTAAACCACAATATGAAAATTATTCTAAGTTATTCCACTCAAAAGCTGAAGTGGAGGGCCTTTATCAGACATTAAGTGTTTTTGCTGGACAAAATGATTTAGTTATTTCAAAAATCGTAAAAAAACCAATTGAGTCTGTCTTGAAGTCACAAGCTTTAGCAAAAGCTTCAGGAAAAAAACCAAAAAAAGGAAAAACAAATCAAACTAAGAGCGCAAAGAATATAGCATACTATAAGATCCCAGTTGAGTTTCAGATAAACGGTAATTTTATAGGATATATCAAATTTAAGAGAGCTCTTTCGCTGTCTAATAAGATGTTAAACTTTGACAAAGAGTCTATACAAGTGGTAAAAGGAGATTCAACTGGAGCGATAAGAGTAAATGGAAGTTTAACTATAGTGGGGTTACCAGATGAATTTTTTTAAATTAACTTTAATAGCGCTGTTATTAATGTTAGCCTCAAAAGTGTCAATGGCTGATAGTCATGATGCAGAGCAAAATATTATCGATAAAGCGAAAGAAATAAATCAAAAAATTAAGAAGAAACAATCAAACACACAAGCAAATATATCTTCTGAAATAGGTAACAATGAAGAACCGCTTCCACTGAATGATCCTTTTGTTGGAGACAGCTCATTAACAGGTGGCGCTTTAATTGAAGCTGATCCTGAAGAAGCTAAAAATGAAATGAGTTTATATAAATTCAAATTAGTTGGAGTAATGACATCCGAGAAAAATGGTGGCTTCGTATCTCTAGTTAATGCAAGCGGAGATATAATTACTGTGAGCCTATTTGAAGAATTAAGCCCGGGAGTAAAATTAGTTGCAATAAATAATAAAGAAGCAGTTTTTGAGAAAAATAGTGAGTCTTTAATGGTAATTAATTTTAAAAATCAAATTACAGAGAGAAGTTTTTAATTTATGAAAATTACAAATAAAATATCATATATTTTAATACCTCTTCTATTTTTACTTCTATCTGGTTGTGCAGAAAAAATGGCAAAAAAAAAATTTAAACATGATACGCCTCTTATAAAAACTGATGTCAAAACACTTGGAAAAAAGGAATTGGAGACAAGTGCTGAAATGGGACCAATCCCAGTTGAAGGTGATGTTGTAAAATTAAAAAAAAGAAGACAGTTATCATCTGTTAAAGAAAGAAATTATCTTTTAATTTCAGAAGAATTTGAGTCTTTAAAACAAAATGTTTCATTTAAATTTCAAAATCTTGACTACAAAGAAGCAATGGCCTTAATGGCTGAAATAGGAAATATTAATATTTTAATTGGTGATGAGGTGGCTGGTGCCATTACTGCTGAATTAGAAAATGTTCCTTGGGACAAAGCTTTTAATGCTTTGTTAGATTTAAAAAGTTATGCAGCAGATATTGATGTTGCAAGCAATATCATCAGGGTATCCACGCCTTCAAATCTAACTTCACAAGAAAGTTATAAATCAGCACGAGCTTCAGCAGTAAAAAAGAAAGTTGAATTAGAGGACTCAGTTGAACCTATTATCTCAGAAATATTTAGGTTGTATTATATTTCACCTGCTGAAGCTAAAGCAACAATTACTGAATTATTTACATCAGTTGGATCAGGTGCAAGTTTCGTTCCAATACAAGTTACTGAAGAAAAAACAACAAGATCGATTATTGTTAGAGGTAAAGAAAAAGATTTAGATATTGTTGATAAGGTTATAAGAGAGATAGATAAAAGAACCCAACAAGTTTTGATAGAAGCTTTCATTGTTGAGGCAACTTCATCTTTTGAACAAGCGTTAGGAAAAAAAATGGGTGCGGCTTATACTAGAAAAGGTGTAAGAGTTGGAGGTACTCAAGGCGGAAGTTCTGTTGGTGCAGCTTCGGGGTCTGGTGGAGAAATTTCAGATAGCACTAGTTCATTCACAACTGGAGCTGGAACAGACAACCTTTTTAGTTTTGGTACGGCTGGTGCCACAAGTGGTATAGGTATATTAAGAAAAACAGGCTCAGCAGTATTAAAATTTGAGCTAGATGCACTAGAGTCCCAAGGTCTTGGTAAAACAGTTTCTAATCCAAAATTATTTACTTTAGACAATCAAACAGCTAGCATTAAACAAGGTGAACAAATACCAGTTTCTGGAGGAGATGGCGCAGATACATTTGCTGACGCGGCTTTGAAGCTTACCGTAACCCCTAACATTATTGGCGATGGTAATGTTATGTTAACAATTGTAGTAAATAATGACACTCCAAATAGATCAACACCTGGTACTCCCGGAATAAATACTATGGAAATTAATACAAAGTTATTAGTGGCAGATGGTGATATAGTTGTAATAGGTGGAATTAAAAAAAATAATGTAGCCTCTGCTAAGCGTGGGGTGCCAGGTGCAGGCAATGTGCCTGTTGTTGGAAATTTATTTAAGGGGTCCTCTCAATCTGATACTATGAATGAACTATTGGTATTTATAGCTCCAAGGATTTTGTAATGTTAAAAATTAGTAGAGAAAGTGAAATTAATTTAGTCAATGTTTTAATTGATAACGATATTATTTCAGGCAAAGATTTAATTAACATTAAAAAAGTAAGCACTGAGAGTAATAAGTCTCAAATTGATGCAATTTTTGAATTAAAACTTACTGATGAAAAGAAAATTATAGATTTATTAATAAAAGAGCAAAATCTAGAAACTGTCGATTTAAAAAAAGTAGAAGTTACGGACGAAATAAAAACAGTTTTGCCATCAAATTATATTAAAGTAAATTTTGTTGCACCATTCAAGATTGACGGAAAAACTTTACACATTGCTATTTCAGATAGTTCAAAACTAGGACTTATGAGAAATTTAAAAGCAATTACAAAAAAAAATATTGAATTACATGCGGCTAAAGTCTCAGACATTTCAGAATTTATAGAGAAATTGTCCAGTGAGAGCGATGAAGTCACGATTGCATCCATCAGAGATGAGAATAGAAAAAAGATAAAAACTTTTGATTCTGATTTGGGGGAAGCAGGCGAAGTTTTAGAAAAAGCTCCAGAAGAAGATATAGAGGCAATAGAAAACGAATCTGAAGTAATCAAGTTTAGTACAGCCGTTGTCGCTGAAGCAATTAAAATGGGAGTCAGCGATATTCATATTGAGCCTTATAGATTTACTTCAAGAGTTCGATACCGATTAGATGGAATGCTTTCAGAGCAAGAGCAATACAAACAGTTTCTTCATGATAACTATGGTGCAGTAGTTACCAGATTTAAAATCATGGGTAAATTAGATATTGCAGAAAGAAGATTACCGCAAGATGGAGCAATTAATTTTAAAATAGATAATAAAGTAGTAGATCTTCGATTATCTATTTTACCAACGGCAAGTAATGAAAGAATTGTAATGCGTATACTGAACAAGGACGCAGGAGATATTAAACTTGAACAATTGAATTTTGAGGAACAAGATTTAAAAAATCTTAGAAAAGCAATTAATAGTACTCAAGGATTAATATTAGTAACTGGACCAACGGGATCTGGAAAATCAACAACTTTGTACAGTATCTTAAAAGAAGTAAGTCGTCCTCATTTAAATATTTTAACAGCTGAAGATCCTGTTGAATATGATTTAGAGGGTGTTGGGCAAGTACAAATTAAAGATGATATCGGTTTAACTTTTGCATCAGCCTTAAGATCATTTTTAAGACAAGACCCAGAAATTATTCTTGTAGGAGAGATGCGGGACAAAGAAACTGTCGATATTGGATTGAAAGCAGCTTTAACTGGTCACTTAGTATTTAGTACCCTCCACACCAATGATGCACCAAGTACAATTACAAGATTGCAAAACATGGGAACGCCCGATTATTTAATTAGTGCAGCTTGTCAACTTGTAGTAGCTCAAAGATTGGCTAGAAAAAATTGTAAAGAATGTAGAGTTCCGGATGATGATGTTACACCTAAGGTTTTACAAGACTTAGGTTTTACAGCTGAACTCGCATCAAGAGTAAAAGCTTTAAAAGGTAAGGGTTGTGGTAAATGTAACAACACCGGTTACAAAGGCCGACAAGGTATTTATGAAATTTTAGTTGTTACCAAACCACTTAAAGAAGCAATTTTAAGGCAAGCAACAACTCCTGAATTAAGAGAAATAGGTGTTAAAGAAGGCTTTCAAACAATGCAGGATATGGGTAGACGGTTAATTGCTTCTGGAGAATTAAATTTTAGAGAATTCGAGCGAGTTCTTTCTGGAGAATAAAATTAATGGAAGCTTTTACATATAAAGGAATTTCAGATGGTAAATATGTTCAGGGTGACATAGAAGCTATAAACCTTGATGAGGCTTCTCATTTATTAAAAGAACAAAAAATAATAATTACCAACATTACAAAATCAAAAAAAAAGAAGGCTGATACTAAGAAAAAATCAAGCAGTTTTTCATTTTTAAGCAAGAAAAAGAAAGCAAAAATGGAAGATATACTTATATTTTCAAAACAATTTGCAACTATGGTTAAGGCAGGTTTGCCAATTTTACAAGTTCTAGCGATGCTAAGAGACCAAATGGAAAATCCAGGAATAAAAGATATAATTGAGGATATAAGAAAGAGTTTAGAAGGTGGAGTAAACTTATCTAAATGTTTTGAAAAATATCCACAACATTTCGACAATGTATATGTGAACTTAATAAAAGCGGGTGAGGCCAGTGGTAAGCTGGATGTGTTTTTATTGAAAATTGTCGAGTCATTAGAGAAGAGAGAAAAAGTAAAGAAAAAGATAAAATCAGCTTTAATGTATCCTGCAATAATGTTCTCGGTGGCAATTACTGTAAGTGCTTTCATGTTAGTTAAAGTAGTTCCAGTTTTTGCAAAAATGTATGATGGTATGGGTTTAGAATTGCCAGCAGCTACAGCAACAATTATGGCTATGAGTGATTTTTTAAGAGGAACAGGTGGAAAAATAATTTTATTTGGAGGGTTAGCTGGTTTTTTTGGTTTTAAATTTATCACAAAAAAAAATGCTGCTGTTCGTTTTAGATGGCATAAGCAAGTATTAAAATTACCTCTTTTTGGAGACATGATTTTAAAATCTTTGCTCGCAAGAATTTCACTAATATTAGGAAACTTAAGTGCTGCGGGTGTAAATTTATTAGAAAGTTTAGAAATTGCAAAATCAGTTAGCAATAATGATGTTGTCACTGATGCTTTAGAGAATGTTAAAAAAGGTGTTTTTTCAGGTGATACATTAACAAAGCTTTTTTTGAAGGAACCATTGTTTCCTCCAACTTTTAGTCAATTAATTTCGGTTGGAGAACAAACAGGTCAACTAGATGAAATGTTTAATTCCGTAGCTGCTTATTATGAGGAGGAGTTTGATACCACTGTAGACAATATGTCTAGTTTGATAGAACCTATTATGATTGTTTTTATGGGTGTAATGATTGGTGGATTAATGATAGCAATGTACTCACCAATATTTAACGTTGGTGCTTTAATCAATTAGTTTAAAGTTGTTTAGTCAAAACTAAATGGTTTATCCAGGGTTTCTTTCCATCTTTAAATTCTACAGCATCCATTATTTCTTGTATAAAAAATGTTCCTAAACCCCCTGGTCTAATATTATCTAATTCTCGGTGTTTTACTTTTTCAGGATCAACTGGAGTACCTCTGTCGTAAAAAGCAATTTTAAGTTTGTTATCTACACAACTTACTTCTACAACCATAATGTCATTTGAGCTTGGGTTGTCTTTATATGCATGTTTGACAATATTTTGAGCAGCCTCTGCAATTGCTAAAACTAATTCATCTTTTAAATTTTGATCGATCTCAAGTTTTTCGAATACTTCCCTGCAAAAAGATCTGACATCTTTTAAGCTAGAAGTTTTTACTAAAAAAGCTTTTTTTTCGTTATGGTTCATTTGTGCAATCGAGGATCCACCCATAAAAAATTTATTCTAAATTTAATATTTGTTCCAACTTAGCCATCATAATTACTTTTAGAACAGATTTGCTGACATCTTTTACGATAAGCTTTGTTCCTTTTTCTAAAGCTTTTTGGTGACTTTCAATTAGAACAGAGATTCCTGAGGAGTCCATATACTGAACATTACTTAAGTTTAAGTTTACATTTTTTCCAGCATCGATAAGAGGAAAAATAACTTCTTTAGCTCCCTCGGTTTTATCCATATCTATTTCACCATCTAAAAAGACAGTGCTAGTATCACCTTCTTCTGTCACTTTGTATGTCATAAAAATTTCCTTGCCATAGCCAAAACCTTTTCAACTGGTTGGCTCACTTCTTTTAATTCAACTTTAGTATTTTTTTCTTTTGCTCTTTGATTACTCTCTACAATAACTGATATTCCTGATGAGTCCATGTATTGAACATCTTTCATGTTTAAATGGACTTCTTTTCCAGAGTCGATTAATGGAAATATTACCTCTCTAACATTATCAGCAATATCCATATCAATTTCACCATTGAGGAAAACTGTACTTATATTCTCATCTTCTGTTACTTTAAACTTCATAAATGTAATCTTTATTATAAGCTAATAACAAAAAACCTTATAAAATTAAACCCAATTTGACCAAGATAAGCTAATAATCTTGTAATTTAAGGTAAATTATTAGTTTACATTAGTCATAATTTAAATAAATTTTCATTATTAATTAATTAGTTAATATTAAAGAGGAAGAAAAAATGAAAAATAATAAAGGTTTTACACTTATTGAATTATTGGTGGTAGTAGCGATTATTGGTATTTTAGCTGCAGTGGGAACTGTTGCTTACCAAGGTTACACATCAGGAGCTAAGAAAAATGCTGCAAAATCAAACCACGCTGCAGTCGTAAAATACATTGCTGCTGAGGACCAGAAATGTACTCTTAACGGGAACACCGGAACTGCTATGAGTGGTGAACTAGCATGTGCAGATAGAACTGGTGACACTGTAATTGATGCAGTAGTCGAAGCAATGAAAGATACAAAAAATCCTTATTCAACTGCTAATGCCGCTATAACTGACGGTGGAACTTCTAACACAGATGGTGATGAAGGTTTTGTAAGATTATCCGCATCTGGTGATACAATTACAATATCCACTTGTTGGCAAGACAGCCAAGATGGTGATGGTACTTTCTGTACTGCTGATAATAATGCGGACATAGTTGAACAAGACGTAGAAGTAGCAGAATAAATTTAAAAGTCTTTACTAGAATGACATCTAAGAGCTCTAAAGGTTTCTCCCTTGTAGAGCTCTTAGTAGTTGTAGCAATACTTGGAATTTTATCTGCTGTTGGAATTTTAACATATAATGGGTATGTCAAAGGGACAAAGATACGTGCAGCAAAAGCTATGATGCAGCAAATATCATTAGCTCAAACAGAAGAGTACTCAAATACTGGTAATTATTATTCTAATGCGGATGAGGGTGGTTGTTCTCAATCTGCTGCATTCACAAGAGATATTGAAATTAATTTATTAGGTAGACTAACTTATGAATTGGATCCTGTTACTCCTGTGAGCCAAACTGGAAAAGAAATAGGTTATGAAATCTGTATTGAAAATACAGGAATAAATAATTTTAAAATAATTGCTGAACAAGTTGGTGGTGGTGATAATGCCTGTGAACTTGAATTATCTCGTAATGGGCAGACTTCTGAAAATGACAATTGTTAGTAATAATTAGAAACTAATTGTTAATAATTTAGCCCAAAATGGATAATTTTTCAGTTTGAATTTTAAATTAAATGAAATAATTACGAATAATGAAAAAAATTTTATTAATTTTTTTATTGATACCTTTATTAAATAACTGCACCCAATATACAGCAATGGTTGGACCCACTCTTACTTTTGTTGAGTCAGGAAGTATTTTACAAGCAACAGGTTCATATTCTAGCTCGTTGGCGATGAACAATGTAAAGCAAGGTTTGGTTGACGAAATTAATGCAGAAAATATTTGTCCAACGGTTCATACTTCAGAATTAAACGAAATATTCTTTGAAACTTTAGAGCACATGGATTGCATTTATGATCCGATGAGCGTCTTAAGATAATAAATTTTTAAATGATGGCTCAAGATGTGATCGATATACTAACAAGTAATATCGATACATTGTGGGTTATCGATTGTGCAATTCTTGTTTTTATTATGCAAGCAGGTTTCATGTGTATGGAAACCGGATTATCAAGACATAAAAACAGTATCAATGTGGCTTTAAAAAATGCTGCTGATTTTGGTGTATCGGTGGTTATCTTTTGGATTTTTGGATTTGGTTTGATGTTTGGTACTTCGTACTATGGTTTTTTTGGTACTGATTTATTCTTTTTTAAAACAAACAAAGCTGAGTACATGACATACTTTGTATTCCAAGCAATGTTTGTAGCAACAGCTGCAACAATTATTTCTGGAGCCGTTGCAGAAAGGATGAAATTTAATGGTTATTTAATCATGACGGTTCTGGCTACTGGAATAATATATCCAATAGTTGGTCATTGGGCATGGTCCTCAAGTTATCTCTCAAAATATGATACGGTCGATCAATTACTAGTTGTTACTGGTTCAGTAAGAACAACAGGTTGGTTGTCTGATATGGGCTTTGTTGATTTTGCTGGAAGCACAATTGTACATTCAGTTGGTGGATGGATTGCTTTGGCTGCAGTAATAATTTTAGGACCAAGGATTGGCAAATACTCAGATGCTAACAAAGGAAAATTTACTGGGTCGAGTTTTCCACTTGCTGTTTTAGGTACACTCATTTTATGGTTTGGTTGGTTTGGTTTTAATGGTGGAAGTAATGGTGCAATGGATGAAGTTGTACCCTTAATTTTGATTAATACATTTTTAGCTGCCGCATTTGGTTTATTAACTGGATTAGGTATTTCTTATTTTAAACATAAAAAACCTGATCCTTTTTATATTATTTTGGGTCCGCTAGCAGGTTTAGTTGCAATCACAGCAGGATGTAATTCAATGACATCAGTCACTTCAATTTTTGTTGGTATCATCGGTGCAATTATTGCAATTTTTGTAAATGAACTTTTAAACAAATTTGAAATTGATGATGTTGTTGGCGCTGTCCCAGTTCATTTAGCAGCAGGAATTTGGGGAACTTTAGCTGTGGGTTTTTTTAGTGATCTTAGTATTTTAGATACGGGCCTTGATAGATTTTCACAAATTAAAATTCAAGTAATTGGAATTTTAGCCGTTGGATCTTTTACTTTTATTTCTTCATATGTAATTTTAAATATTTTTAATAAGTTTTATCCATTAAGAGTAAGCACTGTTCAAGAAGAACTAGGATTAAATATTGCAGAACATAATGCTGTTTCAATTGAGCACGATTTAATTTCAATTTTAAATAAACAATCAGAATCTGGAGATCTTAAAGTAAGAGGGCCTCAGGATCCTTTTACAGCTGGAGGGGTCATCGGACTTTATTATAATAAGTTAATGAGTAAACTTGAAACAACAGAAGAAGAAAAAAATAAATGGCGAGAGAGAATTTCAAAAGAGGTTAAATTAGCAGTAAAAGTCCAAGAAAATTTTTTACCAAAAAGAAACTTAAAAAATTATCCTGTGCACGGTATCAATATATCTGCTAGAGAGGTTTCAGGCGACTTCTTTAGTTTTTACCCGCACAATGATAGCATTTATTTTATAATTGCAGATGTTGCAGGTAAAGGAATTCATGCTGGTATGGTCATGGCAAAAGCATCTACATTATTTGAAGTTCTATCCCAATCAAAAGTAGATCCTGACGAAATGGTTTTGCATATGAATAATGATTTAAATAATACTAAAACTGGTGGAATGTTTGTAACTTCAATAATTGGTGAATACAATTTAATTACTGATGAAATTAGATGGGTAAACGCAGGTCATCAGCCTGCAATTGTCAGAAATGATAATGGAAAATACGAACAGTTTCAAAGTTCAGCACCACCTTTAGGAGTTATTAAACAGAAAGACAAAAATATTTATAATATTAATAAAATGAAATTAAATGGCTCAAGGTTTTATGCATTTACTGATGGATTATCTGAAAGCCTAAATGATAAAGGAAATGAAATAGGTATAGATGGATCAATAGATATAATTGAGGCTAATTACAACAAAGATACAAAACAACAATTAAGTGACATAACTAGAATGGTAATAAATACAAGCAAAAACCAAAAACTGGATGATGATTTAACAGTAATAAGTATTGGAAAATAGTATTAATTACCAAAAAAATATTAATTGAAAAAATAAATAGACTTAATATCTTTCACTTTTATGAATTTAAATACCAACAAATTAATATTTGTTTTCATCTCAACATTGTTGCTGATAACAACCTTTGCTGTCTCTTCCGAAAAAAATATTACGTACATGCAAATTTTACAAAAACCCAATGATTTAGATTTAAATTTAAAGTATGCCCAGCAACAAGGTAAAATGGGAAACTTTAAGCAGACAATTTCTACACTTGAAAGATTGAATATGCTTTATCCTGATAATACCGAAATCAAATTATATTTATTGTCAGTTTTGGTACAAGTTGACTCACCAGAAAAAGCATCAACCATTATTGAAGAAATGAAATTAAGAAGGGACCTTTCATCTGAAGATTTAGAAACATTACAAGAAATTGAAGAGGAATTAAAAGATCGAGAACCAGGTCTTTGGACTTTTACCGCCGATTTTTCAACTGGAGTGATTGCATCTGATAATGTTAATAGTGTTTCAAGTACGAGATTTAAAGATTCATCTGGATCACGTGAAGCTTTCAATTCCCCAAAATTTGACAGAACTTTGAGTGGCAGTATGGGATTATCTGCATCTCGACCTGTTGGAGAGGAGTCCTCGTTACTTATTAATTTGTCCCAAACTATATCTGAACAATATCATGAAGCTGATGATGATTATCAAAGTTATGGTTTAACTCTTGGATTGGATACAGTTTTTTTAGGACAAAGTGTTAGTCCATATTTTATTTTAAACAAATCAGATTATCAACATGATGCTGATAGTTTTTCTAAGATGTATGGTTTAGGAGGTTTCTTTTCTGTCGGTGAGAGAAATTCTTTTAGTTATGGATTTTCATACTCAAACTCAAAAGGAAATAATAATACAATGGACACTACTGCAAATGAAACAAACTCAAGTGGTCATAGTATAACTTTAGGCCACGACTTTATAGTAAATCAACTGATTACAACTAATATTAGTTTAGGTTACAGTGATACCGATTCAATAGTTGACGCTGGAAATGATTATGAAAACTATGATGTAGGTTTTGGAATTAATTTTGCATTTCCTTGGGCTTATATCGCAGTAAGTAATAGTATGAGTTTCAATGATTACAAGAAAGCAGACACGTCAGTTAATGATACAATAAGATCAGACTTTACAAATACATTTGATATAATTTTAACAAAGGCTATTGGAGACATTTTTCCAGGGATAGATCCTAACAGAAGCCTTTTTATAAATTTATCTTATGAAAAACTTTTTTCTGAAGCGAATATTGTTAATTATGATTATATCGCAGATTCCTTTTCTTTGAGTTTTTCAAAATCTTTTAGGTTGAATTAATTTTTTTAATAAAATTTAATTTTTTGGTTAGATTAACCTCAGTTTTACTGCGTTTTTTTTAACCCATAATGAACATTAATTATTCCTATTTTCGTCTAAATTTGCTAGTTTCATGGTAATGAAAAAAATTTTAAGTGCAGTCATTGGGCTATTTTTAATTCTTTCTTCTCAAGTGAATTCTGCTGAGAAGCTTAGCATTGAAAAGCAACTTGTTGGAATAGTTGGAGCCATATCTGGAACGGTAAAAACTGAAACAAGACAGTTAAAGGCTGGCGATAAAATTTATTTAAATGAAACGATTTATGCTGCACCAGGTTCAGGTACACAGATTTTATTATTAGATCAGTCTACTTTTACAGTCGGTGAGGATTCCGAAGTTGTGATGGATACATTTATTTTTGATCCAGAAACAAATGATGGAAAAATTGTTGCGAGCGTAAAACAAGGAAGTTTAAAAGTTATTTCAGGATTAATAAGTAAAAAAAATCCTGACAGCCTTACAGTCGAAGTTCCTGAGGGAACTTTAGGATCAAGAGGAACTGAATTTCAAACTATAGTTTCAAAAGGAAAAACAGATACTTTATTAATTGGTCCAGGAAAAAATAATACCTTAGGTATGAGACCAGGAGCAGTTTTAGTTGGAAATAATCTTGGTCAAACTTTATTAGATAACCCATATAGTATGACTTCGATGACCAAAGGAAAAGCACCAGGTCAAGCAAAAAAAATTACTAAAAATCAATTAAAGAAATTTAATAAAAAAATGAAAGCTCTTAGAGTAGCCAAGCTATCTCCTAATGAGACTAAAGCTGAGAGAAAACAATTAAGAAAAAATCTTAAAAAAGAATTAAAAGCACTGGGTTTTGAAAAAGAGGAAATTAAAACAATAATTAAAGAAAATATTCAAAAAGATAAAAAGAAAAAAGTAGCAATTAAAGCTGAAAGAGCAGAAAAGAAAAAAGCTCAGAAAGCAAAAGCAAAAGCTAAAAAGCAAAAGAAAAAAGCTAAATTAGACGAAGGTAAGAAAAAAGGTAAGAAGAAAAAAGCCAAAAAAGGTAAAAAAGGTAAAAAGAAAAAAGCTGTTAAGAAAAAAGTAACAAAAACTGAAAAGAAAAAAGTAACTAAGAAAAAACCTGCTAAGAAAAAAGCTACGAAGAAAAAAGCTACTAAGAAAAAAGCTACTAAGAAAAAGCCAGCTAAAAAGAAAAAAGCAGTAAAGAAAAAGCCAGCTAAAAAGAAAAAAGCAGTGAAGAAAAAACCGAAAAAGAAGAAAAAAGTAGTTAAGAAGAAACCTAAGAGAAAAGTCGTTAAAAAGAAAAGAGTAGTGAAGAAGAAAAGAGCTGCTAAGAAGAGAAAAGCTAAAAAGAAAAGAACAAGAAAAAAATAAAAAGATCTTTCGTAAATAAGATTTATTTACTTTAATCCAATTACCTATAAATTTGATTTGTGAAAGCAATTTTACATAAAAATCTAAATTACGTAGTTTTCTTTGCCTTACTTATTCTCTTAATTTTTTTAAAAATTCTTAACCCAAGTTTTATCAAATCAATATCATTTTTAAGTTTTGATCTTTACCAAAAAGTATTTGCAGAAAAAAAAAATTCAGATGTTGTAATTATAGATATTGATGAAAAAAGTTTAGGTAAGTTTGGTCAGTTTCCTTGGAATAGAATTGTCTTTGCAGAAATTTTAGATAAGTTAAACGAGTCAAACCCAAAGGCAATAGGTTTTGATATTTTTTTTACTGAAAAGGATAAGCAATCACCCGATGCTATAATTAAATCGTATGGTTTAATTCCCTCTGACATAGCAGAACTTCAGAATTTAAAAAGTCCGGATGATATATTCTCTGAAAAACTAAAAGAGTCTAAATCTATAATAGCAGTTCTGGGAAGCAATGTTCCGTCTCATTCAAACTATGATCGAAAAGCAAAAGCTAGATTTTTATCTAAAGGTGGGGAACCAAAACAATTTACCTACTCTTATCCCTATTCAATAGGCTCACTAGAAGTATTAGAAAAAAATGTCAAAGGTTTAGGATCTATCTCTTTTTTAGACCAGTTAGATGGTATCATCAGATCTTTACCGTTAATTGTTCAATTCAATAAAAAAATGTACCCAACCATGGGTTTAGAAATGGTTAGAGTTGGTTCTAAACAAAAAAATATTTATGTGGAATTAAATGAAGTTGGAATTCAAAGAATAAGTGCAAGACCTCATAAAATAGACTCCGATCCTAATGGGATCATTTGGATTAAATATAAAAAGTCAGATAAAAACCAATATATTTCTGCTGGAGATGTTTATGATGGTAAATTTCAAACAGATTTTTTTAAAGACAAATATGTTTTAATTGGCGCGTCAGCACAAGGCTTATTCGATTTAGTTAAAACTCCTCTTGGGGTAACTATACCAGGAGTTGAAGTTCATGCTAATGTTATTGAAAATATTTTGGACCAATCGTATTTGGTTAGAAATCCAAACACATATATATTTGAATTATTGTTTTCTATTATCGTTGCTTTAATTACATTTATTTTATCTCAAAAAGTAAAACCAAAACTAAGTTTATCGATTTTCTTTGGAAATATTTTGGCGATCATAATTATTGGATTTTCTATTTATAAATTTAGATCTGAATTAGTAGATATGAGTTACCCTATATTTATCGTAACTGCCACCTTCTTAACGGGTCTTTATTTTAGATTTATTGAGGAAAACAAAATAGCTTTAGATAATTTACAAAAAGAGGCAAAATTATTAAAAGAACGAGAATTAGCTGCAGGAGTTCAAAAAAGCTTATTTCCAGACATATCAAAATTTGAAAATTTCATTTTTGCAAGAAACGTTCCTGCAAGAGATGTATCAGGAGATTATTTTGATGTGGTAAGATCCACCCCAGAAGAATACTTTTTCACATTAGCTGATGTATCAGGGAAAGGGGTTAAAGCGGGTATGTATATGGCAAAAGCATCTTCCATATTTAGAACGCTTACTAATTTAAAATTTCCATTAGAAAAAGTTGTGTTTGGAGTGAATAATGAACTTGTTGAGGCTAAATTTAAAGGGATGTTTGTTACTGCTGTTTTTGGGAAATTAAACATTAAAACAGGAGAACTCGTATTTATTAATGCAGGGCATGAGAGTATTTTGACTTTTGATCAAAATAAAAATTATGAATATATCAAATCAGAAATGCCACCCATTGGAATAGTTAAATATTTCACAGAGTCTATGGTTAAATCCAATACTATGAACCTTAAAGATAAAACATTTGTGGTTTATACTGATGGTGTAACGGAAGGCTATTTGAAAAATGGTGAGGAATTAGGCGCAGAAGGAGTGCAAAAAATCATAGATGGCATGTCAGAAGTGACACCAAAAACTATTGTCGAGTCTATTGAAAAAGAATTAAATTGGGGTGCTGAAAAATTAAGGGATGATATTACTTGTATGGCAATAAACATCAATAATACTGAGCTGATTAAAAAGAAATAAATCTTAATTCATGAAAATTTTTAAAAAATTAAATATTAAAAAAATTTTTAAGTCTTTAAAAACAGGCGTTATAAGTACTAATATTTTTTTTTTCTTATTTACAGCCTTTTTTTCTACACTAGCTCTAGCCGCCGCTTTAACACTTACACATAAAGAAAATAGAATTCCAAATAGTGCACCCGGTTGTTTTAGCTCTAAATTAGAACAGATTAACCAAACAACATCGGTGCAAAGCTACTTTACAGAACTTAAACACGATAGAACCGAGGATCTAAGAGATATCGTGTGGAGTGATGACGGCACAATGGTTTTTTCTATTAATGCTGACATGGATGCTAGTCCTTCTAGTGGTTATATGGGTGACCTTGATTTATCTATGAACAAAGTTGCTACTCCATTTGAATTAAACACTGTAAAAACTGATACTACAGATAATATACCACATACTTGTGATGATATTGATGGTTTTGATGTTGATCATCCAGAATTTCTGGCACAAGGTTTGAGCTTTTTTTCTACTGCATATAGAAGTATTCATGTAGCAAAAGGTGGTAGGATTTTTTATATTTTGAATAGCACAGGTGATGTATATAGATATGATTTAAGTACACCTTTTGATTTTAAAACGGCAAAATACATACATCAAATTGATTTAAGCACCTCAACAAAAGTTACTGGTTTTTCGTTAAGCAGAGACGGTACAAGAATGTATTCTGTGGATCAAGGCGAAGATGCTGACACACCTGTGGTGGCAACTTTTTCATTATCACCAGCATTTGATATCACATCTGCTACAGAAATTCATAGTGTAAATCTATTTACAATTGGAGTTGAAGATGTCGCTAATTTTCAAGCGGCTAGAGATATTGAGTTTAGTGATGATGGAAGTCAAATGTTTATCTCTTTTTTTAATAAAAATCATACTAATAGCATTGAGCAATTTAGTTTAGGCAAACCTTTTGATGTTTCAACAGCTACTCATTTAGGAGGCCATGATTTTCTATATCGTGTCTCCCCTGGAGGAGCATTACGAGATGCAGACGAAGCGAGGAGTTATCCAGCGGGTCATGGAATAATATGGGGTTTTTCTTTTTCAAGTGATGGTATGAAATTATTTATTTCACAAGCAGATGCTGGACAAACGATAGATAATATTTATCAATTTGACCTTGATTGTCCTTATGGCATTGTTTCATGTGTATCCAATGCAAGTGCATCTGTTAATGCTCAAGTTGAATTAGCTAAACAAAATATAAGTATAAACGTTGATACTATTTTTAAAAGATTTGAGTGGATCAAAAGAAATAGAGATCAAGAAGACTTAACTAGTCACAATATAAATATAAACTACCCCAATCCTATATTAAAATCTCTAGCAAGTAAGTTAGAACCTTCATTAAAAAATAATTTAGTATCCCTTGTGAGTAATACTCAAAAAAATGACGAAAAGAAAAAATCTAAATGGTCGTCATGGAGTTTACTGGATTTATCAATAGGAGATTATCAAGAAACACTCGTAGATAAAGCAAAAGGTATTAAAACGAAAGGTATAACATTTGGCTCAGATAGAAAAATTGGAGATAATAAGTTTTTTGGTTTGGCATTGAGGTATGGAGATAGTGCATCGAATATTAGACGATCTAGTCAAAAAGTTGACCTCGAGTCTTTGACATTAAATATTTATGGAACTGTTCCAACAAATAACAATCAGTATATTAATGCAGTTTTAGGCCTGAGTGCCCTAAGGTTCGATAATAAGTACCTAGGAAAAATATCAGGTGAACGAAATGGAAGACAGGCATTTGCATCAATTAATTACAGAACTAAAAAGACATATGGTAAGTTTAATATTACTCCTACAGGAAAACTTACTTATGGGGTAACAGAATTATCTGAATTTACAGATTTTATTAGTAAAGCTAGCGATCGACCAGCTACAGATATTCGTTTTCATGATGATACATTTGTAAGTGGAGAATTTGCTGGTGGTGTTTTATTTGAAATGGAAAAAATTGAGAGAGATAGGGTAACATTCCAACCCATGGGAGGAATTGAAATTATTTATGATCTGGCAGATGATAATGCCTACAAATATTCATATTTAGGTTCAACTGTTGTAAATGAAGAGACAATTAATAGCTATTCGAATAAAAAATTAAAAACTAATATTGGTTTAGAGTATATACTTGAAAATGGCTTCACTATACTTTTTGATTATAAATACATAAAAAGTTTAGATAATTGTGAAAGTTGTTTACATTCAGCAGTATCTCAAAATTTTAATAACAAAACTTTTATTATTAAATTTAGTAAATCAAAAGAAGAAAATAATCAGTTTGCTCTCGATTTTGATCCAATAAACAACAATAATACGAAAGTCAGCTATCTAAAACAAATAGGTAATTTGAATTATAATTTGAGTTCTAAAATGAATTTATTATCCAAAATTAAAGATTATGGAGTAAATTTTGAAATTTCTGGTACTTTTTAGTATTTACAAATTTTAATTTTTTTTTTTATAAAGTAATAATGAAAAAGCTTTTAGTAAAAATTTTTGTTATCTTGTTTTTATTATCATCAAATTTATTTGCTGAGGTTAAACCTACTTTGTTAAGAACAGTTAGTTTGACTAATATTGTAAAATCTCCATCAGATGTGAGATTTAATCCTGCAGGAACTAGAATTTTTTTTTCTGATTATCATTCTGGAGCAAATGTTTTATTACAATTCGATGTTGATACCCCTTTTAATATTTCTACAATCGATTTTAATAGTAAAGTTGAATTAGCTACTAATGGAGGTGTTGACAACATACAACAACCACAAGGTTTTGAGTTTAATAGTGATGGAACAAAAGTTTTTGCTATTAATGATGGAGGTGGATTTAACGCCCATTTGCTTTCAACTCCCTATGATTTTTCAAATGCCACCATGGTTGCTGATGATGGTTTTCATTTTAAAACAGATCCGGATCCAGATATAAATAACAACAGAGCTGTTAAATTTAATAATGATGGAACAAAAATGTTTCTAATTGATGCTCACACTGTTACTGGTGGTAAAAGAATAATTGAATTTAATTTATCTACTCCTTATGACACGAGCACAGTTACCGAAGGAAATAGTTTTGCAATTAGTGGTACAGTTGCAGCAGCAGTACTTCAAGATTTTTCATTTGATGATGATGGTACAAGAATGTATGTAATTGAAAGTCGTATAAATCCAATTGCGACATTCATCTATGTTTATAAACTATCAACAGGCTTTGATATAACTTCAGCAACTTTTGTAGGAAAAGTCCAGCAAGTATTCGAGAGTTTAGGAAGTGATGGAACTAATGGAACTCCTCTCGGTATGGGTTTCTCCGAAGATGGAATGAAACTTTACCAAGTTACTTATCAAGATAAGGCAATTGGTACCCGTGATAGAGTACACGAATACGATTTAATTTGTCCTTATGGGATTGTAATTTGTGAAACGGATCCTGTTACAGCAATAGGGGCTCAAGTAGAAATTGCTAAAAATGTAATTTCTCAAAATTCTTCAACAATTTTTAAAAGATTTGATTGGTTACGAAGAAATGATGAAAGAACTAATTTAACCAATCATGAAATTAAACTGAGTATTCATAATCCAATTTTAGCAGCATTAAAAACAAACTTAGAAAATTCATTAAATAATATTGAATATACTCAAGCATCGTTAAAAAAAGAAAATTCTAAAATAAATAAAAAGAATTGGTCTTATTGGTCTCATGGAGATATTTCATTTGGAAGGGTAGGTGATACAGCATCCTCTAAACCTAAAGAAGTTAAGACCAGAGGGATTATGTTTGGTGCAGATAAATTAGTAAATAAAAAGATTTTTGGTTACGCATTTCGATATGGTAATGAAGAGGTTGATATAGATGATGGGTCAAGTGATGAATTAGATGCACAAACATTTTCTTTAAATATCTACAGTAGTGTACCTTTAAAAAATCGGTCTAATCTTAATTTATTATTTGGTGCTAGTTATTTAATGATAGACCAGTTAGGTAAAGATCAAGTTACCGGTCAAAGAAATGGCAAACAAATTTACACATCAATGAGCTATGAAAATGAAAATGAGTATACCAAATATCAATTGATCCCATTTGGTAAGCTTGAAATGGGTATTACTCAATTTTCAGATTATACCGATTTTGGCGTGGTCTCTAATAATGTTGAAAGTCACGAGAGACTTACATTTAAAACAGGAAATATTTCTGCAGGTTTGAAATTTGATGATATTTTATATTTAAATAAAGACACTATAAGTCGAAATGGATTTATTGAATATATTTATGATTTAACACCCAACATTGATCATCATGTAAAAAATCATATTGATAATACTACTCTTAAGAAAACTATAAATACACATTCATTACACAATGTAAAAGGGAATATAGGTTTTGAATATATGTATTCAGATGGTCGTACAATTGCAATTAATTATGAAAGATTTCAAAGTCTAGACAAAAGTGGTCATAAAGACAGTTTGTTAATTAAGTTTGGTGGCGTAAAAAAACATAATGCAAATTTAGATTTAATTTATGATCCAATAAACAATAATAATACGAAAGTCAGCTATCTAAAACAAATGGGTAATTTTAATTTAAAACTAAACTCTAATTATAGTTTATTTAGTAAAATTCCTGATTATGGTGCAAATATAGAAATTTCTGGTACTTTTTAGTTTAAAAGAAAATGATTAAAAAACTAATTTGGATTTTATTAATAATTTTTCCAATTTCTAATTCCTTTGGGGCCATGTATACCCTGTTACAAACTACAGACGTGAGTAGTAGTGGTGTTGTTCCAGGTGGTATTCATTTTAATCCTGATGGAACAAAAATGTTCATTGTATCTCAATCTAAAGACGGTGATTTTTCGCTAGTGGATGAGTATGATTTAACCACACCATTCGATATCTCTACTCAAAGTTATGCAGGTGATAGTGAGAGATGTAATTTAGATAATAGTAGTGGTGGCGACAGCTTTGGCCCCAATATGAATACTACTTTTGGTTTGGAATTCTCCAATGATGGAATGAAATTGTTTGTAGGTACTGGTGGTATAGCTAATGAAGTAAAAAGAGATAGAGTATTTAGGTTTGATTTGACTTCACCTTATGATGTTTCAACATGTTCATTTGCAAACCAAACTCCAGGTCTTGACACTGATGCCTTACAGGATGGGAGTAATGCAGGTGACAGGGAAAAATTTGATAATGGAAACACACATGCTTTACAGAGATTCCGACTTCAAGGTATTGAAATCAGCAATGATGGAAAAAAATTATTTGTAATTATGCATGGTCATAATACAGGTGGAACTGTACGTAATACCAGGCTACTAGAATACTCACTCACAACACCATTTGATTTAAGTAGTCTGTCGCTTATTTCAAACGCAGGAATAGAATTAGAAGATGAAGTAATGAACCCAAAAGACATGAGATTTAGTCCAGATGGAAAAAGACTTTGGTTGGTGGATCATCAAACTTCTCAAAGAAATGTTACTCAAATTTCTCTTGACGTTGCATTTTCTACATCTACATTTACAATTGACGGTTCTGTTACACTAGATCAAGAACAGCCTGCTGGAATTGCATTTAGCACAAATGGTTTAAAGATGTATGTTGGTGGGGATACAACTCAAATTGTTGAGGAATATAATCTCGTCTGTCCTTTCAATCTTTTTGCAGGCAAATGTCCTCCAATTACAGATAACAGTGATCGAACTGGAATGGCATTAGCTCAAATAGAAATTGCCAAAAGAACTATTGATCATTCAACAGATAGTGCACTTAATCGATTAAAATGGATTAGAAGAAATAAAGATAAACAAAATTTAACTAATTTAAATATTGATATTAATTTTACTAATCAAAGATTAGCTTCTTTAACCGAGATTGTTAAAAATGTTGCTGCTAAAAAAAAAGCAAAAGTCAAAGAAGAAGACGTATTTTATTGGAGTGAAGGAAGTATTGCAGTTGGAAGAATAGGAGATACAAGTATTTCATCTACTAAGAGAATTGATACGGATGCAGTCACTTTTGGTGCAGATAAATTTACTGATGAAAATGGAATTAAAGGATTAGCATTTAGAGTTGGTAGAAATAATGTTGATATTGGAAATTCTGGAAGCAATTTGGACACTGATACATTTAACATTACCTATTATTCCACAACCCCAATAGAAGATGATACTAAATTTCTTGATACCTTTATTGGGGTCGGAGGATTGAGGTCTGATTTATTAACTGTTCTAGATGGTAAAAATTTAACTGCTAATCGAAAAGGTAAACAAATATATGGAACAATAAGAATAAAAGATGAAATAAAAAAAGATAATTTGACTTTTATTCCTTCTGGAAGATTTGATATTGGTCACACTATTTTAGGATCTTATAACGAATCTGGTAATGGTGGTATTGATGTAGAAAATCAACACATTCGAACGAAAAAAATTAGAGCAGGTTTTGCTGCAGTCGAAGATGTCTTAAATGAAAAATATACAATAAAAAGACACGGAAAAATTGAATACATAATGGATTTGGATCAATCCTCAAAGTTTAAATATACATATACAGGTGACAGCAGTGTAACTTTTGATGATAGTTTATCTTCTGGAGCCTTGCACAGTATTAATGGTGAGATTGGGATTGATATCGTGCTTCAGGATAATTTTAGTGTTTTTTTAATATATGAAAGAAATCAAGCGCTTGGATCAGGACATACTGATAAAATTCATTTAGCTATTGGATATTTACCCAATAAAGAAACAAATTATGCTTTTAATATTAAAGGATCTGATGATCTAAGATCAGAATATATCTTAAGCAAAACCATTAATGATTTTGAATTAGATTTTAAGATAATAAATGAAGATCCTTTTAATATAAGTGATATTAAGCAAGCTTTTTTTAATTTAAGAAAAGTTTTTTAAACTAGATATTTTGTAAAGCTGTGACTTCTAATTTTTTAGTTTTTAGTGACTTTATCGCTTCTAAACAAGCATAAGCTGTTGACATATTTGTGCAATAAGGAACTTTATTTTTTAAGGTTGCTCTTCTTAAAGCTATAGCATCACTAACTCGATGTTCACTATTACCGCCACCAGTATTAATTACTAGAGCAATTTTTTTAGCATCTAAAACATCAACAATGTGAGGAGTACCTGAACTAACTTTATTAATCTTCTTACATTTCATACCAAATTTTCTAATATATTCAGCAGTCCCTTTAGTAGCACACAATTTAAATTTAAGTTTGATCAATTGTTTTGCTAAAATAATCCCTTCATCTTTGTGTGCATCTTTTAATGAAATAAAAGCAAGGCCATCTTTTGGTAAAGAATTAGCAGATGCAATTTGACTCTTGGCAAAAGCCATACCAAAATTTTTATCAAAACCCATCACTTCACCAGTTGATTTCATCTCTGGACCTAAAAGTAAGTCACTATTTGGAAATTTATTAAATGGAAAAACTGCTTCTTTAACAGCATACATTCCTTTAGATTTATCTTTTAAATTAAATTTAGATAATTTTTCACCAGCCATAATTCTTGAGGCAATTTTAGCAAGAGGTAAACCTTTTGCTTTTGATACGAAAGGCACAGTTCTACTTGCTCTTGGATTTACTTCAATTACGTAAATCTGATCTTTTTTAATTGCAAATTGAATATTCATGAACCCTTTAACCTTAAGAGCTAAAGCTAATTTTCTTGTTTGATTTTCTATTTCTTTAATCAAATAAGGTTTAATTGAAACAGGGGGTAGACTACACGCTGAGTCTCCAGAGTGAATTCCAGCTTCTTCAATGTGTTGCATGATACCTGCAACAAATACATCTTTACCATCAGACAATGCATCCACATCAACTTCCATTGCTTGATTAATAAATTTATCAATCAATATTGGATTATCCTCTGCAGCCTTAAAGGCTTCTTCAACGAACTTTTTTAAATCATTTTTCTCATATACAATTTCCATTGCTCGTCCGCCTAAAACGTAAGAGGGTCTTACAATTAAAGGTAAACCAATTTTGTCAGCAATTTTTATTGCTTGTTTGTAAGTTTTAGCAATGCCACTTTCTGCTTGTTTAAGTTTTAATTTATTTAAAAGATTTCTAAATCGATCTCTATCTTCAGCTAGATCAATTGAAGTATATTGAGTGCCTAAAATTGGAAGTTTATTTTGATATAAAAATTCAGCCAACTTTATAGGAGTTTGGCCACCAAATTGTGCTATTACTCCAATCAAGTTTCCTTTCTCTTGCTCTTTTTTAATAATATTGAAAACATACTCTTCTTTAAGAGGTTCAAAATACAATCGATCACTTGTATCATAATCTGTTGAAACAGTTTCTGGATTACAATTGACCATAATCGTTTCAAAACCTGCATCTTTCAAAGCGAAACTTGCTTGGCAACAACAATAATCAAATTCTATTCCCTGACCAATCCTGTTAGGACCCCCTCCTAAGATAATGATTTTTTTCTTTTGAGTTGGTTCCGCTTCACACTCGGAGTTGAGTGAAAAATTTCTTTGATAACTTGAGTACATATAAGGTGTAAAAGATTTAAATTCTGCAGCACAAGTATCTACTTTTTTATAAACAGGTAATACTTTTAAAGCCATTCTTCTTTTTCTTATGACACTTTCAGGAATTTTGGTTAATTCAGATATTTTTTTATCTGAAAAACCAATCGATTTAATTCGATTAAATTCAACGAAGTCTCTTGGAACACCTTTGTTTTTAAGTTTATTTTCGTTATCAACGATCTCTTTAATTTGTTCTAAAAACCAGGGATCGATCTTT
>CACEXM010000011.1 GCA_902563555.1 uncultured Pelagibacteraceae bacterium | reverse complement strand
CACCTTCTAAGGCAGATAAATTTGGAATAAAAATAGCAAAAGACGGTGTTTTTAGGTCAGCAGAGGAAATTCTTACCCAAAAAAGTGTCGATATGACAAAAGTAAGGAATATTTGGCCTGAAATTTCTGATTATGGGAAAGAAATCGATGAGCAGATTGAGATCAACTCTCATTACAGAGGGTATTTGAAGAAACAAAAGGCTGATATTTTAGCTTTTAAGCGAGATGAGAATTTATTAATACCAGAGAATATAGATTATGATCAATTTTCAGGCCTTTCTAATGAGGTAAAAGCTAAATTTAAGGAAATAAGGCCCAAAACTATGGGCCAGGCCTTAAGAATTGATGGAATAACTCCTGCGGCCGTATATATTTTGTTGTCACACGTCAAAAGAAAGTCTATTAAGCATATAGCTTAATGGACAACTTTATTTTAAATTCTTACTCCAAAATCTCTAATTTGAATGTTTCACGTGAAACTTGTAATGAGTTTGAGAGCTTAATCTCGATGATACAGAAAAAAAATCAAGAAATTAATATTATAAGCAAAAAAACGTATAAAAAAGAGGCTATAAGAGAGCGACATATAATAGATTCAGCACAAATAATTGATTTTGTTGATTTAAATAGTAATACAACCTCAGATTTAGGTTCTGGGGGAGGCATGCCTGGGTTAATTGTAGCTATAGTGATGAAAAAAATAAAAAATAGTATAAAAGTAAAACTTTATGAAAAAAGTTACCACAAATGTGTTTTCTTAAGGGAAGTTTCAAAAAAATTAAATTTAAATACAGAAATAATTCAGGAAGATATATTTTCTCTTAAAAATATTGAAACTGGAACAATAATGTCCAGGGCTTTTAAGCCAATGCCAGTGATTTTAAACTTGGTTAACGAAAATTTTAAAAAATATAAAAATATTATTTTTTTTATGGGAAGTAGTGGAAGAAAAATTTTTAATGAAACACTTCAAGAGTGGGATTTAGATTATGAAGAAAAAAAAAGTTTAACAAGCAACGACTCGTTTATATTAAATATCAAAAAAATTAAAAAAAAAATTTCATGAAAATAATTTCGATTATAAATCAAAAGGGCGGGGTTGGAAAAACAACAACTGTTATAAATTTAGCATCAGCGTTATCTCAACTTGGTAAAAAAATTTTGGTAATTGATCTAGACCCTCAAGGGAATGCTACTACAGGATTGGGATTATCCAATAATTCTCAATCTGATCAAACAATTTATGGAATTCTTAATGGGACAATGTCGATTTCAAACGTAATCAAAAAAACAAACTTTCGAAATCTTGATTTAATATCATCCAACGTAGATCTGTCTGGATTAGAGGTTGAGACCGCTGGTGATAGTGACAGAGCCTTTATACTTAAGGCCAAATTAACCGCGTATTTAAATGATTCTAGAGAATTATATGATTATATTCTCATAGATTGCCCCCCTTCATTGAGTCTTCTAACCGTAATGGCTTTGGTATCATCTAACTCACTACTTGTGCCATTACAAACAGAATTTTTTGCGCTAGAAGGACTTACCCAGCTTATGAAGACTATTGAGAGGATTAAAACTAATTTGAATCCTGAATTGAAGATTCAAGGCATACTTTTAACTATGTATGATCGAAGGAATAAACTTTCGTCACAGGTTGAACAAGAAGCGAGAGATTATTTCAAAGATAAAGTTTACCAAACAGTGATACCTCGAAATGTAAGATTATCAGAAGCGCCCTCTCATGGCATCCCAGTATTGATTTATGACAAGAACTGTCCAGGAAGTAAGTCATATTATAGTTTTACAGATGAGTTCATGGCACAAGAAAATAAAGTTGGGAGTGCCGCATAATGAATAAAATAAAAAAAGGGTTGGGCAGAGGTTTATCTTCTTTAATCGGCGAAACCAAAGTTGAGAAGAAAACAAATAATCTAAGTTTAGCTGAAATAGTTCCAAACAAATACCAACCAAGAAAAAATTTTGATAAGGAAAATTTAAATGATTTAGTTAATTCAATAAAAGAACGGGGTGTTATTCAGCCAATTATAGTTAGAAAATCTAATACTGATACCTCTAAATACGAAATTATAGCTGGAGAAAGAAGGTGGTTAGCAGCCCAAAAAGCCGGATTACATGATATTCCAGTGGTTGTAACAGATGCTGATGATCTTAAGTCTTTAGAATTTGCGATTGTTGAAAATGTTCAGAGACATGATCTAAATCCCTTAGAGGAAGCACAAGGCTATAAAAGATTGATAGATGAATTTGCATATGATCAAGATAAAGTATCAAAATTTATAGGTAAGAGCAGAAGCTATATTTCTAATTCATTAAGATTACTTAATTTACCAAAAGAAGTTCTTGATTTTGTAGACCAAAAAAAAATCACTGCTGGTCATGCAAAGATATTAGTAGGACTAGATAATGCTGCATTTCTAGCAAATAAATTTATTGAAAAAAAATTATCTGTTAGACAAGCAGAAAATTTAGTTAAGATATTCAGAAAAACTAAAAGAAACACCTTTACTAAAGTGGATTCAAATATCCGAGATTTAGAAAATTCTATATCTGAAAAAATCGGTCTAAGTGTTTCTATTAAAAATAACAAAAAGAATAAGGGCTCAATATCATTTTTTTACAAAGAGCTTGATCAACTAAACAAGATAATTGATATAATTAAATCTGGATATTAGCATTTTCAACTTTACCTAAAATCATATTGTTTATGATTTGATTTGAAATCTGAGGATTTTTTTTAATTAAACTCTCGGTATTGTTTAGATCTACAATAAAATTCTCAATATCATTTAATTCCCATATTTTGATTTGTTGCCTAATTATATTTTTATCCTTCCAGAATATTGGAGGTTTAAAGGCACTAATTGCTTGATCTACATTATTGGATTTTCTTAAACTCAATCTTAATTTTCTTAGTCTTTTTAATTTACTCAGAAAAGTTCTCAAAATTAAAATATTATCTTCACTCGATGGGATATTTTCGTTTAGAATATTTAAAGTTTTTCTTTTATTTTTACACAAGTAGTTATCAACTAATTCATTGACATTATAATTCTCACTCAAATTAGTTAGTTTAGATATATCATTTAAATCTATTTTTTTTCCGTTTTTAGATAAGAGAACTATTTTTTGTAATTCATTTTTAAGATTAATCCTATCACCCTGAGCCCTTTCAATTATCAAATTTAAATTTTCCTGTGACAAATTAATTTTGTTTTCGGTTAAAATCCTCTTAGCAATTGAGATTAATGTTTGTAAAGTATCCTCGTAAAAAGGGACAATTAGTGTAATCTTCTCTTTTTCAAAAAGATTTCTAATTTTTGATTTTTTATCTAATCTTTTTGCTAGCAAAATAATTACAACATCACTCACATTATCAGAGATAACTTTTCCAATAAGATCAAAAATTTTATCTGTAACGTCTGATATTAAAATTAATTTTTCATTTTCAAAAAACGATCTTGAGTAAATATTTTCAAATAAAAGTTGATTATTTTCAATAATTTCTTTCTCACCATATTTAAAAGTATTTTCTTTGGTAAATTCATTAAAATTGGATTGAATAACATCAATTTTTTGACCTTCATTTTCACCATAAAATAGAAAAAAATTAATTTTTTTTTTAAATTTATTTATTTCATAGTATTTAGAGATCATTAAATACGCGAAAGTTGAATAATCAATTCATTAATTATCGAATTGACCAGAATTTCTTTTTTGCTTTTTTCTAATTTATTTTCTTCAAATTTATCAGAAAAATTTTTAATTAAAAATTCCTTTTTATTTATTAGTGTTTTTTGCTCTTTTTCATTTTCAATTTTAAAAATGATTTCAATAGTTATTAAATAGTCTGTTGTTTTGCCTGATAAATTTTTAGATTGAGAAATTTTCTTGTATGATGAGGTAGTTGTTATAATAAATTTTTTCTCATCATTTTTATTTTGAAATCTTATCAATTTTTTTTGAACTAAATCGTTTATTTCACTGTTTCCCACAAAATTAATTTTCTCAATTGAAAAGTTGTAGTCATTCTGATTTGAATAAATCGGTGTGTATTGACAGCCTAATAAAAATACTGGAACCAGTATAATATATATGTATTTTTTCATTTCATTTATATTATGATATTTATCAATTTATTTGGAACAAAAATCTTTTTTTTAAGTTCTTGATTCTTAATATATTTGTTAATTTCATTATTTTCTCTAACTAATTTTACTATATCATCTTCTGATATGTCTCTGTCAACTTTTAACAACCCTCTTTTCTTTCCATTTATTTGAACAACAAAATTTATATTTTCTTCAATTAGAAATTTTTCATCAATTTTAGGCCATTTTATTTCTCGTTCATCTTTTAGTAATTCTAAACACTCGTTTGAAAAATGCGGTATCACAGGCATCATACAAATTAATACTTTTCTATAATTTTGAACTATTGTTTTCGATGAATATTTTTTTTTCATCAATTTTGATAAACTTGAATATATCTCATAAAAATTTGCAATAATTTTGTTATAAGTAAATTTTGATAAATTAACGGTAACATTTTTTATAAAAATATTTGTTACTTTTTCGAATTCACTATCAACATCATTTAAATGTTTTTTTTGAATTTCATCTAAGATTTTTTGATTTAAAATCCACAATTTTTGAATAAACTTGAAAGAAGAAACCATTCCTTGATCGGACCATTGTACGTCTTTTTCGGGTGGGCTATCAGATAAAATAAATAGCCTTACGGAGTCTGCACCATAATTATTTATAATATACTCAGGATCAATCACATTTTTTTTTGATTTTGACATCGATTCTGAAGGACCAACTTTTACAACTATTTTATGATCATCTTTTTTAACTAATTTATCATTAATCTTTTCTATTTCTTCTGGGCTAAGCCAATTATTGTTTTCATCTTGGTATGTCTCGTGGCAAACCATTCCTTGAGTGAATAAGCTTTTAAAAGGCTCTGTTATTTTAAACTTTTCATTTTCATAATTTATAGCTCTCATAAAAAATCTTGAATAAAGCAAATGTAAAATTGCATGTTCAACTCCGCCAATGTATTGATCAACAGGCATCCAATAGCTAATATCTTCTTTGCTAAATCCATAACTTTTTTCACTAGGAGAACAAAATCTTAAGTAATACCATGAAGAACATACGAATGTATCCAAGGTATCGGTTTCTCTAATATATTTTTTTCCATTAATGGTTATTTCTTTCCAATCTTTAATAGTATCCAAAGGATTACCCTTAACTGATAAATCAATTTCTTCAGGTAGTTTAACTGGTAACATTTTTTTCGGGACAGGTGTCGCATTTCCTTTTTCGTCATAAATTATTGGAATTGGGCAACCCCAATATCTTTGACGTGACACACCCCAATCTTTTAATCTATAATTAATCTTTTTTTTTCCTAATTTTTTTTCTTCTAATATTCTGATTGCTTCATTTACAGAATTATCAGGTGCATTTAAACCATTTAAAAAACCAGAGTTTATAATTGTACCAGGTCCAGGATAAGCCTCTTTTGTTACTTCAAAGTCATCTTTTTCATTGTGAGGTTTAACAACAGTACTAATCTTCAAGTTATATTTTTTTGCAAAGTCATAATCTCTTTGATCATGTCCAGGGCAGCCAAAAACTGCTCCAAAACCATAATCCATTAATACAAAATTAGCGAAATAAACTGGAACTTTTTGATCAGGATTTAAAGGATTTTTAGCAAAGAGACTTGTTTTAAAGCCTATTTTATCTCCAACCGCTATAGCTTCCTCAGTGGTACCAGTTTTTGTGCATTCTTCTTTAAATTTCAAAAATTCTTTATCTTTTTTGTAAAAATTGGAAACTTCATGATCTACTGATAAAGCAAGAAAAGAAAAACCAAACAAGGTATCAGGTCTAGTTGTAAAACATTTTATTTTTTTTATTGGCAGCGCTCCTTCAATTTCAAAATCAACTTCACAGCCGAACGATTCTCCTATCCAATTTTTTTGCATAGTTTTTACTTTGTTTGGCCATGCATCTAATTTATCTAATCCATCTAGTAAGTCCCTTGAAAATTTTGATATATTAAAAAACCATTGGCTTAATTTTTTTCTTTCAACTGTTGCTCCTGACCTCCATCCTTTTCCATCGATAACTTGTTCATTAGCTAATACAGTTTCATCAACTGGGTCCCAATTAACATAGTTTTCTTTTCTATAAACAAGGCCTTTCTCTAGTAATTCCAAAAAAAAGATCTGTTGGTGTTTATAGTAATCCTCGTTGCAGGTTGATATCTCTCTATCCCAATCAATTGATAGACCTAGTCTTTTTAACTGATTTTTCATCATTTTAATGTTGTCATTAGTCCATTCTTTAGGATCTAAATTATTTTGTCTGGCCGCATTTTCTGCGGGCATACCAAAAGAGTCCCAACCCATTGGATGTAGCACATTATATCCCTCTAAAATTTTATATCTGGCTAAAACATCTCCTATTGTATAATTTCTGACGTGTCCCATATGTATTTTACCAGATGGATAAGGAAACATTTCTAAGCAATAAAATTTCTTTTTATTTTTTTGGATTGAACTTTTAAAAAAATTCTTATCTTCCCAATAGCTCTGCCATTTTTTTTCTATTTCTTTAAAATTATATCTGTTCACTAAAATTAAACCTAATTAGCTTCTCCACCCATTTTAGGAGTAGGATAATAGGACTTATTTTTTGCTCTGGTTTGTTTTTGATAGATAGTTGCTTTTTTTAGAATTTCTCGTCTTAACTCAGACTCTATATTTTTATTATTTTTTTGAACAACACATTTAAAATCAGCATCACATTTTTTGTAAAAAACATTAATATCTACCGCGTCAGATCTTATTTCATTGCTCAAAAATCTAATTGTGATCTTTATTGTTTCGTTAGGATTGTTATTATTAGAATACCAATCAGTTATGATTATGCCCCCACTATAATTTGCAGATGTTAGCGGCATAAATTCAATAATATCTAGGGAAGCTCTCCATAATTCATTTGAACTTGCAAACTCAAAGTTGCCACCACTTCCAACTCCTTTTTTAATAGCATCATTCAATCTAAAACCTTTTCCCTCTTCTAAATTTTTTTTAACTCTTTCTCTTGGATCAGGTGAAACTTTCCTTGCATCAGCACCTCTAAAAAAATTTTTTCCACAAGCACTTAAGAGGAATAAAAAAATGGAAAATAAACTTAAAATCCTCACAAATTTATAATTTTTCATAAAAAAAGCTCTTTAAAGTCGTGAATTTTTAACATATTCAAATAGCACAAAAAATATAATAAAATCAAAGAAAATTGTGTTGTAAAATTATCACACTTACCAAATTTATTCCCTAAAAAACCTTATATTTTGTTAAATCCCCTGTCTATTTGATACTAGTTCACTGTTTAATATTAAACAATTTAAGGAGTAATTAATATGAACAAATTAACAAAAATAGGTGTATCAGCATTAGCTGGTTCACTAGCGATGACAGCTGTGAATGCAGCTGAAGGAAGTGTTTCAGTTTCAACTGGATTCGCTTTCGCATCAGCAGGAGACGAGAATACAAAAACAACGGCATATCAATTTGATAGTGTTGTTTTCTCTGCTTCTGGTGAAACAGAGGGTGGTATCACAGTTTCAGCTAGCATGGAACTTGATAACGACAACCCAGCTACTAATGCTGGTATGGACGACAGAAAAGTGTCTTTCGGAAGTGACTCAATGGGTACTGTTACTTTCCACGGACATGGTGGTTCATCAGTAATGGGTCAGTGGGATGACGTAACACCAAACGCTTACGAAGAAGTTTGGGATACTACAACTGGCGGTGACGTGAGAATCGATGGTAGATCAGGTAACAACCTGTTTACATATGACTCACCTTCATTCAGTGGTGTGATGTTTAAAATGGCTCACCAACAATCGTCAGAAGAAACTACTGCAACAGACAATAACTATGACTTAGGTCACTACACTGACTTCGGTATTCAAATTTCTCCAGAAATGGTTGAAGGTTTGACTATTGGTTATGGTATGGCTGAGCTAGATGATACTACATCGACTTCAATCGATCAAGAAACGATGTTTATCAAATACGCAATCGGTGGTTTAACAGTTGCTTATCAAACTCATGAAGCAGACGGAAGTACTGCAGACAAAAACGATGAGTCTGAGAGCTTCGGTGTATCATATGCAATCAATGAGAATATGACTGTTGCTTACGGTCAAAGAGACTATAACGATGATACTTCATCGAACTCTACGACTGTAGAGCAAAATGATTCAGGTATCTCAGCATCATACACAATGGGTGGTATGACAATTGCTGGTCATATGAACGAAAACGACAATGTTGGTGGAAGCACGGATGCTACAGCTGACAAAGAGTCGTATGAGTTCGCTCTTACATTTGCATTCTAATTTATTTAGAATCTAAAATATTAAAGGGCCCCTTTTTTAAAGGGGCCTTTTTTTTTGAATAATGAAATCCCAGCAAAACCAGAGACATTCAGCAAATTAAGTTTTTTTAAATTTTTTTCACTAATTCCACCTAAAGCAATAATATTTTTATTTATATAACTCTCGAATAACTTAAATTTAAGCGTACCTAAGTAGTTTTCGTTTTTTTTGAATAGAGATGATAAAAAGAAATATTTTACTAATTGTAATTTTTTAACATTTAGTTCTTTAATATTGTGCACAGACCCTAAAATAATAAATTTTTTTTTAAAAGTATAAGCAAGATGATTAAAATTTCTGTTAAAAGAGGGTAAATAAGCACCATCTAAATTAAGCTTAATCGCTAATTTGATGTTGTTTGACAAAAAAAAAAATTGCAGCCTTTTTTTTTACAAAAATCCCTCAAAATTATTAATTTATGTATATCGATTTCATCTTTATAATTTCGATAAATGATATTTGTCTCTTTATCTTGGTGTTTGATTAAATTTGTATCGTATTCACTTATAAAGTAATATTTTTTAAAATTTAATTTATGCATTCGTCAGTCCAAAAATTATTACATATTGAGAAACTTGTAAAATCTAAAGAGTTAAACTCAAATATCCGAAAATCTCCTAAAATAATTGCTGTTTCAAAAACTTTTTCATTAGATAAGATTATGCCACTTATTGAGCACGGGCATTGCGATTATGGAGAGAATAAGGTTCAGGAAGCCTTGGATAAATGGGGTCAAATAAAATTAGAAAGGCCAGAGTTAGTACTGCATTTAATAGGTAAACTTCAAACCAATAAAGTAAAATTTGCGCTAAAAATTTTTGATTTTATTCATTCAGTTGACAGTAAAAAACTTGCAAACAAAATTTATGATGAACAGTTAAAACAAAACAAAAAGGTTAAAATATTTATTCAAGTAAATCTAGGCAATGAGGTACAAAAGTCTGGTGTATCAAAAAATGATTTAAACGAACTCTATCATTATTGTATGAGCTTGAAATTGAATGTTGTTGGATTGATGTGCATTCCACCATTCAACTTAGATCCCGATCCCTTTTTTCATGAGTTAAATGAATTAAATAAAAATTTAAGTCTGAAGGATTTAAGCATAGGTATGTCTTCAGATTATATTAAAGCTGTTGAAAATCATTCAACTTATTTAAGAGTTGGATCAGCTATTTTTGGTAATAGAACTTAATAAATTTTAATTTTTGTTTTTGTATTAATCAATTTTAACATTATTAAAAAGTCTTTTAAGTTTAATGCAATACACCCTGCAGTAGGCTTATATGTTTTTGTTAAATGTAAAAAAATGCAACTACCTTTTCCAAGAATTCTTTTATTCCAATTATATTGGATCGGTATTATTAAATTATACTTAAAATCTTTCCTAAAAAGTTTTTCATGCCGTAATTTTTTTTTTGTATTTATTAGTTTATTATAATTTGTTTTGTCTTTCATATCATTGCACCAGCCCATATTTTTTTTTATTTCAACACACTTTAATTTTGTTTGAGGTTTGTCTAATTTATCACTTCTATAATATAATTTCTCTAAGCTAAAAGTACCCTTAGGAGTTTTTTTATCACCCTCAATTTTCTTGTCAGTGAAACCATTTTTTCCAATACAACATTGAAATTCAAAATCATCAATTCTAAGAGAGTGTTTGTTTTTTAAAATAATTGTCATATTGTGCTTATATATGAATAATCAAATTTTGTTTATTTATGAATTGCCCTTTCTGTTTAATATTTTTGAGGAGATTAAGGAAAATCTTAATTTTCAGATTATAAGCCTAACAAAAAAAGAAATTACCAAAACTAATTTCAGTCAATATGAAAATTATCTTATTTTATCTCAAAAAAAAAATCTCAATTTATCAAATGTAATTTTAGTTGATGATTTTCCAATTAAATTTTCTAAGGTTTTGGAAAAAATAAATATCGGATTTTTAAAAAAAAAATTTAATGAACAATCTAATATAATAGTCGGGCAATATACTATTAATATAAATTCGAGGGAAATAATTCTTGATGATCAAAGGTTAAAGTTGACTGAAAAAGAGATTAATACAATCATATATTTATCGAAAAAGAAAAAACCAGTCTCGGTTCAGGAATTACAAGAAAAAGTCTGGGCATACCAATCAAAATTGGAGACTCATACTGTTGAAACGCATATTCATAGATTAAGAAAAAAATTTAAAGAAAAGTTTCTTGATGATAAGTTAATAATTAGCAAAGATAATGGTTACCAAATTTCAGAAAAAAAATAGATTTGCAAAAGAACTTTTTACGAAAAAATACAAACCAAGAGTAATTAAGCCAAAAAAAGGAAAAGGTAGTTTTAAAAGAATTAAAAAAGATTAAAGTCTTGCTCCTATCTGTTGAATTATTTTAGAGGACATTTCAGTTGCTTTTTCTAAACATTCTTTTTGTGAAAAATTATTAATAAATCCATGTAAATACCCTGAAGCAAATAAATCACCCGCTCCTGTTAAGTCTACAATATTAAGATCTTTTTTAGCATCAATTTCTACTATTTCGTTATTATTGATCGAAACTGCACCTTTACCACCTCTAGTAATGATTAGATGTTTTTTAATTTGTTTTCCAAATAAAATCACATCATCAAATTTTTTTGCATCAATTAAAGACATTATCTCAGCCTCATTCGCAAAAACTAAATCTAACTTATTCTTTACAAGGTCTAAAAAGTTAGATTTATGTCTATCTACACAAAATTTATCTGACAAAGACATTGCTGTTTTGTTTGATAAATTTATCGCTTTTTCAAATGCCTCTTTAGGATCTCCTTCATCCCATAAATATCCCTCTAAAAAAATTAAATCACTTTCTTTAATAGTATCAACATCGAGGTCATTTTTGTTTATTTTTCCCGCAGTCCCTAAAAAAGTACACATTGTTCTTTCCGAGTCAGGAGTAATTAAAATTAAACATGTTCCAGTAGGAAGAAGTTCTTTTTTTTTTGAGTAAAAAAACTTTACATTTTCTTTTTTTAAACCATCCTCATATTTAATACCAAAAGTATCATCTGATATTTTGCCAATAAAACCAACATTATTTCCTAATTGTGATAAGCCAACTATTGAATTTGCAACTGAACCTCCCGAAATCGTTTTTTCAATTTTCAGATTTGATAGCAGGTTAGTGAATTCAATTTCATCAAAAAAAAGTTTCATTAGACCTTTTGTAAGATCATTTTTTTTTATAAAAGTATCTTCAACTTTACAGATTACATCAACTATTGCATTACCTATACCTAAGATTTTCATTTATGGTTTTTTAGTTATGATTGGTTTTTTTCTATTAGGATAACAACTGGTACATATTTTACAAGTCATTCCATAACAATCTCGCGCTTTACAATATTCTCTTCCATAATAAATAATCTGTAGATGTAGTTTATTCCAATATTTTTTTGGGAATAACCTTTTTAAATCTTTTTCAGTTTGAATAACGTTTTTGCCATTTGTCAATCCCCATCTCTGAGCCAATCTATGAATGTGAGTATCAATGGGAAATGCAGGATGACCAAATCCCTGGGACATAACTACACTGGCAGTTTTATGACCTACTCCAGGCAATTGCTCTAATTGTTCAAATGTTCTTGGAACTTTTCCGTTATACTTCTCCTCTAAAATACGGGAAAGATTGTAAATACTTTTAGCTTTAATTCGAAAAATACCAATCTTTTTTATAAGTTTTTCAATTTTTTTTCTTCCTAATTTTAAAAAATGATGGGGTCTATAATATTTTGGATAAATATTTTTTGTTACATTGTTTACGTTTACATCAGTACACTGGGCAGATAATAAAACAGAAATTAACAGTGTAAAAACATTACGACTTTTGAGGGGTACTTTTATTTTAGGATAAGTTTTGTTGAGATGTTTTAATATGATTTTAGCCCTTTGAATTTCAGTCATTATTTGAAATTCATAAGATTTCGCATTGAGTAAAGGCCTGGTTTTTTTGTCATTAGCCATTTACCTGCGGTTAACGCTCCCTCAGAATATAGTGCCCTATCAAAGGCCTCATGATTAAGTGTTATTATTTCTTTTCCACTTGAAAATTTTACTTCATGTTCACCAATTATTTCACCTTTTCTAATTGAATTAAAATTAATTTTTTTTCCATATGGAAAGGTCTTTGTATTCAAATATTTTTTTCCAATTATCTCATATAAGTCTTTATTTTTTCCTTTTGCTATCCCTTTACCTAACATTAAGGCGGTTCCTGACGGATAATCTTTTTTATGTTTGTGGTGAATTTCAAATATTTTACTCAAAAAGGCATCACCGAGAGATTTTGAGGTTATTTCTGTTAAGTACATAAGTAGATTAATACCTAGACTCATGTTTCCTGCTTTTAAAATTGGTATTTTTTTGGAATATTTCTGAATTAAATCTTCCTCTCTCTTTGTGAAACCAGTGGTCCCAATTACCACTCTCTTTTTTAATTTCACGGCAATTTTTAGTATTTCCATAGTGCACTTCGGTATCGTAAAATCTATAATGAGATTAGTTTTTTTGAAAATTTTCGAATTATTAGTTGAAATTTTTAAACCGAAAATTTTTTTGTCAGTTTTTTTGTTTTCAGTTATAGTTACCAAGT
This sequence comes from uncultured Pelagibacteraceae bacterium, assembly GCA_902563555.1. GTDB lineage: Bacteria > Pseudomonadota > Alphaproteobacteria > Pelagibacterales > Pelagibacteraceae > Pelagibacter. Next base: position 18,185 of record CACEXM010000011.1, on the reverse strand, counting down.
TAAATCTTTTATCCGCTCTAGCCGATTTAATTATCTGGCTTCCCATTCTTCCGAGACATCCAGTTACAGCCAAATTAATTTTTTTCATTAAATGATAAAATAAATAAGTATCATAAGTATTAAAACAATAATACCCCAAATAGCTAAATTTTTAAGGAAACGTTTTTTTTTTATATTTGTGTTTAGAAATTCTGGTAGAACGAGTATTAGTATTGCAACTAAAGCGATCGCTGGGATTATTTCCTCTAAACCCATTTTTTAATTTTTCCAAAAATCCTTAGCTTTTTGAAAAAACCTTTTAATGTTAGGATTAGATCTTTCATTATCAATTTTTTTAAATTTTTCTAATAATTCTTTTTGTTCTTTGTTGAGGGAAATAGGAACTTCCGTTTTAACTTGTATATAGAGATCACCATAATCTCCTCTTCGTATAAAAGGCATGCCTTTTCCTTTTAATCTAAATTGTTTACCATTTTGAGTACCATCAGGTATCTTTATTTTAGCTTTTTTTCCATCAATGGTTGGTATTTCAATTGTGGTACCAAGAGCTGCATCAACAATTGAAATAGGAAATTCAAAAAATAAATTGACATCAGATCTTTTAAATAATTCATGAGATTTAACATTTATAAATAAATATAAATCTCCACTAGTACCCCCTCTTGTCCCAGCCTCACCTTTGCCGGCAAGCCTTATTCTTGTACCATCGTCAACACCTTTTGGAATTGTCACGGATATTTTTTTGTTAGTTTGTTTATTACCTTGTCCATTACAATCTCCACATGGGTTAGTTATTTCTTCACCACTCCCAGCACATTGAGGACAAGTTTGTTGAACAGTAAAAAAGCCTTGATTGGATCTAACTCTTCCGTTTCCTCCACAATAGGTACATCTGTCTGGGCTAGAACCTGGTTTAGAACCACTTCCTTTACAAGTGTTACACTTTTCAGAAGTAGAGAATTGGATATTTTGTTTTTTACCAGTGTACGCTTCTTCTAGAGTTATAGACAAATCATATCTTAGATCTGAACCCCTATTATTGGAGCTTTTTTTTGAACTTCTTCTTCCCCCACCAAAATCTCCAAAAAAATCCTCGAAAATATCAGAGAAATCCGCCCCACTAAAACCGCCAAAACCACTAAAACCACCTCTACCGCTGCCACCATTTTCAAATGCGGCATGTCCAAAGTTATCATAGTTTTCTTTTTTTGATTTATCAGAGAGAACACCATAGGCTTCACTGGCTTCTTTAAATTTATCCTCTGCAGATTTATCCCCAGGATTTTTGTCAGGGTGATATTTAACTGCTAATTTTCTGTATGCTGATTTTAGTTCGTCAGGGCTTGCACTTTTACTTACTCCTAAGACATCATAATAATCTCTTTTAGCCATGTATATAACCTGGACAAATAGATGTCAGTTAAGCGCTTTTTTCTTTATTTTCGTCTTTTACTTCCTCAAAGTCCGCATCAACAACATTATCGTCTTTCTTTCCCTTTTCATCTTTTCCATCATCTTTATCAGAATCTGGTTTTGTACCTTGTTGTGACTTGTAAATAGCTTCTCCTAGTTTCATTGAAGCCTGTACTAATGCCTCTGTTTTCTTTTTAATATCATCAATATCTTCACCCTTTAACGACTCTTTCAATGCATTTGATCCATCTTCGATTGCTTTTTTCTCAGCGTCTGAAACTTTAGATCCATGTTCTTTTAGATTTTTTTCAGTTGAATGAATTAAAGTATCTGCCTGATTTCTAACATCAACAGACTCTCTTTTTTTCTTGTCAGCTTCTTTGTTCGCTTCAGCATCTTTTACCATTTTTTCAATTTCTTCATCACTTAGCCCACCAGAAGCTTGAATTTGAATCTTTTGTTCTTTGCCGGTACCTTTGTCTTTAGCAGATACATTAACTATTCCGTTGGCGTCTATATCAAAAGTTACTTCAATTTGAGGAACTCCCCTTGGTGCTGGAGCAATACCAACTAGTTCAAAATTCCCTAGTAATTTATTATCTGTTGCCATCTCTCTTTCACCCTGAAGAACACGTATTGAGACGGCAGGCTGGTTGTCCTCAGCAGTAGAAAATACCTGACTTTTTTTTGTGGGTATAGTTGTATTTTTTTCAATAAGTTTTGTAGAAACGCCGCCTAGTGTCTCAATTCCTAAAGATAATGGTGTCACATCTAATAAAAGAACATCTTTTACATCACCTTGCAAAACACCAGCTTGTATTGCGGCACCCATCGCCACAACTTCATCAGGATTAACACTTTTGTTTGGTTCTTTACCAAAGAAATTCTTAACCTCAGAAATGACTTTTGGCATTCTAGTCATACCCCCAACCATTACTACTTCGTCAACATCACTAGCTGAAATTCCAGCATCTTTCAAAGCGGTTTTGCATGGTGGAATAGTTTTAGCAATTAAATCTTCAACCAAAGCTTCTAACTTAGCTCTGGTCATTTTTAAATTTATGTGTTTAGGACCAGTTTTATCAGCTGTTATAAATGGTAAATTAATATCTGTTTGTTCTGCTGCTGAAAGTTCAATTTTTGCTTTTTCAGCTGCCTCTTTTAACCTTTGTAATGCCAACTTATCAGTTTTTAAATCAATACCACTGTCTTTTTTAAATTCAGAAATTAAATATTCTACAACAGCGTTGTCAAAATCTTCTCCACCTAAAAAAGTATCACCATTTGTAGATTTTACCTCAAAAACTCCATCACCTAGTTCAAGAATTGATACATCAAAAGTTCCACCACCTAAATCATAAACTGCAATTTTTTTATTTTGTTTTTTATCCAATCCATAGGCTAATGAAGCTGCGGTCGGTTCGTTAATAATTCTTAAAACTTCTAATCCAGCTATTTTTCCAGCATCCTTTGTAGCTTGTCTTTGTGCATCGTTAAAATATGCAGGAACTGTTATGACTGCCTTTGTGACTGCTTGACCCAAATATTTTTCAGCAGTCTCTTTCATTTTTTGAAGAATGAAAGCAGAAATTTGTGAAGGTGAATATTTTTCTCCTTTAGCTTCAATCCATGCATCACCTTTTTCAGAATTTACAATTTTAAAAGGTGCAGCTTCGATATCTTTTTTAACAGTTGGGTCTTCAAAGTTTCTACCAATCAACCTCTTAACTGCAAAAATTGTATTCTCAGGATTTGTTACTGCTTGCCTTTTAGCAGGTTGTCCTATTAATTTCTCTTTTTCATCAGTAAAAGCAACAACTGAAGGTGTAGTTCTTGCGCCTTCCGTATTTTCTAAAACTTTTGCCTGGCTTCCTTCCATAATAGCCACGCAAGAGTTTGTTGTTCCTAAATCTATTCCAATTATTTTGCTCATATTATCCTCCTCATATAGGGTTGAAATTTAATTCTACAAGTTTAATAAAATATTATTTATCTCCTGAATTTTCTTTATTTTCCTCATTTTTTTCTACTTTTTTTTCACTTTTTTTTGCTACACCGACTAAGGCAGGTCTCAATAATCTATCCTTAATTGTAAATCCTTTTTGTATTTCCTGAACAATTGTTCCAGGTTCTTTTTGATCATCCTCAATTTCAATCATTGCTTGATGAAAATTTGGATCTAATTTTTTGTTGAGACATTCAATAGGCTTAATTTTGTTTTTTGAAAAAATTGAAATTAGATCTTTATTTATAATATCAAAATGTTCGAGTGTTTTTTTTTAAAGCCTCAGTATCTTTTAAAGACTCATCATTTAATAAAATTTGTTTTGATCTTTCAAGATTGTCTATCAAATTCAAAGCTTCTCTTGCAAAAGAAAAACCTCCATATTCAAAAGCATCTTCTTTTTCTTTTTCAAACCTTCTTCTTTGATTCTCCATTTCAGCAAATGATCTTGCAAGTTTATCCTCTAACTCTAAAATTTTCTCCTCTGGTGTTTTTTCTTGTTCTTGATTCTGTTCTTTATTATTTGTCTCTAAATTTTCAGTTTTTTGATCTTGATTTAAATCTTTTTGATCTTTCTCTGATGCTTTGTCCGTATTATTTTGGTTTTGATCTTTTTCCATATGGACATATATGGTAAGAAAAAATTAAATTTCCAGATGCTAAAAAAAAAAATTAAACAACTCCTTATAGGTACAAATAACAAAGGAAAATTAAAGGAAATTCGAGATTTATTACCAGCTAATATTAAAACATTTCCTACCTCAAAGTTTAATTTAAAGAGCCCAAGAGAAACAGGAAAGACCTTTAAAGAAAATTCTCTGATTAAATCTCAATACTTTTCAAAAAAAACAAATCTAATCTGTTTAGCTGATGATTCTGGTCTAGAAATTGACATTTTAAATAAAAAACCAGGAATTTTTTCAGCACGATGGGCTGGAAAAGAATTAGATTTTAATAAGGCAATTCAAAAAGTTTATAAGGCATTAGATAAAAAAGATAAAAATTGGAGAAATAAAAAAATTAATGCCAGGTTTGTTTGTGCCTTATCCATAAGTGATTTAGATAAAAAAATAGCTTGTGTTGTAGGAAAAGTTGAGGGGTATGTTTCCAAAAAACCTAAAGGTAAAAATGGGTTTGGATACGATCCAATATTTATTCCTAAAAATAAAATAAAAACTTTTGGCGAGATGAAGCCATTTCAAAAGTATAAATTAGACCACAGATCTGATGCTTTCAAAAAGCTTAGAAAATTTCTTTAATCTCTCCCTCATCAATTTTGTAAAAATTTAATCTATGATTTATTTTGTTATTTTTAACATCAAAAATACCAATTTTACCTTTGAATGAATTTTCTTTTTTAAAAATATTGTTTATGTCTGAAAAATCAGATTTTAAAGATAAATAATAAATCAATCCTAAAAGATCATAACTTAATAAGCTTAAATGATTTGGTTTTGAATTGTAGGTATCTACAAATTTTTTATTAAATGTCTCTAGATTTTGTTTATTGATTGATGGATAATATAAAGGTTGGATATTTTCCTCTAATAGTAAACTTTCATCAAACCATTGATTAAGAGTTATAAATAATTTATTTCTTGGCGATACATCGGTGTAAATAAGTGAAGTAATTACACTTTTAAGATTTTCATCAAAATCAGAGATAATTACGGAGTCAAAATTTACATTTCCAATTGTATATCGTTTTTCCAATTTCTTAATTTGTTCCTCCTTATCTACTAAATCTGAGTTTTCAACCCTTAAAATTTCATCAGCCAGATTTTGTTTTCTCGCATCATAATTTGTTATTTTTTCGATTTGCTTTGTAAGTTTAGTTGGTTCGGTTTCATAAGTGTATTTTTTAAAAATTTTGATTTTCGATTGTTTAATTGCTTTTTTAATTTCATTTTTATAATCAAGGTCAGGTGTTAAAAAAATTGTTTTTTTTACTTCACTTAACTCTAAAAAATCTTTAATTGCATTTAACTGTGATAAAGAATTTACTCCGCTGCTTATCACATTTTTCGGTAGATCATTTGTTTTATTTGTTAAAGATAGAAAAATAACATCTTGTATTTCATCCAAATACATTAAGCTTTTAAAAAAAATTGGACCAATAAAAATTTTTACTCCTTCATTCTTTAACTTAGTAGCTGATTGTAGAGTTTGATTAGGATCAATACCTGTGTCCATTGGATAAATTTCAATGTTGTCTGTTCCAATATCACTCAAAGCCATTCGGGTTGATTTAATTATTGATTGTCCCAATTCTTTATATTCACCAGATAAAGGTGCAAGTAGCCCAATTTTAATTTTTTCATTTTGTGAAAATGCAAATGAGTGATTTGTTAAATAGATAATTATTAATGTAAAAATAATTCTAAAAATTTTTTTCATTTTAGTGATACTATAATATTTTAATTATAAATATGATTGAAAATTTAAAATCTGCTAATAGAGTGTTCAAAAAAAGTCTATATTTAGTCTCAACTCCAATTGGAAATTTAAACGATATAAGTCTTAGAGCCATAGAAACTCTTAAAAGGTCAGATTACATTTTGTGTGAAGATACTAGAATCTCTAAAAATTTATTAGAAAAATACCAAATTAAATCAAATTTAATTTCCAATCATAAATTCAATGAGAAAAGAAATGTTTTTAAAATTATAAAGTTAATTAATCAAGGATCATTTATTTCTTTAATTTCAGATGCTGGCACCCCAGGCATTTCTGATCCAGGTTTTATATTAGTTAATGAGTGCATAAAGAATAATATCAATATTATTCCTATACCCGGTGCTTCAGCAGTAATATCAGCAGTATCAATATCAGGATTTTCAGAGAAGTTTTTCTTTTATGGATTTTTTCCTGAAAGGGATAAAATTTTAAAAGAGGATTTGGAAAATTTATCAAAATTAAATAGTTCAATCGTTTTTTTCATTTCGCCAAAGAAAATTAATAAGAATATTCCTCTAATTAAAAAAAATTTTATAGGAAGAAAAATCCTCATTTGCAGAGAAATGACAAAGTTTTATGAGGAATACATAAGATCCAAAGTTGAGGATTTAGAGCTATTAAAGAATAATTTAAAAGGTGAATTAACTATTGTTATTTCAGAAAAAATTGATGATAAAAAAGCTTCACAATTTTTAGATGAATCAGATAAGAAGTTAATTAAAAGAATGATAAATAAAATTAGCATTAAAGAAATAATAGATATAATAATTCGGAAAAATAATATATCAAAAAAAATTATTTATGATTATTGTTTGAAGATCAAAAATGAAAAATAAAATAATTGCTATATTTTGTTTTAGTTTTTTTTTGAATGGATGTATAGGAGTTTCATCTACAGGAATTTTTGGGACTGGAGTAAGTGTTGCTATAGACCCAAGGTCTCTTGGTACTCAAATAGATGACTCAATAATGCAAAAAAATTTGAGCGCTAGGATTTTATTAGTGAACAAAAATTATTTTTTGACTGTAAAAACAAAAGTAATTGATGGTAGAATTTTTATAACAGGTAAAGTAGAGGACCCAGAGGAAAAACTTAAATTAACAAAATTGGCATGGGAAATTCAAGGTGTACGATCAGTAAAGAATGATTTAAAAATAAAAGAAGAATTTAATTTTAAACAATCAGCTAAAGATTTATTAATAACCTCTCAATTAAGAGCAGCATTAATTTTAAATAATTCAATTAAAGCAACCAATTATCAGATAGATACATATAAAAAAAGAATTTACATTTATGGTATTGCTACAACATCTGATGAAAAAAATGCAGTTATCGAGGAAGCAAACGAAATTTTGGATGTAGAAAATGTGATCGCAAGTATATTATTAGTCGATAATTTAAGAATTCAAAAAAACTAAATTATTTATCATATTTAATGACATCAGCAGAATACGCAGCTATGGATGCTAGATTTAGAATTTCAGATGTAGATGATCTTAATGGTGCTATTTCAATGGGTAAACCCAAACCAATCAGCAATGGTCCAATTACTTTAGCTCTACTAATAGATTTAATCATTTTATATGAAATCGCTGCACTGTGTTGACTAGGCATTATCAAGACATTTGAGTTTCCAACAATTTCAGAAAACGGGTATAATTCTTTATAAATCTCATCTAAAGCCACGTCCGGTTGCATCTCTCCATCAAATTTGAAATCGACTTTTTCTTTTTTCAAAATTTCTACTGCGTCGCTTAATCTCTTTGTTCTATCTGTAGCTGGTTCACCGAAAGTAGAGTGAGATAAAAAAGCGACTTTAGGGTCAAATCCAAAAAGCCTTACAACTCTTGCTGCAGATTTTGCCATTTCAGCTAATTGTCTTGAATCAGGATATTCAATAACTGATGTATCACAAATAAAAATTGTTTTACCTCTATTAACAACTAAATTTAAACCAAACATGATTTCCCCAGGTCTTGGATCTACAACCTGGATTACTTTTTCAAGTGATGAAGAATATCTTCTAGTATTACCAGTAACCATAGCATCTGCATCATTGCAAGCAACCATACACGACGCCCAAATTACTCTGTCATTTCTGATGATTCTATCGCAGTCTCTCTCCAACATACCTTTTTCTCTTTGAAGTTTTTTAAAAAGATATTTAACATATCTCTCCCTTTTCTCCTTGTCTTTCGAGTTCACTATTTCAATGTCAAAATCTTCATTATAACCAATTTTTTTTATTTGATTCTTAATTAACTCCTCTTTCCCCACTAGAACTGGAATTCCTAATTTTGAATTTTTAAAAGCGATTGCAGCTTTTAACATGTTTTCATCTTCACCGTCTGCAAATACAACTTTTTTTTGTTTTTTCTTAATGTAAGTATTCACACCCTGTAAAATTGTGACAGTTGGATCTAGCCTTTGCTTAAGTTGATCTTTGTATACATCAAAATCTTTTATATCTATTCTAGCTACTCCAGTTTCCATAGCAGCTTTAGCTACAGCTGCCGGAATAACACTTATTAATCTTGGATCAAAAGTTGATGGTATTATATAATCTTTTCCATAATGAGGTCTTTCACCTCCCATTGCTGCAACAACTTCATCTGGCACGTCTTCCTTTGCTAAATTTGCGATTGCAAGAGCAGCGGCGACTTTCATCTCTTCATTTATTGTTTTTGCTCTTACATCTAATGCTCCTCTAAATATATAAGGAAAACCTATCAGATTATTTACTTGGTTGGCGTAATCTGATCTTCCTGTGGCTATTATCGCGTCACTTCTGACTTCCTCAACTTCCTCAGGGGTTATCTCGGGGTCAGGATTTGCACAAGCAAATATTATTGGATTTTTTGCCATCTTTTTTACCATCGCTTTTGTTAATGTTCCTTTTGCAGATAATCCTAAAAAAACATCTGCATTATCAATTGCATCAGTTAAAGTTCTCTGTTCAGTCTCAATTGCATGACTAGATTTCCATTTATTCAAATTTTCTCTACCTTTATAAATGATCCCTTTTCTATCTATCATCGTGATGTTTTTATTTGGCACACCACTTTTTTTAAACAAATTTGCGCAAGCCATTGCTGAAGCCCCAGCGCCATTCACTACTATTTTTACTTTATCAATTTTTTTTCTACTAATATCTAAAGCATTAATCAGTGCTGCAGTTGTGATGATTGCAGTACCGTGTTGATCATCATGAAATACAGGTATATCAAGACATTTTTTAAGTTTATCTTCGATAACAAAACAATCAGGTGCAGCAATATCTTCAAGATTGATACCACCAAAGCTTGGAGCAAAATTTTTTATGCTATTTATAATTTCTTCTGGGTCTTCAGAGTCTATTTCTAAATCAATAGAGTCAATATCAGCAAACCTTTTAAATAAAACTGCCTTTCCTTCCATAACTGGTTTTGATGCTAACGCACCTAAATTTCCCATTCCCAAAATAGCAGAGCCGTTACTAATAACCGCAACAAGGTTCCCTTTACTAGTATAATCAAATGCAGCTTCAGGATTATCACTTATTGCCCTTACAGGAGCCGCTACTCCAGGAGAATATGCTAAAGCTAAATCTCTTTTTGTTGTCATATTTTTTGAAGAAGATATCTCGATCTTGCCTGGCTTATTATCTTTATGAAAATCTAAAGCTTCTTTATCAGTGTAATGATCAATTTTTGTTTTTTTCATTTATGTTAATTAGGTGTACAAATGGGGTAAAATTAAGACTAATATGATTTATGAATTTAGTTAAGTCAACAGGGACTTTTGGTTTTTATACTATTATTAGTAGATTACTTGGTTATTTGAGAGATGTTTTGATAGCAATTTTTCTTGGAACAAGTTTTTTAGCAGATGTTTTTTTTGTAGCATTCAGAATACCCAATACTTTTAGAAGATTATTTGCAGAAGGAACCTTTAATGCAGCTTTTATACCAAGCTATACTTCAGAATTAGCAAAAAAAAAATCTGAATCGCAAAAATTTGCAAACGAAATTTTTAATTTATTATTTTTAGGTCTATTGTTTTTAGTTCTAATTATTCAAGTTTTCATGCCAGCTTTTGTGAGATTAATAGCACCAGGTTTTGTTGATAATCCAGAAAAAATTCAGTTAGCTGTAAATTTAACAAGAATAACTCTTCCATTTTTAATATTTGTAAGCCTATCTTCTTTTTTTGCAGCAATTCTTAACTCACATAATAAATTTGCTGCAGCATCTGCTGCACCAATAATTCTTAATATTGTTTTAATATCTATTTTATTTTTTGGTAAATTTCTTAACGATGAACTGATTTATTATCTATCATATGGAGTTTCAGGAGCAGGAATATTACAGTTTGTTTTCTTATATCAATTTACAAAAAAATTTTATTCTATTCAATTTAGTTTTAATTTCAAAATTAATAACAAGGTTAGATTTTTTTTTAAAAAACTATTACCTAGTATTTTCTCATCTGGTGTTACGCAAATTAATATTTTAGTAGGCACTATAATTGCATCTTTTCAAGCCAGTGCCGTATCTTATCTATACTATGCTGATAGAATTTATCAAATAAACCTAGCAATCGCTGGAATAGCAATTGGAGTTGTTGTTTTACCACAACTTTCTAAACATGTTTTTTTAAAAAAAAAAAACAAAATACTTTTACTTCAAAATAAAGCCCTTGAGCTTAGTATGTTTTTAAGTTTACCTGCCTCAGTCGCTTTAATTGTAGGATCAGAACAAATTATTTCTGCATTATTTGGTTATGGTTCTTTTGACGAACTTTCAGTAACTAACTCAGCAAATGCACTTTACTATTTTGGTTTAGGACTGCCAGCATTTGCATTAATTAAAGTATTCTCGACATTTTTTTTCGCAAATCAGGATACTAAAACACCTTTTTATATTTCATTAATTTCTGTAATTTTAAATATATTAATAAGTATTTATTTTTTCAGAGAAATTGGTTTCATAATAATTCCTATAGCTACGACAATTTCATCTTGGTTTAATGCAATTGTATTATTTGTTTATTTAAAAAATAATAATTTGTTTAATTTCAATGATTTATTCTTCGTTAAATTTTTAAAGATACTTCTGGCTTCGATTCTTATGGGAATATTTTTTAATTATTTAATTTTATTTTTTGAAAATAAATTGATTTATCAATATAATTTAAAATCTATTTATTTAATATTATCATCTTTTTTAAGTCTTGTATTTTATTTGAGTTTTTCATTATTTATCAAAGCTTTTAAATATGGTGATATTAAACTAAAGTATTAGTTATGGGAAAAAAAATTTTTTCAGGTGTCCAGCCTACCGGAAATCTCCATCTTGGAAATTATTTGGGTGCGATTAAAAATTTTGTTAAGCTAAATAACGAAGACCAAAATGAGTGTATATTTTGTATTGTTGACCTTCATGCTATCACAGTTGCTCAAGATCCAAAAAAATTGAAAGATAATATCTATGAAACTGCTGCAAGTTTTATTGCAAGCGGTATAGATCCCAAAAAAAGTATTATATTTAATCAATCAAGCGTGAGCGCTCATTCAGAGACTGCTTGGATACTAAGCTGTGTGGCTAGGATGGGATGGCTTAACAGAATGACACAATTTAAGGAGAAAGCCGGCAAAGATAAAGAAAAAGCAAGTATTGGTCTCTACTCATATCCTGTTTTAATGGCAGCAGATATCCTACTATATGACACTACTCACGTGCCCGTTGGAGACGACCAAAAGCAACATTTAGAACTTTGTCGAGATATCGCACAAAAATTTAATAATGATTTCAATGTTGATGAGTTTTTCAAAATACCTGAGCCATTAATTCAAAAAAAGTTTTCCAGAATTATGAGTTTAAGAGATGGAACAAAAAAAATGAGTAAATCTGAATTATCAGATCTGAGTAGAATAAATTTAACTGATGATAAAGATCAAATAATTAATAAAATCAAAAAAGCAAAAACTGATACTTTGCCATTACCAGCTACAAGCGCAGATTTAGAAAAAAGACCTGAGGCTAAAAATTTGATGAGTATATATTCTAGTATAATTGACGTAAATTTAGATGATACAATTAATAAATTTTCTGGAAAAAATTTTTCAGAATTTAAAGAAAATTTATCACAAGTTTTAGTTGATAAAATTATTCCTATATCGAATGAAATTAAAAAACTTTTAAAAGAAAAAAGTTTTTTAGACCAAATATTAGATAGTGGACGTCAAAAAGCTGATAAGATTGCATCAAAAAAGGTTAAAAAAATTCAAGAAATCATGGGTTTTTAGATATAAAATACAAACAAGTTTCATTTTAAAAATTATTGGCTATATATAAATTATGTTTGTACAGTCAGAATTTACACCCAATCCAAACTCGATCAAGTTTTTGCCTGGCAAGACTGTTTCTAAAAGTGGTTCTTTTGAAGTTACAAAAAAAGATGAGACCAATAATGAACTAATTAAAAACTTATTTTCTGTTAGTGGTGTAGAAAGTATTTTTTTAGGAAAAGATTTTATTTCAGTAAATAAACAAGATGAAGTTGAGTGGGAGGAAATAAAACATATTATTATATCATTAATAAATGATTTTTATTCGGCAGGTAAAGAATATGTCGTGAAAAAAGACTTAAATGAGAACTCTGAAAATCTAGAGGAGATAGAATTAAAGATTATTAAAATTCTAGACCAAAAAATAAGACCTGCTGTTGCGAGAGATGGAGGGGATATTAAATTTAAGGAATTTAAAGATGGTATAGTTAAAGTTCAATTACAAGGAAGTTGCTCAGGGTGCCCAAGTTCTACAATGACATTAAAACAAGGTGTTCAAAACCTTCTATGTCACTATATACCTGAGGTAAAACAAGTCGAGGCAATATAAATTATGTATAAAAGAAATTTTACTAAAAGAGTAAAATCAATAAATTTTTTTAACAGAAGAAGAAATATTGGTTCATTACCTAGAATTTTTATATCTTCCATACTGTTAATCACCATTTTTTATGCAATGCCAATAGTTTTAAATTTTGCCAATAATAAGAATATGGCTTTTCAAAATAAATCAAAAGCTGTTTTGGCCTATACTCTTAAAAATGGTACCAGTGGAAATGAAATTGATGACAAGATTTTAAATGAACAAGATTTATTAGTTGATATTTTCAGTTTAAATGATCTGGAAACCGATACAGTAAGATTAAACGCCTCAACTATAAAACAATTATTTGAAGACACAAATTATACTCTTAAAGACGTTAGAAAAACCAAATTGGTAAAACCTGTTGCTTTGACATTATTACCAAACGAAATAAAAATGATTGAGAGTACATCCAAAAGAAAAGAATTTTTTATTCAGATTGTTCTTCCATTAATTTTGAAAGAAAATAGTAACATAAAGATTGATAGGAAAAGACTTTTTAGCATTATAAATAAAAGCAACAATACAGTCTTAGAAAAGAAGTGGCTTGAAAAAAAATATAAACAGTACGGAGTTCCCTCAAGAGATTTATCAACTCTTAAAATTAGAATGGATGAAGTTCCTGTTTCATTAGCATTAGCACAAGCTGCTAAGGAGACAGGATGGGGCACATCAAGATTTGCCCAAGAAGGTAATGCATTGTTTGGCCAGTGGACTTGGTCAGGTGAGGGATTAAAACCAAAAGATGCTGACAAAAGTGAGGGACATAAAGTAATGAAGTTCAATGTTCTTCAAGCATCTGTTAGAGCATATCAAAGAAATCTTAATACACATTCAACTTACAAAGATTTTAGACAAGAGAGAGCTAAATTAAGAGATAGAGGAGAGCCTTTGGATAGCATGATACTCTCCAAATTTTTGAACAAATATGCAGAAACAGGCGATCAATATGTTGAAGTTCTACAAAAAATTATAAAACAAAACAATCTCCAAGATTTTGATGATGCTAAATTGCTCCCTTCAAGTATAGAATTAGAAAGCTTGATCTAGTTTTCGCTTATAATAAATTGAGTCCCAAACCATCGCCACTCACCATTATCCATTAGTGAACAATTAATTCTTCCTCTTCTTGGTATAAATGGATCTTCAAAATTTATGATAAGTTTATTGATATCAAATTTTAAATTTGGTTTTTTTCCATTTACCACCATCATTAGAATAACAATTAATATTTTTTACATTTTTTTGCTCATTAAAAAATTCAACTACCATTTGTGGGGGATTGTTCTTTTTATTTATTTTTTTTTTCCTCTGGCTCTAGAGATTTATACTCAAGTGGTAAATAATTAATTATAGATTTAAACCTTTTTAATTCACCATATTTTTCATTTATTGGAAACCTTGGTAATTCAAATTTATCTTTGTTCACATCAATAATTCCGGAATGTTGCCCAAAAGCAACTTCAAAATTTTTAGCTATGTATTGTTTCATAAAAAGAGAATATTCGCCAAATGGATATGAAAATATTTCAGGAACATATCCTAATTTATTTTTGAAAATTTTTGATGCAAGCTCTATATCATTAATAAATTCTTCCTCGCTTTTATCAATTAGGTAGCCATGTGAATGAGAATGATGGCCAATATAACCAAATTCAGATTTGTCAATCTCAATTATTTCATCCCAAGTCATATAACCATTTTTACCGACCGGTTCTGTAGATACGAATAAAATAAATGGAATTTTATTTTCCTTTAAATATGGCCAAGCATTATTGTAGAAAGACTTGAAACCATCATCTATTGTTATCAAAATTTTCTTCTTATTCTTTGGTTTTTTAAGTTCTTTTATAAAAAATTTTGGATTATAAAATTCATAATCAAGTTCTTTAATTATTTTTATGTGTTTTTGAAAAATATCCATTTTGATATTTGTTGAAGGATACTTATTTTCGTTGAATCTATGGTACATTATCGACAAAATACCATTATCTTTTGCATAATATTTGGTATTATTTTCCTCTGAATCAGAATTGGTAAAAATAAATAATTGAATTATGACAAAGCTAATAATAGATGCGGCTAGTGATAAAGTTTTTTTCATGATCATTGTAAACGGTAACAATTATAATGTTAGCCATGAAAATAGCAAAAAAAAATTATGAGAGATTAATAATACTTTTAAACGATTTTTTAATGTCAAAAAATTTAGATTTAAAAAAAATTTCAAATATATATATAAATAGAGGACCTGGTAGTTTTGCAGGCATCAGAAATTCATTATCAGTCGTTAAAGCTATTCATTTAGTTAATAAAATTGATTATTATTGTTTTAGTTTCAGAGATTTTGATGGAGAAAAACTCGTAAAATATCAATTTATCCCAGATTTATGTAAGAAATTTAAAGTTGAAAAAAATTTGATTAATCCTATCTATTCGGGTTAAAAATACTTATGTCAGAAACAATTGAACAAAAATGTCAATCTCAAGGAGTAAAACTCACTGATCAAAGAAGAATTATTGCTAAGGTTATTTCTGAGTCAAAAAAAGCCTATGGTGAATCTGATCATCCAGATGTTGATGAGCTATATAATAGAGTTTCAAAAATTGATCCTAAAATTAGCATCGCAACAGTATATAGAACTGTAAAACTTTTCGAAGAAGCTGGAATTCTGACAAAACACGATTTTAAGGGTGGTAAGGCAAGATATGAAATAAATGATGATCATAATCATTTAATTGATATTAAAACTGGTGATATTATAGAGTTTGTTGATGAAGAGATAGAAGAACTCCAAAAAAAAATTGCAAACAAATATGGATATAAATTAGTTGACCACAAGCTGGAACTTTATGGTGTCAAAGTAGATAAAAAAAATGAATAAAAAAATATTCGCTAAAACATTTGGTTGCCAAATGAACGAGTATGACACTAATCGAATAATTGATACTGTAAAAAAGATAGGATTTACAAAAACTGAAAATCTCGACGATACGAATTGTTTTTTACTAAACACTTGTCATATAAGAGATAAGGCAAAAGAAAAAGTTTATCATGAGATAGGTAGAGTAAAAAAAAAATTTAGATTAAAAAAAAAACCTTTTGTCATAGTCGCTGGGTGCGTTGCTCAAGCGGAAAACGAGGAGATGTTAAAAAGAGAACCTTTTATTGATCTAGTTATTGGTCCTCAAGCATACCATAAAATTAATGACAAGATTGAGGAATACCTAGATAATCAGAGGAGATTGGATGAAACTGATTTTGATGCTGTTTCAAAGTTCAATTATTTGGATAAAATAAAAAACTCATCCACAAAAATATCTTCTTTTTTAACCATACAAGAAGGGTGTGATAAGTTTTGTCACTTTTGTGTAGTCCCTTATACAAGAGGTCCTGAATATTCCAGACCATTTAATGAAATAGTTAATGAGGCCAAAATCCTTGCAGGAAATGGAGTTAGAGAGATTACTTTATTAGGACAGAATGTTAACGCTTACAATAATAAAAATTATAAGTTGTCTAATTTAATTTTAGAAATAGAAAAAATTCCTGAAATTTTAAGAATTAGATATACAACTTCACATCCAATTGACATGAGTGATGATTTAATTGACTTATATGGGACCTCGAAAAAATTAATGCCTCTTGTTCATTTACCAGTCCAAAGCGGTTCAGATAAAATTTTAAAGTTGATGAATAGAAATCACAATATTGAATATTATCTTCAAATTTACGAAAAAATAATTAAAAAAAATTCCTCTGCTAAATTTTCTAGTGATTTTATAGTTGGTTACCCTGGTGAGGAAGAGAGTGATTTTAATTCGACCCTTGATCTTATAAAAAAGATAAAATTTATAAATTCTTTTTCTTTTGTATTTAGTCCAAGACCAGGCACAAAAGCCTCTCATTTACCATTAATTGATCGAAAGTTAAGTAATGAAAGACTAAAAATCGTCCAAAAAGAATTATTTAATTTTCAAAAAAAAACGAATAGATCTTTGGAGGGTAATGTAATAGAGGTGTTAGTAGAAAATAAAGTGTCTGAAAGTCCAAAGTATTTTGGTAGAACCGGTTATATGACTTCAGTAATATTTGATGGTAAAGATGAGGATATAGGAAAGCTTGTAAAAGTTAAAATTAACAGTAGTAATCAAAATACACTTTTTGGTGAAACTTTAGAAATTTCAAAATTGAGAGTTGCATAAATTTGAATAATTCAATTAAAAAAGACACTCAAGCGCTTTTAAAATTTGTTTACTCAGACAATAACTCATTAAGTGTGATATTTAGTGATAATAACCTTCTAATGGGCATTGTAGGTGAATTTAATAAAAATTTAAAAGAATTAGAGAAAATTACTGGAGCAAGCTTGTATTCTAGAGGAAATTCAATACTTATTAAGTCCTCTGATGAAAAAAATGAGATTGTTAAAAACGCTATTCAATTTTTAGCAAACCAATTTTTGAATAATGGAAATATTGAAAACAAAGATATCTTGTCATCTGTGGACCAATTTATGATTAATGAAAAAGTTAAAAACTCAAATATCACTGATATTATTAAAACACCTAAAAAATCTATTATTCCAAGATCTGAAAAACAAAAAAGATATGTTAGAGCTTTAAGGGAAAGTGAAA
Organism: uncultured Pelagibacteraceae bacterium; assembly: GCA_902563555.1. Classification (GTDB taxonomy): domain Bacteria; phylum Pseudomonadota; class Alphaproteobacteria; order Pelagibacterales; family Pelagibacteraceae; genus Pelagibacter. The sequence goes on along the minus strand of CACEXM010000011.1, from coordinate 760 downwards.
TAGTTATTTCTGCTGGTCCAGCAGGAACAGGAAAAACTTTTCTTGCTGTCGCTGTTGGCCTTACTATGCTTTTAGAAAAAAAAATTGAGAGAATTATTTTATCAAGACCAGCTGTTGAGGCGGGTGAAAGATTGGGTTTTTTACCAGGAGATATGAAAGAAAAAGTAGATCCATATCTAAGACCTCTGTATGATTCACTTTACGATCTATTTCATTTTGAAAAAATTCAAAGGATGATTGAAATAGGAGATATTGAGATTGCTCCATTGGCATTTATGAGAGGTAGAACTCTTAAAAATTCTTTTGCGATACTTGATGAAGCTCAGAATGCAACAGACACTCAGATTAAAATGTTCTTAACAAGAATCGGCGAAAACTCAAAAATAGTAGTTAATGGTGATCCCTCACAGATAGACCTTCCAAATAAACATATGTCAGGTTTGGACAGAGCTAAGAAATTATTATCTCATTTAGATGAAATTAAAGTTATAGATTTTGATCATTCAGATGTTGTAAGACATCCCTTAGTATCAAAAATTGTAAAAGCATATTCTAGTGACAATGATCAAAGTTAATGTCCTCACCGAGGAAAAATCTTGGTCAAAAAAAATTAAGAAAAAGGAATTTTTTTTTAACCAACTATGCAGACATTTTCCAAAAAAATTTAGATTTACAAATAAAAGAGTTTATTTAACATTATTACTTTCTAACAATAGAAATATTAAAAGATTAAATAAAAAATTTAGGAAAAAAGATAAAC
>CACEXM010000010.1 GCA_902563555.1 uncultured Pelagibacteraceae bacterium | reverse complement strand
TTGAACAATTCTATTCCAGATTTTAATTTCTGTTGAAAAAAAGACTGATTAAATTCCATATTTAATAAAGAGGATCATCTTTAAAAAAATTTTTCATTTTTATAGGTTTTTGCTCTAAAATATATCGATAGACATTATAATTTTCCAAAACTCTTTGTACATAATTTCTTGTTTCTCTAAATTTAATTAGTTCAATCCAGTTTATATAATCAATCTGTTTTTTTTGAGGGTTTTTATTTATTTTTTTCCAATATTTAACTCTTTTGGGACCGGCATTATAAGCTGCAACAGCAAAGGGATAAGCTCCATCATAATCAAGAATTAAACCAGCTATATAATGTGATCCAAGATTTATATTGTACTCCGCATCCTTTGTAAGTCTTGATTTTGAATAGGGAAGCTTTGCTTGTTTGGCAACTACTTTTGCAGTGTAAGGCATTAGTTGCATTAAACCTTTTGCACCGGCATGACTATTAGCACTTAAATCAAATTCACTTTCTTGTCTTATTATTGATAGAATAAAAGCAGTTTCTGGTATCTTTCTTCCATTGATATATTTGGGTGTGCTTATAATTGGATAGTTAAATTTATTATGGAATCTTTTTTCATAGGAAGCAATTTTGGCAATTTGAATTGCAAAATCAAACCTATCAATATTAGTTGCAAGCTGTGCTGCTAAAATTTCACTTCCATTTTCGATATTATCATTGGCTAGATGTCTAAGAATGTGTTTAGTGTATTTATCATTGTCGAGTTCATCAAGAAGATAAATTATTTTTACTAATTCCTTTTTAAAAAAATAATCCTTATAATTTTTTGATACCTCTAAATCTTTAGGAAGTTCAAAAGTTTTATCAGGATTTAGTTCCATAAATGCTAATTGACCATAGTAAGTGGTCAAAAATCCTGCCGCTTTTTGGAGCCACTCAACAGCTAAGTTTTTTTCTCCAAGTTTTTGGTACGTTTTTCCTAACCAATATGCACCTCGGGAAACACTTATCGGATAGCCCACATTATTATAAAAATTTTCGAAATGATCTTTTGCTAATAAAGGATCATTTAAAAAACTTAGTGCTATCCATCCACTCATCCATTCAGCAGCTGCATATTCAGGTCCATCGGATAATGCGTGATTACTTGACACTTTATAAGCTAATTCAAACTTTTTTTTGTAGATAAGAGATCTTGAAATTATTTCTCTTTCAATCCACCATTTGTCAGGTCGAACTAAATAATCTTTTGTATTATTAATCTTTAATAAAATTTCCAGAGAACTATCAACTCTACCTCTTTTCCGTCTCCATTTTAACCTATCGTAATTTAATCCTGCATCATTTTTAAATCTAGTAGGCACCTTTGCTATAGCATTATCTACGCCATATGACTTACTCATTAAAAGTTGTCTTGCTGTGTATAAAAGCTGATAGTCTTTTGGTAAATATCTTAAAAGCCTTTTTAAATCCCAATATTTATCATTCCAGGCAAGGTAATCTGCTCTTTTAATATAATCATCAGCATTTAGATATTTTTTAAATTTTTTCCTATAAAATTTAAGTTCAGATCTATTAAGTTCAGCTGTTATCCATCCTTCTTTAACTAATGATATTCCCTTTTGCTTATTGCCTAACAAAATATAGCTTTCACCTAATATCATTTTTCCAAAACCACTCAACGGTTCGCTAGTTTCAAACCAACTAATAATCTTTTTTGGTGACACAGTATTTGTTGAAAGTTTATGTTCTGCTAAATATTTAATTCGACCTATTCTCGGGTAATCCTCATTTGCATCAATAAATGCTTTATATTCATAATATGAGGCTTTATTTCCTTTTGTTAAGAGGTGTCTCCATTGTATGAAATTGTAAATTGATTTATCCCTAGCTCTTTTTGAAGTTTTTAAAGCAGAGGTCCACTTTGCTTGTTTCATCTCACTCAAAGCTTTTTTGGCTAATGCAAAATCCTTTTTACTGTAATATTTTGATTTTTTAACAGGGTCGTCTTTTTTTACTCCTGCTATCAAAGGTTTTTTTTTAGGTAAAATTATACCTACATTATTCTTTTTTTTCGTAATTTTTTTGGAATCGGGCTGTTTTTGCTCTTTTTTAATTACTTCTTTAGTTGATGGTTTTTGCAAAGGTCGCAAGACATCTACAAGCAGTTTCTTTTCTTTTTCCTTTATACTTTGTACAGGCTTTTTTATTGGTATTATTTCTGCAAATGTTTGAGCAGATTGATTAAAAATTGTAAACAAACTAATAATTAACAAGAATTTTTTAAACATATTCTTTTACTATATGAATCTTTAAACTATGTTATAAGTACTTATGTTTAAAGGTTCAAATGTTGCTTTAGTCACCCCATTTAAAAATAATCAACTTGATGAAGAAAATTACATCAAGTTAATACATTTTCACATCGAAAATGGTACAAATGGTCTAGTACCCGCTGGTACAACAGGTGAGTCTCCAACTTTAAGTCACGACGAGCATCAAAAAGTAATTGAACTATGCGTAAAAGAAAGTAGCGGTAAATTACCTGTTATCGCAGGAACTGGATCAAATTCCACAGAAGAAGCAATTTCTCTTACAAAACATGCTGAGAAAATAGGGGCTAACGGAGCTCTTATTGTTACTCCATATTATAACAAGCCAACACAAGAAGGTTTGTATGAACACTACAAGGCTATAAATGATAAATGTGGGATACCAATCCTGATTTATAATATTCCAGGAAGATCTGTAATTGATATGTCTGTAGACACGATGGCAAGATTATTTGAGTTAAAAAATATTGTTGGTGTAAAGGATGCTACGGGAGATTTAAATCGAGTAAATCAAACATTAGAGAAAATGGGAAAAGAATTTATTCAACTAACTGGGAATGACGATAATGCGATGGAATTTAACAAAAGGGGAGGTGTTGGGGCTATAAGCGTTACAGCTAATATAGCACCTAAATTATGTTCTCAATTTCAAGAAAGTTCTTTAAAGAATGATGATAAATCAATTCAAGAAACTGCAAAATTGGATGAAATTTTGCAGCCTTTGCATAATGCAATGTTTGTTGAAAGTAATCCGAGCCCAGTTAAATATGCAGCAAAACTTTTAAATCTTTGTACTGACGATGTTAGACTTCCACTGGTTAAAGTTACAGAAAAAACAAAAGATATTGTGGAAAAAGCACTTCGGTTATCTAAATTGATTTAATGATAAAAAAAACCAATCAAGGTTTAAAAATAATTTGTTTAAATAGAAAGGCCAGCTTTAATTATTTTTTTGAAAGTCTCTTAGAGGCTGGAATTGTTTTAAAAGGTTCGGAGATCAAATCTTTAAGGCAAGGTAAAGTTAATATCGCTGAATCCTATGCTGTTGAAAAAAATGGAGAAATTATTTTAATTAATTCTCATATAGCGTCTTACAAAGAAGCAAGTTACACAAATCACAAACCACTGGATGAGAGGAAACTTTTACTAAATAAAAGAGAAATAAATAAACTTATAGGTAAGATGCAGAGGGAGGGTTTCACAATAATTCCAACAAAAATGTATTTTAAGAAAGGTAAAGCCAAAATTGAGTTAGCAATTGCTAAAGGGAAAAAACAATTCGATAAGAGAGCTGCGATTAAAAGAAGAGATTGGAATCGCGATAAAGCAAGATATGTCAGAAAAACAAGCTAAAATTATTTATTTGAGTGTTGGTTCCAATCTTGGTAACAGAAAAAAAAATATAGAAAAAACTAAATTCGAATTATATTCCAAAGGTATAAAGATAATTAGATCCTCAAATTACTACGAAACTTTATCTTGGCCAAATCCAAAAAATCCAAAATTTTATAATATTATCTTAAAAGTTTCATTAAATCTGAAAATATTAGAACTACTAAAAATTTGTAAACAGGTAGAAACATCTTTAGGAAGAAAAAAGGCACCTAAAAATTCACCTCGTATATGTGATATTGATATTATTGACTATAATCAAAAAATTACTTCAAGTGGCATAAATATTCCTCATCCTAGAATGCACCTTAGAAACTTTGTATTAATACCATTATTTGAGATAGAAAAAAATTGGAGATACCCTAATTCCAAACGATATATAAAAGATCTTATTTTTTCCTTATCAAATAGTGACATTAGATCTATTAAACTTGTCTAAATTAATGATATAATTAAGAATGTTAAATTCTCAAGAACTTATAAATAAAGTCAAAAATTATAATAAATTTTTGAATCCTGAGAAACTAAATAAAGCTTACGATTTTGCAGTTAAGGCGCACGAGAACCAAAAAAGAGCATCAGGAGATCCATATTCAGTTCATCCAATTGAAGTAGCAAATATTTTAACAGATTTAAAGTTAGACAGCGCAACAATAACAACTGGTTTATTACATGATACTATCGAGGATACATATGCAACCTATGAGACGATCAAAGGAGAATTCGGAATTGAAGTAGCTGATTTAGTTGATGGAGTAACAAAAATTTCTGTATTTGAAAATACCGCATCACCGAACTCAAAAGCGGAAAACTTTAGAAAGTTAATTTTAGCTACGTCAAAAGATATAAGAGTTTTATTAGTTAAAATTGCAGATCGGCTACATAATATGAGGACCATCAAAGCAATTAAAAAAAAAGATAAAAGACAAAGAATAGCTCAGGAAACAATGGAGATATATGCACCTCTGGCTGATAGAATGGGTATGCATAGAATTAGAGATGAATTAGAAGATTTGTCTTTTGAAATTTTAAATAATGATGCAAGGTCATTAATTCAAAAACGATTAGATGAAATAAAATTAGATAAAAAAGATATTTTTGAAACGTTATCAAATGAAATAAATACATTATTATCTCAAAACAACATTCAGTCAAAAATTTTTGGTAGAGAAAAAACTCCTTTTTCAATTTGGAGAAAAGTTCAAAAGAAAAGAGTCTCATTAGAGCAAATTACAGATATAATTGGATTTAGAATTATTTTAGATAATATAGATGATTGTTATAAAACTTTAGGAATAATTCACAAAGAGTGGAATTGTATTCCAGGGAAATTCAAAGATTATATATCATCACCGAAAATTAATGGATATAAGTCAATACACACTGCAGTAATTGGCTCTTATAAAAAACCAATTGAAATACAAATAAGAACTAAAAAGATGCACGATTTTGCTGAGCGAGGTATAGCATCACACTGGCAATATAAATCTTCGGAAAAATTTAACTCTTTAACTTGGAAAGAGTATGATTGGTTAAAAGATTTAGTCGAAATTATTGAAAAAAATGAAAATCCAGAACATTCGTACGAATATACTAAAATGCAAATGTTTCAAGAAAATGTGTTTTGTTTTACGCCTAAGGGATCTGTGATTAAGTTGCCAAAAAATGCAACTCCAATTGATTTTGCATATGCAGTACATACAAAAATAGGTGATACGGCTGTTGGTTGTGAGATTAATGGCAACAAAGGAGAATTGCAAAATATTTTAAGAAACGGAGATACGATAAAAATCATAACATCCAAAAATAATTCTCCATCATTACATTGGATACCAATTACTAAAACAGGTAAGGCTAGATCTGCTATCAGAAAGTATTGGCATGATAAAGGAGAAAAAAAACAAGAAAGAGTAAAAAAATATAATACAACTCTATGGATTTCTTTACCTGATAAGCCAGGTCAATTAGGTAATGTAAGTTCACTTATAGGACAACATAAATTAAATATATCAAATCTTGAGATGGTTGGAAAAAACCCAAATTATATTAATTTTAAGTTTCAACTTATAATAAGAGATCTTAAAAACTTTACTAATTTTATTGCAGAGCTTAAACAAAAAGGTATAAAATTTAAGATAATCAGACACGAAGATAAAAGAAATGCTTTCACACAAAAAATCCTTAAATATTTTAAGAAAAACTGATGCGCTTTTAGAAGGTCATTTTGTATTATCATCTGGTCTACATTCCTCAAAATACATACAATGTGCAAAACTACTAAGTTATCCTCATTTAGCTGAAAAAATATGCAAATCTCTTGCTAGTAAGATCAAAAAAAATTTCAGTAAATTTGATCTTATTTTATCTCCAGCAATGGGAGGTATAGTAATTGGCTATGAAATAGGTAGAATTTTAAAAAAAGAAACTATTTTTTGTGAAAGAGTAAGGGGTAAATTCACACTAAGAAGAGGATTTAAGATAAAAAAAGGATCAAAAGTTTTAATAATTGAAGATGTTATTACTACAGGAAAGTCTAGTGTCGAATGTGTCAAATTAATAAAAAAAGCTAAAGCAAAGTTAATAGGATTTGCCTCTATAATTGACAGGTCAAATAAAAGAAATCTCAAAATAAAAAGAAAAATTATTTCTCAGCTAAAAATAGATGTGCCAGTTTTTAATAAAAAACAAATACCAAACAGTTTAAAACTTATTCCTGTAACGACTCCAGGGAGTAGATTTACAAAATGAAACGTTTAGGGGTAAATATTGATCATGTAGCAACTTTAAGAAATGCTAGAGGTGAAAATCATCCAGATCCGGTTTACGCTGCTAAATTTGCTAAAAAAGTTGGAGCAGATTCAATTACAATTCATTTAAGAGAGGATAGAAGACATATTAATGATGCTGATGCTAAAAGAATATGTTCTATAAAAGGGTTACTAGTAAATTTAGAAATTTCAACAAATTCAAATATTGTTAAAAACGCAATTAAAATAAAGCCTAATTTTATTTGTATTGTGCCCGAAAAAAGAAAAGAAATAACTACTGAAGGTGGTTTAAATTTGATTAAAAATAGATCCAAAATACAAAATATAATAAAAAAATTTAAAAGATTAAATATAAGAACAAGTCTTTTTGTCAATCCTTCTTTGAAAGATATTAGAATATCAAAAGCAATTAACGTTGATTGTATAGAAATTCATACAGGTAAATTATCCAATTTAGTTAAAACAGGAAAAAATTTTCAAAAAGAATTAAAGAGAATAAAAGAATGTTCTTTTCTAGCAAATGATTTAGGAATAGAAGTTCATGCAGGACATGGTCTTGATTATAAAACAACAAAAATCCTAACTAGAATAAAAGTGATTAAAGAGTTTAATATTGGACATTTCATTATAGGAGAGTCAGTTTTTTCGGGTTTAAACGATGTAGTTAAAAAATTTAAGACTATAATTAAGTAACATGAGAATTTTAGGTGTAGGCGTAGATATAGTCAAAAATGACAGAATTAAAATTTTAACTGGTAAAAAAAATTTTATCTTTAGAACTTTTACCAAAAATGAAATAAACTTTTCAAAAAAAAAAAATACAAAAATATCTTTTTTTGCAAAAAGATTCGCAGCAAAAGAGTCTTTTTCTAAATCCTTAGGAACTGGTATTCGAGATGATCTTAATTTTAAAGACATTGAGATACTAAACGACAAATTAGGTAAACCTTATTTTCGAAAATCAAAAAAAATTAACAATCTTATTTATAAAAAATTTAAAGTTAAAAAGTACAATTTGTATCTTTCAATTTCCGATGAAAAAGATTATTCAATAGCATTTACAATTATTCAAAAACAATAATGTTTAATAAAAATTTTTTAATTGAAAACACTAAAACATTGATTTACGCACTTATAATAGCTGTTTTTATCAGGTCGATATTAATTCAACCATTTTATATACCATCTTCATCCATGGAACCCAATCTCTTAGTTGGAGATAGATTATTTGTTAGCAAATACTCTTTTGGTTATAGTAAGCATTCATTTCCATTCAGCCCACCTATCTTTAAAGGTAGAGTTTTTTTTAATGAGCCCAAAAGAGGTGATGTAGTTGTTTTTAAAACTCCAGCAGATAACAGAACTGATTATATAAAAAGATTAATTGGTCTTCCAGGAGATAAAATCCAATTTATAGACTCTGAATTATACATAAATAATAATGTAATTTTCAAAGATAAAACATCAATTAATGATAAAATTTTTTGTGGAAATAAAAGAGTAGATGTTTTTTCTTTCAAAGAGAAATTGCCTAATGGTTTCAACTATAAAACAGTCTATTTTAAAAATGGATCGTTTCAAAATTCTGATATTTTTGTTGTACCCAAAGACAATTACTTTTTTTTAGGAGACAATAGAGACTGTTCCAAAGATAGCAGATATTTATCAAGTGTAGGTTATGTTCATAAAGATAATCTAGTAGGCAAGGCACAGTTTATTTTCTTTTCATCAGATAAATCTTTTGGAAGTATTTTCTATTTTTGGAAATGGAATCAGTCTATTAGATTTGATAGATTTTTTAAAAAGATTAGATAATGAAAATACTTTATAACAGTCTTGAAAAAAAATTAGGTATAAATTTTAAAGATAAGAATCTTTTAGTAAAATCACTGACACATAAAAGTTTTAATAATCAGCATAACAATGAAAAAATTGAATTCTTAGGAGACAGAGTTTTGGGTTTGGTAATTGCTAAAAAACTTTTAGAAATTTATCCAAATGAGAAAGAGGGTGTGTTAGATAAAAAATTTGCATCACTCGTTAACAGAAGAACCTGTTTACAAATTGCGAATGAAATTGAATTAGAAAAATATATATTAATTTTTAGACCCAGAAATAAAAAAACAATCATTGAAGATAAAGTTGTTGCTGATAGTTGTGAAGCTTTGATAGGTGCAATTTATTTAGATAGAGGTTTTACAATTGTAGAGAAAACTATTCTTAATTTATGGAAAAAACATTTAGAAAGAAGTGTGATAACAGAAATTGACGCAAAAACCAAATTACAAGAATTGTCTTTAAAAAAATTTAAAAAATTGCCAATTTATAGATTAATATCTAATACCGGCCCAAGACACAAACCACTATTTAAAGTTGGAGTAAAATTGTTTAATACAAAACTATTTATATCTGAGGGCAGATCAAAAAAAGACGCTGAACAAAATGCAGCAATACTTTGTTTAAAGAATATTATTTAATTATGACTTGGGATGATGAAGGTTTTTTAATTTCAAAAAATAAATATAGTGAAAATTCAATAATTGTTGAAATTTTTACCAAAAGTCATGGAAAAACTTCTGGTATTATTTTTGGAGGAACTTCAAGAAAAATTAAGAATTATCTTCAGTTGGGAAATCTATTACATGTAAATTATTCCTCTAAAACAGAAAATAAGATTGGTAATTTTAAAATTGAACTACTTAAGGCCTATGCTCCTATTTTTTTTAATAATTATAGGAAATTATTATGTATTTTTTCTGCTTTTCAATTAATCAAAATTTTAACAGCCGAGTCTCAAAAAAATATTAATATATATAGCCTGATTGAAAATTTTTATATTTTGTTAAAAAAAGAAAATTGGATAAGAAATTATATTTTTTGGGAGTTAGAATTATTTAAAATCATTGGCTATGACCTTGAGTTAAAAAATTTAGTAAAAAAAGAACTTATTAATAATGAAGTTAAGTATTTAGTAAAATCTACAAAAGAAAAAAAAATTGTTCCTAATTTCTTAATAGATAATAATCAAGATTTTTTAAATGAGGAAATTTTGATTGATGGATTAAGACTAGTTGGTGATTACCTAGAAAAAAGTATATTAAGACCTAATAATATCAATTATCCATTAAGCAGATTGAGATTTTTAAATACATTTAAATAATTAATCTAATATTTTATCAATTCTATCTGCATAGTAGCTAACAATTGCGTTAGCACCTGATCGTTTAAATGAAATAAGACTTTCCAGAATAGCATCATTATTTACAAAACCTTTATGGACAGCATTAGATAATAAAGTGTACTCACCTGATACTTGATATGCAAATACCGGTATTTTAAATTTTTCTTTCACAGATTTAATAATATCTAAATATGGCATTCCTGGTTTAACCATTACCATATCAGCACCTTCTTTAATATCTAAGGCAACTTCTCTTAAAGCTTCATTGCTATTTCTGAAGTCCATTTGATAATTTTTTTTATTCCCTTTTAAAATATTCTTAGAACCAACTGCATCTCTAAAAGGACCATAGAAACTCGAGGCATATTTAATTGCATAAGATAAAATTTGTGTCATTTTATAACCATTTTTATCTAATGATTTTCTAATTTTACCTATTCTTCCATCCATCATATCAGATGGTGCAATGACGTCACATCCCATTTCAGCTTGTAACAATGATTGTTTTATTAATATTTCTACTGTTTCATCATTCAAAACATATTTATTATTCACTAATCCATCTTGTCCATGCGAAGTATATGGATCAAGCGCAACATCACACATAATTCCGATCTCGTTTTGATATTTTTTTTTGATTAATTGTAAAGCTTTGCAAACTAAATTATCTTCGTTTAAAGCTTCAGTTCCAAATCTATCTTTATGTTTTTTGTTAGTATAAGGAAATAGAGCAATCATTGGCAGTTTTAATTTAAGTGCTTTATCAACCACTGAGCTTAATCTATCTACTGAATAACGATGTACTCCTGGCATAGAATTAATACTTTGCTTTTTATTTTTTCCATCTATAAGAAACACTGGCAGTATAAAATCATTAGGCGTTAAATTATTTTCAGCTATTAGTCTTCTAGACCAATCATTTTTACGACTTCTTCTAAGTCTCAAATTAGGAAAATTACCAGTAATCATACTTTAATTATATTTATATTGTGCGACAAATGTTATATACAAATATATCTTAAAAAAGATAATAAACAATATCAGGAGACAATTAGCTACAATGGATTTAAATTTTAATGATTTTCAAAAGCAAGATTTGAAGTTTGACATTAAAAAACTTCAAGAGGCCTACAAACAAGTATTATCAATAAAAGGTTTTACAGGTGTTACTGGAGTATCGAATTTTGGAGCTATTTCATTAACTCAAATTCCAGGAGATCCAGACTCTATAAAGGGTAACAAGGCTAGAGGTGTGTTTTGGACAAAACCAGACTCTAGTGGAAAGGAAGCCAGAAGAGATGAAATGATAAATGAGTCTGCTTATTCAGAATTTATCAATGATTATAAAAATACTTATTTTAAAGAAGTCTTTGATGTTCTTTCATCCAAATATAAGTTAGGAAGAGTAAGAGTTTTATTAAAAGAACCAAGATCAACATTAAGTTGGCATAGAGATCCAGAACCAAGACTTCATATTCCGATTATAACTAATCCAGGATCAATAATGGTTATTGATAATGTTGCAAAACATATGCCAGCTGATGGCTCTGTTTGGATAACTAACAACACAAAGTATCATAACGCCTTTAACGGTGGAGAAGAAGACAGAATCCATTTAGTTGCTTGCGTATTAGATTACAAATTTAATTAAATTGAGAAAAGTATTCATTTCATCAGATCATGCTGGATATCAACTAAAGGAGCAGATTAAAAAAAAATTTTCTAAAAGATTTATATTTGACGATTTAGGAACTTACGACTCAGAAAACTCAGTAAATTATCCAGATTATGCACATAATCTTTGTAAGAAAGTTAGTAAAAATAATAAGAATATGGGTATATTGGTCTGTGGATCGGGTATGGGAATGTCAATGGCAGCTAATAAACACAAGAAAATAAGAGCAGCTTTAGGTTATTCAATAAGAAACACTAGATTATCGAGATCACACAATAATGCGAATATTATTACATTAGGTTCTAGATTGACAAAAAAAGATACAGCATTTAAATGTATATCTGTGTTCTTTAATACAAATTTTGAGGGTGGAAGACACAAAAAAAGAGTTAAAAAAATTTAGGTAATTATGTCAAGTGAAACTAAATATATAAATTCAGATTATAAAGATTTTTTTGAAAAAAGTTTATCTCAATCTGATCCAGATTTATTCAAAGCTATTAATGATGAATTAGTTAGACAACAAAATCATATTGAACTTATAGCTTCTGAGAATATTGTTTCTCAAGCAGTGCTTGAGGCACAAGGCTCAGTGCTTACAAACAAATATGCGGAAGGATATCCTGGTAAGAGATATTATAATGGGTGCGAGCATGTGGATGTAGCTGAGAAATTAGCTTTAGAGAGAATTAAAAAACTTTTTAATTGTGAGTATGCAAATGTACAACCACATTCTGGCGCACAAGCAAATGGAGCAGTATTTTTAGCTCTCCTTAAACCTAACGATACATTTATGGGTATGAGCTTAAATTCTGGAGGTCATATTACTCACGGATTAAAAATTTCAATGTCTGGAAAGTGGTTTAATGCGATTAGTTATGACGTAGATAAAAAATCAGAGCTAATAGATTATGAAAATGTAGAAAAATTAGCTTTAGAACATAAACCTAAATTAATTATTGCCGGAGGAAGTGCATACTCGAGAGTAATTGATTTTAAAAGATTTCGTGAAATAGCAGATAAGGTAGGTGCATACTTGATGGTTGATATGGCCCATTTTTCTGGTCTTGTTGCTGGAAAAGGTTATCCAAACCCATGTGATTATGCTCATGTAGTCACTTCAACAACTCACAAAGTTTTTAGAAGTGCAAGAGGTGGTATAATTTTATCAAATGATCTTGATCTAGGAAAAAAATTTGATACAGCAGTTTTTCCAGGGTACCAAGGTGGACCGTTAATGCACATAATTGCAGCAAAGGCTGCGGGCTTTTTCGAAGCACTTAAACCAGAATTTCAAGTTTATATAAAAAATGTTTTAGCTAATGCTAAAATGTTAGCCGAAACTTTAAAAAATAATGGATTTAAAATTTATTCTGGTGGCACAGATACCCATTTGATGTTAGTTGATCTTAGACCATTCAATGTGAAGGGAAACGTTGCCTCTGAAAGTCTCTGCAGAGCAAACATTACTTGTAATAAAAACGGAATTCCTTTTGATACTGAAAAACCTATGATCACATCTGGTATCAGACTTGGTTCTCAAGCTGCAACAACAAGAGGATTTGGTTTAAAAGAATTTGAGAAAGTTGGTAATTTAATAACAAAAGTAATAGAAGGTTTATCAAAAAACCCTGAGGATAATAGTAAAATTGAGGAGGAAGTTAGAAACGAAGTTATAGATTTGTGCTCTCATTTCCCAATTTACAAAAATCTCAATAGATGATCTGTCCTTGCGAAAAGAAAGGTGAGACTTCTGTAGTAGATTCTCGCCCAACTGAAGATGGAACAGCAATTCGTAGAAGAAGATTATGTGAGTGTGGTACAAGATTTACAACATTTGAGAGAATTCAACATCGTGAAATAATGGTGGTAAAAAAAAACGGACGAAAATCTTCATTTGACAGAGATAAATTATCTAAATCAATTTACATAGCACTTAAGAAAAGACCTTTAGACACTGAAACTATTGAGAAGTTTATCAGTAAAATTTCAAGATCTTTGGAGGAATTAGGTCAAAATGAAATTTCTAGCAATACAATTGGAACTATGGTTATGGAAGGTTTAAAAGATCTTGACCCTGTTGCATATGTTAGATTTGCATCTGTTTATAGAAATTTTAGAGAAGAAAAAGATTTTATACAATTTGTGGACAAGATAGATGTCTACAAAAAAAGATAATTTTACAGCAAAAGATAAGAAATTTATGAAACTTGCTTTAGATTTAGCAAGGGCTAGAAAAGGGCTGACTGGAGATAATCCATCTGTTGGATGTGTAATTGTTAAAAAAGGAGAGATTATTTCTATAGGTCAAACTGGGTATGGAGGCAGACCTCATGCTGAACATAATGCTATTTCAAATTGTTTTGAAGATCCAAAAGACTCTAAAATGTATATTACATTAGAGCCATGCAATCATTACGGAAAAACTCCTCCTTGTACTAAGAATATAATAAAAAATCAAATTCGTGAAGTTTATTATCCAATTGAAGATATTGATTTAAAGGTGAAAGGTAAAAGTTCTTTAATTTTAGAAAATAGCAACATTAAAGCAAAAAAAGGTCTTTTAAAAAAAGAAGCACTAAATTTATATAACTCATATTACATTAATAGAAAAAAAAAATTACCTTATGTAATTGGAAAAATAGCATTATCGAAAAATAAGATTATTTATAGTGACACAACAAAAAGAATTACCAATGAAATGTCTGATAAATTAACTCATTATTTAAGATTTAAAAGTGACGGTATTTTAATTACAAGCAAGACATTAAATATAGATAACCCAAAACTTAATTGTAGGTTGGAGGGGTATACGAAATTATCTCCAAAAAGAATTATTTTAGATAAAAATTTAAAAATTAATTTAAAAAGCTATATTGTTAAGTCCATAAAAAACAAAAACACTATTATTTTTTACAATTCAAATAATAAAACTAAAAAAAATTTTTTAACAAAAAAAGGAGCTATTTTAATAAAACAATCTACTCATGGTCATAAGAATTTTGATTTAAAGATAATTCTTAAAAAGCTATATATGAAAGGAATTAAAAATCTCCTAGTAGAAGGTGGTGACCAATTAACAAAAAGCTTTCTTCAAAAAGTTATGTTTAATGAATTTTATATGTTTAAAAGTTCAAAAAATTTATTAAAAGGAAATAAATATGTAAATTTCACATCTTTAGATATCTTAAATACAAAATATAATAGACATAAAATAAATTTTAAATTAGCCACTGACAGAATAACAATTTATAAAAATTAATATGTTTAATGGAATAATATTCAACAAAGGTTTAGTTACTAAGATACTTAAAAGACCCAAAGGCATTAATATATTTATAAAATCAGGTTTAAAGTTAAGTATGAAGGATATAGGTATTTCTGTAGCCTGTGATGGAGTTTGTCTTACTCTTATATCAATTAAAAATAAGATAATGGAGTTTTATCTTTCTGATGAAACAATAAATCGATCTAAATTTAATTATATAAGATTAAAGGATAAAATTAATCTAGAACTCCCTCTTAAATATGGTCAAAAAATTTCGGGTCATATTTGTCAGGGACATGTTGATGCTGTTGGAAAAATATTAAGTATAAAAAAAATTGATAAATCTTACTTATTTGATTTTCAAATTAACAAAAAAGAAAGAAAAAATATTATTGAAAAAGCTTCAATTAGTATAAATGGTATTTCTCTAACAATTTCAAAAGTAACAAGTAAAGGTTTTCAAATTTGGATTATTCCACACACATATAGATTAACAAATTTATCATCTCTTAAAAAAGGAAATTTAGTCAATGTTGAGATAGATATTCTTTCAAAATACGTTAGGAATTATTTTTATGAAAAAAAATAATTATTCATCAATAGAAACTATAATAAATGTTGCTAGAAGAGGAGGTATGTACATTTTAGTTGATGATGAAAAAAGAGAAAATGAGGGTGATTTGGTCATTTCAACTTCCGATTCTAATGCTAGGAACATTAATTTTATGGCTAAATATGGAAGAGGTTTAATCTGTTTAGCATTAGACAGTCTTCAAGCTAAAAGGCTAAATTTATCTTTAATGTCACCTGTAAATCAATCTAGAAATCAAACAGCATTTACAGTTTCAATTGAAGCCAGAAAAGGAATTACCACTGGTATTTCAGCAAAGGATAGGGCTAGAACTATTAAGATCGCATCAAAAAAAAATGTAAGCAAAAAAGACATTGTATCACCAGGCCATGTATTTCCAATTATTGCTCAAGATGGTGGTGTTCTTGTCAGGGCTGGTCACACTGAGGCGTCAGTTGATATCTCAAAACTAGCCAGAAAAAATAATTCAGCAGTAATTTGTGAAATAATGAATGAAGATGGAACTATGGCTAAGGGTCAAAAGCTTATTAATTTTGCACAAAAACATAAACTCAAGATTGGAAAAATTGAAGATCTTATCTCTTATCGTTTAAAAAAAGAAAAATTAGTGAAACTTAAAAAAACATCCAAAATTCAGATTAAAAAACAAAAATATAAAATTAAAATATATGAAAATCTATTAAATGGATCTGAGCATTTTGCACTTATCAAAGGTTCACTAAAAAAATCTATTATTCCACGCGTTAGAGTTATTTCATCAAATGTTGTTTATAATTATTTGATAAGTCAAAAATTACCCAATTCATTTAATAAAACTATAGATTATTTTAAGAAATATACTAATTGTGTATTAATTTTTATTAAAGACACCAACTTAAAATCTGTTACACAAACATTAAAAAGTTATAAAAATAAAAATTTAAAAAAAGATAAAGGAAAAGACAATCTTATAAGAAACTATGGTATAGGTGCCCAAATCATTAAAGACTTAAGAATTAACAAAATGATATTAATAACCAAAACACCAAAAAAAGTTATTGGACTTGAAGGTTTTAATATTAAAATTACCAAACAAGAATTGATTTAATGAAAAAAAAAATTTTAATCATTGTAGCTGATTATTACAAAGAAATTTCATTTGGCTTATTAAACAGTGCAAAAAAAAACCTACCAAGTTCTTTTGAAATAGAGACAATAAAAGTTCCTGGCGTTTTTGAAATACCAATTACTATATCAAAATATCTAAAAAAATTTGACGCTTTCATTGCTCTTGGATGTGTTATTAAAGGCAAAACTCCACATTTTGATTTCATATCTCAATCTTCAACTAATGCTATTATGGATTTAGCGATAAACTCAAAAAAACCTATAGGAAATGGAATCCTTACTTGTTTAAATATGAATCAAGCAAAGCTCAGAAAAAAAAGGGGTGCTGAGGCAGCAAAAGCAATTGTTTCAGTGTTATCTCAAAAATGAGATCAAAATACAGTCTAAAAAACAATCCAAGAATTATAATTATTCAAAAATTATATAGCGTTTTGTATAATAATGATAACAAGATTGAATTCCCAAAACATAGGTTTAAAAAATTTATTAAAGACATTGTTCTTGGTACAATAGAACGTAATGAGATCATTGTAGAAGAGTTAGACAAGAATCTAGGTGTAGATTTTAATCTATTTAAACTAGACAAAATATTTCAAATTATTTTAAAATCAGCAACATATGAAATTTTGTACAAACCTAATGTGTCAATAAGGATAATCATTAAGGAGTATCTTTACGCATCTAACTTTTTTTTAAATAATTCTCAAATTAAATACCTTAATGCATTATTAGATAATGTAGCTAAGAGATTAAGATATTCAAATGCATGAATTTGACCTAATTAAAAAATATTTTTCTAAATTAACTCTTAATAATAATAATTCACTAAATTTAAATGACGACGTTTTTTTTGATAAGTCAAAAAAACTAGTTGTTTCTGTTGATACATATATAAATAGATCTCATTTTTTTGATTTTAAAAAACCTAATTTAGTAATTAAAAAAATTCTTAGATCATCTATTTCAGATTTAATTTGCAAAGGTGTTAAGCCAAAATATTATTTTATTTCTGGTTCTGGAAATAAAAAAACATTTACAAAATTAAATTTAAGCAAAATGTCCCTTTCACTTAAACAGGAACAAAAAAAGTTTGGTATATATTTGTCTGGCGGGGATACAGTTTTTTCTAGTAAATTAAGTTTTACAATTATTTCTGTTGGTTTTTCTGATAATATAATATTTAGGAATAATGCAAAAATTGATGATGATATTTATGTATCAGGTAATTTAGGAGATAGTTATGCAGGTTTAAGAATTTTAAAAAAAAATATTTCATTAAATAAAGATTTTAGTAAATATTTTATTAATAAATACTATCTTCCAGAATTGCATTTAGATTTAGCTAACCAATTATTTAACTTTGCGAATACATCTATAGATATTTCCGACGGTCTTTTTGCTGATCTAGACAAATTAATTAATAAACAGAAATTTTCTTACAAAATATATTTAACTAAAGTTCCAATATCAAAAAAACTAAAAGATGTAATCTTACAAAAAAAATTAAAAAAAATTGACTTTGTATCAAGAGGTGATGATTATCAGATATTATTCACCGCATCTAAAAAAAAGGCCAGAATCATTGAACGAACATTTAAATTTTTAGGTATAAAAATTTCAAAAATTGGAAAAATTTGTTCAAGTCGACAAAAATCACAAATTATTGATGAAAAAGGGAATAAAATTAGCATAAAAAGTAAAGGCTATTTACACAGATTTTAAAAGTTATTTATTGCCTTTTATACCTTTTTTTGTATTGTCCGCCTTTTATAACTAATAAGTAACAACTTAACTAAGGTTTATATGAATTCAACAATAGAGACTATTCTTTTATACACAATTGGCGCAGGATTATTATCGATTGTTTATGGATATTTAACAGGAAAAAATATTTTAAATTCAAGTCCAGGAAACTCAAAGATGCAAGACATTGCATCTGCTATTCAGATTGGTGCGAAGGCCTATCTTGCAAGACAGTACAAGACTATTGCAATTGTTGGTGTTGTAGTATTAGTTATTGTAAGTTTTGCTTTTAGTACGCTTGTTGGATTAGGCTATTTAATTGGTGCAACGTTATCCGGAATAGCCGGTTATGTAGGGATGTTAGTTTCTGTTCAAGCGAATGTTAGAACAGCAGAGGCATCAAAAAAAGGTTTAGCCAATGGTCTTTCTGTAGCTTTTAAATCTGGTGCTGTAACAGGTATGCTCGTTGCTGGTTTAGCCTTATTATCAATTGCGCTTTATTATTATCTATTAATAAAATTTAATGTCGGAGAGAGAGAAATTGTTAATGCTCTTGTAGCACTTGGTTTTGGTGCCTCGTTAATATCTATTTTTGCAAGACTAGGTGGAGGGATTTTTACAAAAGGTGCAGATGTAGGTGCAGATCTAGTTGGTAAAGTAGAGGCCGGAATACCAGAAGATGATCCAAGGAATCCTGCTGTGATAGCCGACAACGTTGGTGACAATGTTGGAGATTGTGCAGGAATGGCTGCTGATTTATTTGAAACTTATGCTGTTACAATTGTTGCCACAATGGTTTTATCCTCAATATTTTTCCCTGGTGATTTATCTATGATGATTTATCCTCTAACAATAGGTGGTGCATGTATCGTAACATCAATAATTGGTACTTTTTTTGTAAAACTTGGAAAAAGTAAAAATGTTATGGGCGCTTTATACAAGGGGTTTGTTGTTTCAGCTCTAACTTCATTAATAATTTTATATCCAGTCACAGATTTTGTTTTAGGTTTAGAAAATTCTTATAATTTAAATGATAAATCTTTTACTGGTATTAGTCTGTATTATTGTGGAGTAATTGGATTAATTATTACTGGTTTATTAATCTGGGTGACTGAATATTATACAGGAACAAATTACAGACCAGTCAAAAGTGTTGCAAGCTCGTCAACAACAGGGCATGGAACTAATGTAATTCAAGGCTTGGCTATCTCACTGGAGGCGACCGCCATCCCAGCGTTAATAATAGTAGCAGGTATTTTGCTTACAAATCACATCGCTGGTCTATATGGTATAGCTATAGCAGTAACAACAATGTTGGCTTTAGCTGGTATGGTTGTTGCTTTAGATGCTTATGGACCTGTTACTGATAACGCAGGTGGTATTGCAGAAATGTCTAAGTTACCAAACAATGTTAGGAAAACAACAGACGCTTTGGATGCTGTTGGAAATACTACTAAAGCAGTAACAAAAGGTTATGCCATAGGTTCAGCTGGGTTAGGCGCTTTGGTTCTTTTTGCAGCTTATACAGAGGATATTAAACATTTTTCTAAAGAGGTCGGGTCAAATTTAGAGGGTATTGTAGTAACATTTGATCTATCTAATCCTTATGTGGTCGTTGGTTTATTAATAGGAGGAATGCTTCCATACTTGTTTGGCTCTATGGGCATGCAAGCTGTTGGTAGAGCGGGTGGAGCTGTTGTTATTGAGGTTAGAAGACAATTTAAGAAATATCCTGGAATTATGAAAAGAAAGCAAAAACCTGACTATGCTAAATTAGTTGATTTACTGACAGTGGCTGCAATTAAAGAGATGATTATTCCATCTTTGCTTCCTGTGCTTTCACCAATAGTCTTATATTTCGCAATATTCGCAATCGGTGGTCAAGTGGCTGCTCTAGCTTCAGTTGGTGCAATGCTGTTAGGGGTAATAATTACTGGTTTATTTGTAGCTGTTTCGATGACTGCAGGAGGTGGAGCTTGGGATAATGCAAAAAAATATATCGAAGATGGAAACCATGGTGGAAAAGGTTCTGAAGCGCACAAAGCTGCTGTGACTGGAGACACAGTAGGAGATCCGTATAAAGATACCGCAGGACCAGCTGTAAATCCCATGATTAAAATAACAAATATTGTTGCTTTACTCTTATTAGCAGTTATCGCTGGTTAATTTCTTCTCTTTTCTTAGCTCTTACGCCGAGAGGGTCGTTTATTTTTTGTCTTAAGCTAGACATAAAGTCATAAATGAAGGAGTTTTTTGTTATATTTCCCTCCGTAGTTTTTTTTACAATATCTATTTTTTTCATGTCGTTTACATTGTAAAAATCTTTTTTCTTGAGCAATCCATAATCATCAATTTCAAGAACTAATACGTCATTTTTATAAATCTTCATTTTACCTAAATTCTTAAATTGAGATTGAGTTTGTTTCCTCTCAATATATATCCATACATCATTATTAAATTTACTTTGTGTAGAAGGTTTACCTAATATTTCAATAATTTCGTTTTTATTTGTCTTATTTATGATTAGATTTTTTTGTTTTTTTTCAAGAAAAGATACACCATGATGCCTTACAACTTTTTTGAAAGAGCAATTAGTTACTATTAATGATAAGATAAATAGATATAATATATTTTTCATGAATAAGAATTACATTAATATTTATAATAACCTTATTAATTACACCAGAAATAAAGATTTATATAGATCATTAAATAGAAATGATAATTTTTCTGACAGATTAACACTTTTTTTATTACATTTTGCTTTTTTTTTAAAAAATTTCAAAAATGAGGAAAATAAAGAGATTCTTCAAGAAATATATGATTTTAATTTTCGACAATTAGAATTGAGTATAAGAGAAATTGGTTACGGTGATCAGTCAATTAACAAAAAAATGAAGGTATATATAAATTTATTTCATTCTATGGTAAGCGAGGTTCATTTTTGGGATAATTTTGATAAAACAAAGAAAATTGAAAAGCTATCATTATTTTTGGAGGATTTTACAAATATTGATAAATTAGTTGATTATTTTGAGGATTTTAAGCTTAAAATATCAAAAAAAAATTTGAATTATTTATTAAAAGGTGTAAGTAACTTTTAATTATGGCTGTACCAAAGAGAAAACAAACACCATCTAGAACTGGTATGAGAAGATCTCAGAATATGAAATTTTCATCAAAAAATGTCATTGAAGATAAGAAAACTGGTGAGTACAGATTATCACATCATTTAGATTTAAAAACAGGTATGTATAAGGGAAGACAAGTTTTAGACCCTAAAGAATAATTTTTAAGATTTTGCGATGACTAAATTGATAAAAATTGCAGTAGATGCAATGGGTGGAGACAATTCACCAAAGAAAGTAATCGATGGAATTATTCATAATCACAAAAAAAATAAAGAAAACTTTTATAAAATTTTTGGAAACAAAGATGAAATTTCAAAGCATTTAGATAATAGGATTAATGAGAGCTTTTATGAAATAATACATACCAATGATGTTGTGAAAAGTACTGATAGTCCATTAGAGGCTGCAAAGAGAGGAAAAAAAACAAGTATGTGGCTTTCAATTGAGAGTGTCAAAAATAAAGAAACCGATATTGTGATTTCTGCTGGTAATACTGGAGCCTTGTTAGTAATTGCAAAATTAAATTTAAAAATGCTTGAAAATATTGATAGACCTGCCTTATCAGCTTTATGGCCGAATAAAAAAGGAATGAGTGTTGTTCTTGATCTAGGTGCAAATATTGAGTGTAGTTCAAAAAATTTAGCTGATTTTGCAATTATGGGAGCCTCTTTATATAAGTCGTTATATCCTAATGATTTTTCAAAAGTGGCTTTGTTGAATATAGGTTCTGAGGAACTAAAAGGAAATGAAACTATAAAGGAAACTTATCAATTATTAAATGATAGAAAAAATCAAAACTTTGATTTTGAAGGGTATATAGAGGGGAATGAATTAATGAATGGTAAAGTAAATGTTATTGTTTCGGATGGATTTACTGGAAATGTTGCTTTAAAAACAGCTGAGGGTACTGCTAATTTTATTTCAGATGAGTTAAAGAAAGCTTTGAGTGGATCGATTCTTGGAAAAATATCCTCCCTACTTAATATCTCAAATTTAAGAAAATTTAAAAAAAGATTAGATCCTCGATTATACAATGGAGCAATATTTGTTGGTTTGGACACACCAGTTGTTAAAAGTCATGGTGGAATAGATTATATTGGGTTTTCTAACTCTTTAGATGTTTGTAATAGAATAATTAAAGGAAATTTGATAAAAAAAATTAAGGAAAATATCAAATAAATGAGAACAAACTTAACTAAAAAAGATTTAGTTAATATTATTTACATGCAAGTAGGTTTTTCTAAACAAATGTCAGAGCATTTAATAGATGAGTTTTTCTCTCTAATAACACTAAATCTAAAGAAAGAAAAAAAATTGAAATTAACAAAATTTGGTACATTTTTTATTAAATTAAAGAAATCAAGAATTGGAAGAAATCCTAAAACAAAGGAAGACAAGATCATATCTGAGAGAAATGTAGTTTTATTTAAACCTTCTAAAGAATTTAAAGAATTTATAAATTCAAAAAATGAGTAAACTTGAGAGTGCTTATAAAACTATAGGTGAAGTAGTCAAAATTGTTGGCTTGAAATCTAAAAGAGGCGGTGCATCACCAACACATACAATAAGATATTGGGAAAAAGAATTTAAACAAATTAAACCCAAAATTTTAAACGGTAATAGACGGTATTACGATAAAAAAAATATAGATTTAATCAGAAGAGTTCATTTTCTTTTGAAAGACCAAGGAATGACAATAAAAGGTGTAAAAAAAATTTTGAAAAGTGTGGATACTTTAAAACTTGACGAAAATTTAAATGAATCTATAAAAGCTCACGATATAAGAAATAAATTAATTAAAATTTCTAATATGATTAAAAATATTAAAAATAATAAGTAATATGGCTAAAAAAACTCATGTTAAAGTAAGACTAGTTCCAGAATCTAAACCTGATAGCTCTTTTTTTTATTATGTTAAAAAACCTGCAGGTGGAGAGAAAGCTAAAGTAAAACTTAAAGCAAAAAAATATAACCCTGTTACTAGAAAACACGAAATTTTTGTGGAGAAAAAACTTCCACCACACAGTAAATAATTATTTTTTTTTGAAGTTTCTCTTTTCGTAATCGATATATGCATAAATCATATTCTTCCAAATCTTATTTGTAATTTTTGGATCAATATTATTTTTCTGAGATTTTTTCTTTATATTGGATAAAATTTCTTTAATTCTTTTTTTATCAACTATTTGACTTTTTTTTTCTTTAAGTAAAAGCACCTTTTTGACTAAAAATGTTCTTTTCCTAATTAGCTTTATTAGCAAATTATCAAGTTTATCTAATTCAGATCTAATTTTACTTAGTTTTTTTATTTTTAAAGGCGACATTTATTAAATTGGATTAATTAATAATTATTATATTTATCATTATATGTATATAGAGAATAATTTATTGAGAAAACACATATCATTATGGCTAATGTTCATGTTTTTTTTGGTAGCTCTTATGATTGTTGTGGGTGGCTTAACAAGACTAACTGATTCTGGTCTCTCAATAACAAAATGGGAATTATTTTCTGGCACATTACCTCCTTTAAACGATGTCAAATGGTTAGATTATTTTGAGGAGTATAAAAGAATACCAGAATATAAAATGCAAAATTATTTAATGACTATGAGTGAATTTAAAGTTATTTTTTGGTGGGAATGGGCGCATCGTTTTCTTGGAAGGTTGATTGGTTTAGGATTTTTAATTCCCTTAATATATTTTTCTCTTAAAATTAAATTAACAAAATTACTAAATCTTTATTTGATTTTTTTCCTTATATGTTTTCAAGGTTTTATAGGCTGGTATATGGTTTCAAGTGGGTTAGTTGATAGATTAGATGTAAGCCATTTTAGACTATCAATTCATCTATTAATAGCATTTTTAATTTTGTCTTTAATTTTATGGAATTATTTAGAGCTAAATATAAAGATTAAAGAACAAAACAAATTAGATTTCTTTTTTCCTTTTACTTTTTTAGTTTTAATATTCTTACAAATAATCATTGGTGCTTTTGTATCTGGTATGGATGCGGGTTTAATTTATAATTCTTGGCCATTAATGGGCAATACATATTTCCCTGATGATAACAAATTTATAAATCTATTTAACCTTGCTGCATTTAGTGATGCTTCCTTGATGCAATTTCTTCATAGAAATTTAGCATACATAATATTATTTTTTTATATTATAATCTTATTTAAGATTTATAAATATCAGATGAAAAATTCATTTTTTATAATTAAAATTTTAGGTGTTTTTTTATTATTTCAAGTTATTTTAGGAATCCTGACATTGCTAAATGGAGCACATATATTTTTAGCTTCTATGCACCAAATGAGTTCAATATTTCTTGTTAGTGCTGCTATATATTTTTTATATCTGAATAAAAAAGTTAATTTTTTTTAGCAGGAAAATTTGAAATTATAAATTTCTTTAAAGCTTTTAAAACTTTATCTGCTTCTTCTAAAAGCATCATATGTCCACAATTATCAATTATCTCAACTTTACTACCAGGTATTAAATCTGCTAGTTTTTTTCCTTCTTTTACAGGACACATTTTATCACCAGTCGCGAGTATAGATAGAGTAGGTATCTTAATTTTTTTTGCAGCCTCAAAACCATTTTTGTAATTGTCACAAGCTCTAAAATCTACTCCTAGGGTATCTCTAATTGTTCGTGTTTTAGCTAACATTCCACCTGTGTTCATGTGGTACAAACCTGGGACCGGATGTCCACCAAAGTGACCTGCGGGTCCATGAGCCCAATCCATCATTAAATCAACTGCTTTAGAGTCGTTATTTTCTGCCAATGATAACAGTTCTTGATTCATTGGAATTGCTCCTGCTCCACCCATTAAACTTAAAGTTTTAATTTTAGCAGGATATCTAAAAGCACACTCTAAATTAACTAAACAACCTTGAGAGTGACCAATTAAGGAGGCTTCTTTATAATCGACAGCATCTATTACATCACTTATCCAATCTGCCATTTCTTCAATTGATTTTAAACTATCTCCACTAGATAAACCATGACCAGGCATATCTAAAGCCAATACACTGTAACCGTGAAAAGCAAAATATCTAGTTTGAAGCACCCACGTCATATGAGTTAAACCACTTCCATGTACAAAAATCATTAATGGCTTATTTTTATCAAAAGGACGACCACCTGTTGAAGCGAATACTTCTTCTCCGTTTACTTTAAACTTCATTGATTAGAAACAAGTCTTGGTTTTCTTGCCGCTCTAAAACCTGTTTCAAAATCATTTTTAATGTCTTCAAAGTCCTCGATACCAACAGATAATCTAATCATGTCTTGTGATAGTCCTGCAAATTTTAATGTTGCTGCATCCATTTGAGAATGAGTAGAGGATGCAGGATGAATGACCAAAGTTCTGGTGTCACCAACATTAGCTAAATGTGATGCCAATTTGACGTTATTTATAAATGCTTCTCCAGCTTCTTTTCCACCTTTTATTCCAAAAGCGATCATAGATCCTTTTCCGTTAGGTAAAAGTTTTTTTGCTAACTCATGGTCAGGATGGTCAGGAACACTTGGATGAGAAACCCAAGCAACACTCTCATGACTTAATAAATATTCAACCATTTTTTCTGCATTAGAACAATGTTTCTGCATTCTTACAGATAAAGTTTCTATACCTTGTAAAACATTCCATGCATTTTGTGGACTTAAACAAGGTCCAAAATCTCGCATACCCTCGGCTCTTGCTTTCATTGTAAAAGCGGTTGGCCCAAATTCCTCTGCAAAAGATAGTCCATGATAACCTTCATAAGGTGTTGTCATTGTTGGAAATTTATCATTTTGCATCCAATCAAATTTTCCACCTTCAACAAGTATACCAGCCATTGATGAACCATGACCTGCCATCCACTTTGTAAGTGAATGCACAACAATATCAGCACCATGTTCAATCGGCTTACAAAGATAAGGTGTTTGATATGTGGCGTCTATAATAAGTGGAATTCCAGCCTCATGAGCTATTTTAGAAATCTCTGGCATATTCATAACTTCATTACCAGGATTTCCTACAAGTTCACCAAAAATACCTTTAGTATTTTTTTGAATTGCTTTTTTAAAACCTTCAGTATCACGAGGTTTTACAAAAGTACATTTAATTCCAAATTTTGGTAAAGTAAGTCTAAATAAATTTACAGTTCCACCGTATAGTTGAGAAGAAACAACAAGATGATCTCCAGACTCACATAAAGTCATTATTGATAAAAAAATAGCACTCATCCCAGAAGATGTCGCTAATGCAGCAGTACCACCTTCAAGGGCAGCCACTCTTTCCTCTAAAACAGCAACTGTGGGGTTTGAAATTCTACTATATATATGTCCACCTCTTTCTAAATTAAAAAGTGCAGCTGCATGATCTACATCATCAAAAAGATATGAGGTGGTTTGATAAATTGGTACTTGACGAGAGCCAGCGTTTTTATGGGGTTGATATCCAGCATGCAAGCTAAGAGTATCAAATTTATATGTTTTAGGATCAGTCCCTTTCTTTTTTTTATCTGTCATAAATAGCCCTTATTTTTAATTGTTAAATAGTAAGTATCAATATTAATATAAATTGACAACAAGACATTTATAAGTATTAATCGCGCCAATCATGACTAAATTTGTTAAAAAAGACCAATTAAATTCATCATGGTATGAAATTGACGCAACAAATGCTGTGGTTGGCAGATTGGCCTCAGTTATATCCAAAATAATTAGAGGAAAAAATAAAACCACTTACACACCCCATATGGACAGTGGAGATTTTGTTGTAGTCAAAAATATAGATCAAATAAAATTTACCGGAAAAAAATTTCAGAATAAAAAATATTATAGACATACTGGACACCCAGGAGGAATAAAAGAAACTACTCCTGAAAAACTAAAAGAAAAAAAACCAGGTGAAGTATTAAAATTAGCTGTAAAAAGAATGTTGCCTACAGGAGTTTTAGGAAGAAAGCAGCTAACAAAGTTAAAAATTTATAGTGGTGAGAATCATCCTCATACTTCTCAAAATCCTAAAATTTTAGAATTAGATAAGTTAAATAATAAGAATATTATACGAAATTAATATGCAAAATTCTTTACAAAATCAAAAGAAAACAAAAATTAAATTAGATTTTAAAGATAGCAAATATGCTACAGGTAGACGGAAAACATCTATAGCAAAAGTATGGGTTAAAAAAGGTAGCGGAAAAATTTATGTTAATGGAAGACTTTATAGTGAATACTTTTCAAGTGATAATCATAAAATGCAAATAACAAAACCTTTTGACCTTATCAAACAACCAACTGATTTTGATGTAAGGTGCAATGTAAAGGGTGGAGGCCCTACAGGTCAAGCTGGAGCCATGGTTCATGGAATCTCTAAAGCTCTAGTTTTATTTGACGAAAATTTTAAAACTTCTCTTAGAGCTGAAAAATTAACTACACGTGATTCTCGAGCTGTCGAAAGAAAAAAACCTGGAAGAAAAAAGGCAAGAAGAAGTTTTCAGTTTTCTAAAAGATAATTTTTTTTTAATTATAAACTGTTATAATAAAAGATGCCCAAGCTAAATGTACTAATTGCCGGATCAACTGGATATATCGGAGTTCAATTGGTTAAATTGTTACTCAAACATAAATACGTTAAGATTAAATATCTTTGTGGAAATTCTTCTGTTGGGAAAAAAATTTCTAATTTTGATAAATCTATGATTAATGAGAAATTACCAAAAATAGTGAAATTTAATAAAAGATTTTTGAGTGAAGTAGATCTAATTTTTACTGCACTTCCCAACGGTGAAGCTCAAGAAATTTCTAATTATTTAAAAAGCAATAATGTACTAATTGATTTAGCTGCTGATTTTAGATTAGAAAAAGCTTCAGATTATTTAAAATGGTATAAAAAAAAACATAAATCTGTAAAAAATATTAAAAAAAGTATTTATTCATTACCAGAAATTTCAAAAAAAGAGGTTAAAAGATTTAATATAATTTCATGTCCTGGTTGTTATCCAACATCAATTTTATTACCACTAATTCCTTTAGTACAAAAAAAACTTATTCGATTAAATAATATTTTTATTGACTCTAAATCAGGATACTCTGGAGCAGGTAGAGGAGTACATAAAAAATATAGAAATAAGAATTTATACGAAACAATTAGTGCTTATGGGGTAGGTTTCCACAGACATAATTCAGAAATAGAACAAACCTTAAATAAACATTCAACTAAGAAAATTATATTTAGTTTTACTCCTCATTTAACACCAATGTTCAGAGGAATTTTAAGTACCATTTATGTTGAGGCTAAAAATAATGTTTCTCAAAATAAGATTAGAAGTGTTTTGAAAAATTATTATCATAGTGATGTTTTTGTTAAAATATTGAAAAACAATACTTTAGTAAGTACTAATGATGTAATTAACTCAAATAATTGCCATATCTCAGTTTGCAAAACAAAAAATAGAAATAGATTTATTATTTTATCAGCGATTGATAATCTTATTAAGGGAGGCTCTGGTCAAGGTATACAAAATATGAATCTAAGATTTGGATTTCCTTTAAAAACTGGGCTTATATGAAAATTGGTTGTTTAATGACTCCTTGCGAATATAGAAAATATATAAATAATTATAAAAAAAAATTAAGAATCTTAATTTATCGAAATGAAAAAAAGTTTTAATATTGCGATTATAGGTTTGGGGCAGATAGGAATATATCTTTACAATGAACTCAGATCAAAAAAAAAAGAAATTGAGAGAAAGACTGGAAAAAAAATTAATATTGCCGCTATTTCAGCAAGAAATAAGAATAAAAAACGAAAATTTCAAATTCAAAAAAATATTTTTTTTAAAAAACCACTTCAAATTTTTAAAGAAAAAAAAATAGATATATTATTTGAATGTATAGGGTTGTCAGATGGAATATCAAAAAAAATAGTCGAAACTGCTCTTAAAAATAAGATACATGTCATAACACCTAACAAAGCTCTAATAGCAAAACATGGTGATAATTTAGCAAAACTTGCTGAAATAAATAAAGTAAATTTAGAATTTGAAGCCTCTGTGGCAGGAGGGATTCCTATTTTAAGAACAATTAAAGAAGGTTTGGCTACAAATAAAATTAATAAAGTTTATGGAATTTTAAATGGGACAACAAATTATATTTTATCTGAAATGGAAAGTAGTAACGAAAATTTTAAAGAAGTTTTACAAAAAGCTCAACAACTTGGTTATGCTGAGCCAGGCAATCCAAAGCTTGATTTGAATGGATTTGATGCTTTTGCGAAAGTTAGAATTTTATCTGCATTATCTTTCAATACAAAAATTTCTAAATTTAATTGCATAATGCAAGGTATTGAAAATATTGATTTAAAGGATATCAAAATTGCTGGACAATTAGGCCTTAGAGTTAAACTTCTTGGTATTTCTCAAATAATTAATTATAGATTATTTGAAACTGTACATCCATGTTTAGTTAGTAAAAATACTTATATTGGAAATGTTAATGGTGTAATGAATGCTGTTATAATAGAGGGTAAACCAATAGGTGAGAGTGTTTTGCAAGGAGAAGGCGCTGGTCCAGGTCCAACGTCATCATCTTTACTTTCTGATTTATTGTCAATTTTGAGAGGAAATATCAAATATCCTTTTGGTTTATCCTCAAAAAAAAGAAAATCTCTAAAATCATTTAATTATGATAATTACACTAATTCATTATATCTTAGATTTGAGGTCAACGACAAACAGGGTGTTCTTTCCCTTATAACAAACAGATTGGCTAAATATAAAATTTCTGTAAAAAGAATAATTCAGACTCCAGATAAAAAAAATAAAAAAGCGACAATAATTATCATAACTCATAAAACTTCAGAAAAAAATGCTCGAAATTGTTTATCTATATTTAAGAAAAACAAAAATGTTCTTAAATCTCCAACATTAATTAGATTATATAATTAATGGATATTTATATAAAACTTTTTGAGGTTTTATTTCCTGTTTTTTTTGTTGTTGGTATTGGTTATTACTTAGGTAAAAAAAACCCAAAAATAGATACTACTTTTATCACTAATTTTGCTGCTAATGTTGGAACTCCAGCAATGATCATTTATGCTTTGAATCCAGTAAACATATCTTTTAACATTTTTTTGAATTATTTTTGGTATTATGCTTTAGCTATTTTTGGCTTCATGCTTACTGGAATAATAATATTATATCTTCTAAATACTAAAGATATAATAAGAGAATTGCCTCCATTAACAATGCCAAACACTGGAAACATGGGATTGCCCATATGTCTATTTGCTTATGGTTCACAAGGACTTGGTGTTTCTGCTGCAATATCTGCTCTGATTATTTTATGCCACTTTACCCTAGGTGTATTTCTTGCTGATAGAAAATTTAGTTTACACGTTATACTTAAAAGCCCTCCATTTTACGCAATAATAATTTCCGTGTTTTTGCTTTATTACGATTTAGAACTTCCAGGGTTTGTTGAAAATACTACTTTTCTATTAATGTATGCTACAATATTTTTGATTTTGATGTCTTTAGGAATTGCTTTAACAAGACTAAAGGTCTTTTCACTTAATAAAGCAATATTTTCCTCTATAGGACGAGTAATTATTGGGCCTATAATTGGATATTTTTTGATTTTATATTTTAATCTAGAGGGATTTGCAGCGGGAGTTTTATTAATTCAATGTTCTATGCCAAGTGCAGTTCTTAATTATCTTGTTGCTTCTATATATTCTCCTAAAAAGATTATCGATAGTGTCGCTAGTACTATTGTTGTTTCGACACTGATGTCATTTATAACTGTTCCAATAGTAGTATTCTTTGCTTTAAAATACTTTAATTAATATATATCCTCTTGATAGATGAAGGCTGTAACTTTTAATCTATTAGCCTGGGTAATGCTTCCAATTATGGATGGATTTGCAAAATATCTAAGTGCTGATCTCCCAGTCTTACAAATAACTTGGGCAAGATATTTTTTTACCGTTGCATTTACTTTTCCAATTATGTTCTTATTTTTTAGAAAAAATCTTGTTTTGACTAATAAACCAAGATTACAAATTACGAGAGGGATAATTCTTTTAACAGCTAATATTTGTTTTTTTTATGCAATTTCGATAATTTCTTTAGCTAAAGCACTAACTTTGGCTTTTGTTGCTCCTTTAATTGTGACTACTTTTTCTCCAATTTTTTTAGGTGAGAGAGTTGGATTTAGGAGATGGTCTGCAGTTATTATAGGGTTTATAGGTTCATTAGTAGTTATAAGACCTGGTTTTGTTGAAATAAATTTAGCAAGTATTGCTGCCCTTGGAACAGGTGTAATGTATGGGTTTTATTTAATTATTACTCGTAAATTGAGCACGTCAGACAATCCTTTATTAACTTTATTATTAACTGGTGTAGTAGGGGCCATAATCATATCTTTTGTTATGCCATTTGTTTGGGTTAAACCTAATTTTAATCAGTGGTCTATCATGGCTGCGATAGGTATTTTTGCATGTTTAGGTCATTTTTTTCTTATATTGTCTCTTAAATATGCTGATGCCTCTAAATTAGCTCCATTTAGTTACTTTGAAATTATTACAAATATAATTATAGGTTATTATTTCTTTAGTGATTTTCCAGATAATTGGACTTTCTTAGGTTTATTTATTATTGTATTAAGTGGTATCTACATCTCAAGAAGAGAGAACATAGTAAAAATGTAAAATAATAAGTACTATTTGTTTACTATTATATAAAGTATTACATTAAGTATTGCTTGTAAACTATTGTTTTTATTATATTTTATAAATAATTAAATTAATAAAATTTTTGAATAATTTGGATCATTAATGTTAAAATTTCCTTCATATGTTGAGCAAAAGTAGAGATTTATTGCAAATTATGAAAAACATCAAATAGTCCTTTAAAATAGGGCCTTTTTCCGATTGAGATAATGAAAATTGCTTAAAAGTAGGGCGCTCTAAAAGCTTTGATATAGTTGAATAGTATAGCGATGCATTAATTGAATATACCATTTAAACGCCCGTATAGGGGTCTATTTTAAGTATGGGCTAATATATGGTACAACTAAAGGGTGAATTATGTTATTTAGTAGTAAATAACATAAAAGGATTAAAAAGGGTTGATTTTACTTACTTTTTTAACTTAAAAAAGGTTTAAAATAGCGCTAAATAGATACTTTTTCAGATCTAAGTAATTTGAGCTTTTGCCTGATTCCACCCCTCCCAGAATAACCTCCAAGAGCTCCATCAGACCTAATCACTCTATGACAGGGTATTTTTGGAGGATATGGGTTTTTAGCACAAGCATTTGCGACAGCACGGGCTGCTTTAGGACAATTAATGGCGATTGCAACTTGTTTGTAAGTTTTAATGCTGCCTTTAGGTATAGAAATAAGATATTTCCAAACTTTTAATTGAAATTTTGTTCCAATTAGGTTTTTCATAAAAAAAACCCTGATTCTTTACACTTTTTACAGTGCAAAGATCAGAATTTTATGGCTCGTCGTTTTATGCGCTACCGCCGAACCGACCACCCTGTATGTTTAGCGCTGCTTTACAGAGTTTTCTGCCCTCCA
>CACEXM010000009.1 GCA_902563555.1 uncultured Pelagibacteraceae bacterium | reverse complement strand
GGAAGAGGTAAAAGATAGGTTGCATGAACCTGGAACTGGATTATCTGGAGGACAACAGCAAAGACTTTGTATTGCTAGAGCGATTTCTGTAAGACCTGAAGTTATATTAATGGATGAACCTTGTTCAGCATTAGATCCAATAGCAACAGCACAAATTGAAGAATTGATTGATGAGTTAAAAAAAGAGCACACAATAATAATTGTAACTCATTCTATGGCTCAAGCAGCACGTGTTTCTCAAAATACAGGTTTTTTTCATTTAGGTCAATTGATTGAACATGGATCTACTGATAAAATATTTAAGAATCCTGATAATAAAAAAACGCAAGATTATATAACAGGGAGGTTTGGATAATGTCTGAAGCACCACATACAGTCAAATCTTACGAAGAAGAACTAAAAAATCTTAATGCTAATATAATTAAAATGGGAAGTGCATGTGAAGATTCTTTAGGTAAAGCAATTCAAGCCATTACAACAAGAGATAATAATATTGCAGAAGCTGTTATTCAAGAAGATGAAAAAATAGATAAATATGAGACTTTAATTGAACAGCAAGTTGTGAATTTAATTGCTTTAAGACAACCTATGGCAATTGATTTAAGAGAGACAGTAACGGCTTTGAAAATGTCTTCAGATTTAGAAAGAATAGGTGATTTAGCAAAAAATATATCCAAGAGAACACTTTTGCTTAACGAAAATCTTCCAAAGAACTTGGTAGACTCATTGAATAGAGTATCTACCAATGTTCAAAAACAATTAAAATCAACATTAGATGCTTATCTAGAAAGATCTGCGCCAATGGCAGTAAATGTTTGGGAAGGTGATGAGCAAATAGATGATCTAACAAATCTTTGTATGCAAGAAGTTATAAAATATCTTAAAGAAAATGAAAAAAATTTAGAAGATGGAACCCATTTATTGTTTGTAACTAAAAACATAGAGCGTATTGGTGATCATACTACAAATGTTGCAGAACAAGTTTATTATTTAGTTAAAGGCGAATATTTAGAAGGTGATAGACCCAAGGGAACAGAGCCAATTGTAACCGGAGAAAAATGATTTATGTCAGCTCATGTTTTCATAGCTGAAGATGAAGCATCAATTGTTAGTTTGTTAAAGTACAATCTTGAAAAAGAAGGTTATAAAGTCAGTCATTCAGAAAATGGAGAAGATGCTCTTAAACAAATAAAATTAAAACAGCCAGATTTAATATTAATGGATTGGATGTTACCAGAATTATCTGGTGTTGAAATTTGTAAAAACTTAAAAAAAGATAATAAGTTTAATGATATTCCTGTCATTATGTTAACTGCAAAAGGGGAGGAAGAAGACAAATTAAAAGCATTTGATACAGGTGCAGATGATTATGTAACTAAACCTTTTAGTCAAAAAGAATTGAATGCTAGAATTAAATCTTTATTGAGAAGATCTAAACCTCAATCATCATCAGACATTGTAGAATTTACTGATTTAAAAATAGATCGGATTACAAAAAGAGTTTATAGAAAAGATAAAGAAATTACTTTGGGTCCAACTGAATTTAAACTCTTAGATTTTTTTATCAAAAATCCAAAAAGAGTTTATTCAAGAGAACAACTCTTAAACAATGTTTGGGGAGAAAATATATATGTTGAGTCTAGAACAGTTGATGTTCATATTAGAAGATTAAGACAAGCAATTAACATACAAAATACAAAACCTTTAATTAGAACAGTAAGATCAGCTGGTTATTCTTTAGAATCTTGAAGATCTTTGGGTCTTATAAATTTTTTTAATACTCCCTTTTTCTCAACTTCATTCCAGGATTTAATATCAAACTCAATTTTTGCAAATGCTGCTGTTGGGAATTTATAATTCATTAGTTTAAAATTATTCGTATTATGATTTTTTGTAAGATTTCGTACTAAATTTTTCACTGATGGTTCATGGTTTATAATCAAAATTGATTTATATTCACTGGATATTTCTTTAATTTTTTTTACAATTGCATTCTCATCAACTAAATATAAATCTTTTGAAAAATTAACTTTTTTTGGCTTATTAATTTTCTTGGATAAAATTTGAAAAGTTTTTTTTGTTCTTTTTGATGATGAAATTAATGCATAATCAAATTCAAATTTTTTTTTAACAAAAAATTCACAAATCATTTTTGCATTTTTCTTGCCTCTTTTAGTAAGTGGTCTATCAAAATCATTAATACTTAAATCATCCCAACTAGATTTTGCGTGTCTCATGACGTATAATTGATACATAAAATCTAAATATATGACTGCTTTAAAAAAACAACATAAAGAAGAGTTGAAATCTAAATATATAAATAGAGAGCTTTCTTGGTTAAAATTCAACGATAGAGTACTTTTAGAGGCGCAAAATATCGAAAATCCTCTTTATGAAAGAGTAAAGTTTTTATCAATTGCTGGGTCTAATCTAGATGAATTTTTTATGGTCCGTGTGGCTGGGTTATATAGTCAAATAAAACAAGAAGTTGACTCACTAAGCTCTGATGGTTTGACACCTGAAGAGCAAATGGATGAGGTAGTGCTTGAAACTAAGAATCTATTAAAAAAACAGAACAAAATTTTTATTCAACTGATTATGGAATTAAAAAAAAATAATATCAATTTAGTTAAACCAGTTAATTTAAATACTAAGGATAAAAAAAAACTTTTAGAAATATTTAAAGAAGAGATTTACCCTTTATTAACACCATCAGCAATTGATCCTGCACATCCATTTCCATTTATAATCAATCAAGGAAGAGCAATTGTAATGAAGTTAAGAAAAAAAAATAAAAAAAGGATTTTAAACTCAATAATAGTAATACCAAAAGCATTATCTAGATTTATTGAAATTGAGTCTTCAAAAAATCATAAGAAATTTGTGATTCTAGATGATGTAATAAGTTTTTTTGCTAATGAAATTTTTCCAGATCATGATTTAGAAAAGAAAATGATTTTTAGAGTAATAAGAGACAGCGATGTAGAGATTCAAGAGGAAGCAGAAGATTTGGTTAGATCTTTTGAATTGGCTTTAAAAAGACGTAGAACGGGTGATATTGTTCGTTTAGAGGTTCTTGAAAATAGTGATAACGAATTGATAAGATTTATAATTAATAAATTAGATATAAATCCTGACTATATTTATGATGTTGCTGGCCTTGTTGGAATTCAAGATATAGATCAAATATGTAAAGTAAAAAATCCAAAATTAAGATTTAAACATTTTACACCTAGAGAAGTTGAAAGATTAAAAGAATATAATGATAATTTTTTTGAAACTATTAAAAAGAAAGATTTAGTTGTTCATCATCCTTTTGAAACATTTGACTCAGTAATTGAATTTTTAAACCAAGCAGCAAATGATAAAAAAGTTATAGCTATAAAACAAACTCTATATAGAACAACTCTAGACTCACCTATTGTTAAAGCTTTAATAACAGCTGCAGAAAACGGAAAAACAGTTACCGCTTTAATTGAAATTAAAGCTAGATTTGATGAGGAAGCTAATATTCAACTATCAAGAAGTTTAGAAAAAGTAGGTGTTCAAATTGTTTATGGTTTTGCTAAATATAAAACTCATGCAAAATCATCATTAGTTTTAAGAAGAGAACAGGGTAAAATACAAACTTATTTTCATTTAGGAACTGGCAATTATCATCCAGTAAATGCTAAAATTTATACTGATTTGTCTTTATTTAGTTGTGATAAGAAAATGGCATCAGATGTTGAAAAGTTTTTCAATTATGTAACAGGATACGCAAAACCAAAAAATTTAAATAAAATTTCTATTTCGCCAGTAAATATGAGGCAAACCTTAAATGAAAATATTGATGCTGAAATTAAAAATTCTAAAAATGGAAAATTTGCAGCTATTTGGGCAAAAATGAACTCTTTAGTAGATCCAGAAATTATTGATAAATTTTATGAAGCTTCGAATGCTGGTGTAAAAATTCATTTATTTGTAAGGGGTGTTTGTTGTTTAAGACCAGGAGTAAAAGATAGATCAGAAAACATATTTGTAAAAAGTATCATAGGAAGATTTTTAGAGCATTCTAGAATTTACTGCTTTAGTAATGGTACAAAAAAAATGCCTAATAGAAATGCAAAAGTATATATTTCGTCAGCTGATTTAATGCCGAGAAATTTAAATCGAAGGGTAGAACTTCTAGTCCCAATTGAAAATGAGACTGTTCATGAACAGATTTTAGATCAAATAATGTTGGCAAATTATCTTGATACTAATCAGAGCTGGGAACTTGAAGCTGATGGTAATTATAAAAAAATTAAATATAGTAAGAGCGATTCCTTTTCAGCTCATGAATATTTTATGAATAATCCGAGCTTATCTGGAAGAGGTAAAGCTAAACTAAGAATGCAGCCTAAACAACTGCACTTAAGATTGATTAAAAGTGGAAGTAATTAAAAGTAAAAATAGTTTAAAATTAAATCAGGCTAAATTAGCTA
Organism: uncultured Pelagibacteraceae bacterium; assembly: GCA_902563555.1. Classification (GTDB taxonomy): domain Bacteria; phylum Pseudomonadota; class Alphaproteobacteria; order Pelagibacterales; family Pelagibacteraceae; genus Pelagibacter. The sequence continues at coordinate 39,084 of CACEXM010000009.1, read as the reverse complement.
TAATAGACATTGGATCAAACTCTATAAGAATGCTAATTTATGAAGATTTCAGTTCTTCTCGTGTGCCTTTTTTTAATGAAAAAGCAGTTTGTGAACTTGGAAAAAATTTAGATAAATCGAAAAAACTTCACAGATCTGGTACTGAATATGCTTTAAAAGTTTTAAAAAGATTTTCTGAAATTTTAAATGTTTCAAAAATCACAAATCTAAAGATTATTGCAACAGCAGTTATAAGAGAAGCAACTGATACAAAACCTTTTATTGATGAAGTTGAAAAACTTTTTAAAACTAAGATTAATATATTATCTGGCGAAGAAGAAGCTAAATGCACAGCTGAGGGAGTAAAAATAGGTTTTGAAAATGTTGATGGATTAGTTGCTGACCTTGGCGGTGGTAGTTTGGAGTTAGCCCGAGTTGAAAACAATATAGTAACCAATAAAACCTCATTACCTGTTGGTGTTTTAAGATTAATGAATAATCCTATAGTTAAAAAAAGAAATTTAGCAAAATATATTAAAAAATTATTAAGAGATGAAAAATGGCTCTCAAAAAAGAAATTTAATAATTTATATTTAGTTGGAGGTACTTGGCGTGCATTATTTAAATTACATCTTTTTCAAAATAATCATCCAGTACACATAATTCATCAATATAGTATTGATAATAATGTTTTATCTAAGTTTGTTGAAAAAATTTCTTCTTTTAATAAATCCAAACTTAAAACAGTTGAGTATATTTCAAAATCTAGAACACCATATTTACCTTATAGCTGTATTATACTTGATGAAATTATGAAAGTTTCAAATCCAAAAAAAATTATTTGTTCTATCAGTGGTTTGCGTGAAGGATCTTTATCAATTGACCATTTTAAAGATGTAAAAGAATCTGAAATTTTTTACAAAGCAATTGAGAAGGTTGCGCAAAAAAGAGGTGATTTAGGGTCAAATTATAAAAAATATTATGATTTTATTCATCCAGTTTTTGAAGGTAATGAGCACTTTAATAAGAAATTATTATATCTGGCATGTGTATTAAGTCATATGGATTGGGGATTGGGAGCATTTCAAAAAGCTGAATTGGTATTTCAAGAAACGATAAATACTCCTTTACTTAGATTGACTCATAAAGAAAGAATACAATTAGCTTTGTCATGCTATTGGCGGTACTGTAGTATCAAGTATAATCCAAAGATCGAGTATTTAACTTTTTTGAATAATAATGAAATTTTTTCAAGCAAACAAGTTGGTGCAGCATTGAGATTTTCACAATCATTGACCTCGATATCTACGATATTTCTTGAAGAGTTTAAATTGTATAAAAGAGGTAATGCTGTATTTTTAAAAATTCCATCACAACATCAAGAAATAATCTCAAAACAAGTTACCAAAAGATTTAAAGCTCTTGCTAGAGAATTATTTTTAGAGCCAAGAGTAATTTATTCAAATAATTCAAAATAAACTTAAATTAATTAAACTTTAATAATAAGTAAATATTTCTGTAACTTAATCTTTTTAAGATAATTTACAAAATTTAAATATTCATTATTTTTTCCCCTGTTTAAATTTTGTTAATTAGCTTCTTTCTTCCTTCTCATTTAAGAGAAGGAAGAAAGACAATTTGGAATTAATTATTTATAGAAGCAGGAGACTGCTCTGCATTCTTCTTAGCAAGTTTTTTTGCTTTTTTTTCAGCAACCTTTTTTTCTAGACCAGCAATTTTAATATTAAGGCTTGATAATTTTTTTTCTTTAGCTGTAATTTTATTTTTAAGTTTATCAATTGATTTTAATATTTTTGTTTTTTTCTTTTCATTCTTTTTTAGTTTTTTTCTCATTACTGCCTCCGAATTATTTGATACTTAATTAAATCATATAATCCTAAAATAAAAAGGATATTTTGTTACAACCTATAGTTTATAGTTTTTTAAGACCTGTTATTAAATAAAAAAACATTGCTATATGAGAACTATTATTGAATTTTTGATTTAATATTAATTTAAATATCTCTCTTTGATTAAAAAGATGAATTCTAATACCTTGTTCTGGTTTCGAAATTTTAATTAAGTCTTCTGTGTAATAACCAGTAATTTTAGTAGTTAGTCTTCCAGGTTCAGTATAAAAAGTTATTATTTTACTCAATTTTGATCTTGATCTATATCCTGTTTCTTCTCTTAATTCCTTATATGCTGATTGCAGGGTTGTTTCCTTTTTTTCCACTATGCCAGAAGGAAACTCGTAATTAATTTTATTAATTGGAACTCTTTTTTGGGAAACTACTACATATTTGTCTTTAATCTTAGGTATTACTAATGAAAGATTAGAAGTTTTAAGATAATGATAAAACTCTTTTTTTTTAAATTTTTTGTTAATTAAACTAATTCGATTGGTAAGTTTTATATTTTTCAATTTTTTTCTAAAAATAACTTTTTAACAATAAGTACAGCAATTAACATTCCAATAAGCTCAGCTAAAATATAATAAGGAGTATTTAAATAACTAATACCAGTAAAAGACTCTGTAAATGTTCTAGCAATAGCAACAGCTGGATTTGCAAAAGAAGTTGAAGAAGTAAACCAATAACCAGCAGTAATATAAAGACCAACACTAGCAGCAACTGCAATTTTGCCCGACTTCATAGACCCAAAAATTATAATTATAAGCCCTAATGTTGCTATTACCTCAGATGTGAGTATGTAAATTCCATCTCTTGATTTAGTAGACAATTCATAAACTTCATGTTCAAAAAAGAAATTAGCTAAACCAACACCAATTAAGCAACCAACCAATTGAGCAATGATATAGTAGGGTAATAGTTTCTTTTTTAATTTACCCGTTATTGCCATTGCGATACTTACAAATGGATTAAAGTGGGCTCCTGATACATCAGCAAAAACTGTAATAAGCACAAATAAACCTGCTCCTGTTGCTATAGTATTAGCAATTAACATCACAGCAACATCATTAGTTAAGTTTTCAGCCATTAAACCTGAACCAACAATAATCATTACTAAAAAACAACTTCCTAATAGTTCAGCAAGAAAATAGCGGCTTTTATTTTTCATAAAATAGTTCCTTTATTCTTTTATGAATATTATTGTAAACTTTTTCTATTATTTCATCTTTTTTATTTAAGTCGTTTGTTTCATTAAGTAATTTAACAGGATCCTCTATATCCCAATGAATTATCTGATCTTTATTTGGCCAAATAGGACAGACTTCGTTATTGGCATTATTACAAACTGTAATCACATAATCCATTTTAATTTGATCATTAATAAACTCATTAAAATTTTTAGATCTATAATTTGAAAGATCATAATGTTTTGATAATAAATAATTCTTCACATCTTCATTAATTTTTCCTGTTGGATTACTCCCAGCACTAAAACCTTTATACAAATCGTCATACTCGTTATTTATTATACTTTCAGCAATAATACTTCTTGCTGAATTACCTGTGCATACGAACAATATATTCTTCATTTAAAAAATAACTTTATAAATACCAATTACAAACAATGGAATTTGTAATCCAAAGTTTGTTAAGATTGCTTTATCTTTGCTAATAAATCCAGCAATGGTCCATCCAACAACTCCCAATCCATGAAAATATATATTTAATGGATATATATTTAAATTTGTAAGAAGTATTCCCACTAAAACTAGAAACGTACTGATCCACTTTAGATATTTTTTTATAAACATAAAATTTCCTTTCGTTATTATTATTTCAGTTATGTTAAGAATTTATTAAAATAAAGGATTATCTACACTTTTTACATAATCCAAAAAACTCAAGATTGTATTTACTGTATTTCATACCATCTTTGTCTTTGAAATTAGCTAAGTATTTAGAGAGACTTGCACTGCTGATTTCTGTTATCTTCTCACAAATCTCACAGATTGAAAATGCAGTAGCTTTTGATACCTGGCAGCTTGAATTATGACATGCAATAAAGGCATTTCGACTTTCAATTTTATGAATTTTTCCTATTTCAACTAGCTTATCTAATGCTCTATAAACTTGTAATGGAGCTTTAATGCCTTTTTTTTGAACACTAAAAAGGATTGCATAAGCTTTCATTGGTTCAGGAGATTTATCAATTAAATCAAAAATAATTTGCTGATTTTTTGTGAGAGTATGTTCTTTATGCATTGTTTTCATTTTACTGATTCCTCATTAATTTTTCAATTTAATAGATTGTTTTATTTTAAATAATGAAAGTATGAATAATAATAAGGCTGCTGTTATAATTGATGGACCTGAAGAAGTATTAAACTCTAAAGATGTGAACAATCCTATAATTACAGATAACAATCCTCCTATAATTGAATAGATAACCATACTTTGTGGACTTGATGATAAATTTCTGGCCATTGCAGCAGGGATAATTAACATCCCAGTGATTAACAACAATCCAACCATTTTAATTGAAATAGCAATGATTGCTGCCATTAAAATTGTAAATATAGCTTTAGCTCTATCCGGATTTAATCCTTCTGCCTCCGCTAGTTCATAATTTACTGTTGAAGCGAATAAAGGTTTCCAAATAAATTTCAGAGTTAATAAGATAAATGCTCCTCCAATCCATATGATCAACAAATCATTAACTGAAACTGCTAAAATATCTCCAAATAGCAATCCCATAATATCAAATCTAATGAATGTTAAAAAACCAATCACAACAAGTCCAACTGCTAGAGATGAATGAGCTAGAAGACCCAATAAAGCATCACCTGGTAAGTTAGTTTTTTTTTGAAGTTGAATTAAAATTAAAGCTATTATGGAAGAAATAACAAATACTGAAATAGCAATATTAAATTCCATAGTAAAAGCTAATGTCACTCCCAATAGAGCAGAGTGAGCCAAGGTGTCACCAAAATAAGATAATCTTCTCCATATAACAAAGCAACCAAGAGGTCCTGTTACAAAAGCAACCCCAATTCCAGCTACCAAAGCTCTTATAAAAAAATCATCAAACATCTAATCTTTTTTAATTTCACCTTCATCTGTATGAATATGGTCGTGCTTATGCTCATATCTAGATAATATTTGAGAAGCTTGTTCTCCAAATAAGGCTTTATACTCATTGTTTTTTGCAACATCCATTGGAGATCCTGAACAACAAACATGGCCGTTTAAACAAACAACATGGTCTGTTGCACTCATGACTGTATGTAAGTCGTGTGAAATTAATAAGATCCCACAACTTAATTCATCAGAAATTTTTTTAATTAATTCGTATAAAGCTATTTCACCAGTAAAATCTACTCCTTGTACTGGTTCATCAAGTACTAATAGATCAGGTTTTTTTGATATGGCTCTAGCAAGTAGTACTCTTTGAAATTCACCACCTGATAGATCTCCTAAATTTTTATCTTTAAGATGAATTACTCCAGTTAAAGATAGAGCTTCATCTATTGTATCTTTATTAAGACTTTCTGTTAACATCATGAAATCATTGACTCTTAGTGGTAACGTCCAATCAATTGAAATTTTCTGTGGGACATATCCAACTTTATTGGTATATTTTTCAACTGAGCCATCAATCTTTTTGTAAATACCTAAAGCAATTTTAGCTGTTGTGCTTTTTCCTGATCCATTTGGACCTATGAGAGTAACTATTTTTCCTTTTTCAACCTGTAGTGAAACACCTTTGACTAGCCATTTGTTATTCAACTGTAAACCAGCATCGTTTAATTTTACCAATATGTTTTGATCAGTGCTCATTTTTTTTCTTGACTAATTAGTGTTATATTATTACATGGTGTTATATTATAACAATTTAAATATACAACATATGAAAAACTTAAAAAAATTACCATTAATCCTATCACTATTATCATTCTTAACAATATTTGCACCAGCTAACGCTGAGATTAAAGTAGTTGCAGCAATAAAACCAATCCATTCGCTTGCAAGTTATCTAATGGATGGTGTTGGTAAACCAGATTTAATTGTTGATGGTTATGCTTCCCCACATGGATTTGCACTTAAGCCATCACATGCAAAAATGATTCAAAATGCAGATATTATATTTTGGGTAGGAGAGGACATAGAAAATTTCTTGGAAAAACCATTAAAAACAATTGCGAAAGATGCTGAAAAAATTGAATTAATGGAAATAAAAGGTTTAACTAAACTTAAATTTAGAGAAAGAAATATTTTTGATGAACATGGTCACAAAGATAAAGATGATGATCATGGCCATAAAGAAGATGAACATGGTCACAAAGATAAAGATGATGATCATGGCCATAAAGAAGATGAACATGGTCACAAAGATAAAGATGATGATCATGGTCATGATGAACACGCTCATGGCGAATTCGATCCACATATTTGGCTGGACCCTATGAACGCAAAAATAATTTTAAGTGAGATGGCTGAACATCTGATAGAAAAAGATCAGAAAAATGCTTCTACATATAAAGCAAATTTAAAGAAAGCACATAATGATTTAGATAAATTAACAAAAAAAGTTAAGTCTGAATTAAACAAAGATTTTAAATCAGTAGTCTTTCATGATGCTTATCAATACTTTGAAAAAAGATTTGGTATAAATATTCTTGGAGCATTTACAGTAAATACAGACGTTATGCCTGGTGCTGAACAATTAGCTGAAATTAGAGAAGTTATCGAGCATGATAAAGTGAGTTGTATATTTTCTGAACCTCAATTTAATCCTGATATAATTAAAGCTGTAGCAAAAGATACTAATGTTGCAACAGGTGTAATCGATCCATTAGGAGCTACACTTGATCCAGGAAAAAATTTATATTTTGATTTGATTGGCAACATGTCAAAATCATTTAAAGGTTGTTAAGCTAAAGTTATTTCTATAGGAGTGTGGTCTGATGGCTTTTCACGTCCTCTAGGGTCTTTATTAATATTGATACTTTTAATGTTGTCTATTAGAGAATTTGAGACTAAAAAATGGTCTATTCTCATTCCGTTATTTTTTTGCCAAGCCCCTCTCATGTAGTCCCAAAAAGTATAACCTTCTTTGGTATCATAAAAATGTCTATAGACATCATTAAAACCTAGATTAATCATTTCTCTCAATTTTTTTCTAATTTCTAATCTAAACAAGGCATCATCCTCAAAACTTTTAGGATTATATACATCTTCCGCTGATGGTATTATGTTAAAATCCCCAGCCAAAATAATATTTTGATTTTTTTTACTTAAATTTTTTAATTGCTTAATTAAGTCATTGAGCCATTTTTTTTTATAATCATACTTTTCAGTGTCGACTGGATTACCATTAGGAGTGTAAATATTGATTAATTGGATATTTTTTTTCTTATATTCCATTTCAGCAGAAATTATTCTTGATTGTTTTAGTTTATCTTTAATTAGGTCTTTTCTGATATTTTTTAATTTCCCTTTAGAAATAATTGCTACGCCATTATAACTTTTTTGACCAAATACATGACTTTCATAATCCATTGATGAAAAATCATCATAAGGAAAATTTAAGTCCTCTGTTTTGATTTCCTGCATCATCAAGATGTCAGGCTTATATTTTAGCAGATAACTTTTTATATTTTCAATTCTAGCTCTAACAGAATTTACATTCCATGATGAGATTATCATTAAAGTGAAAAGGAAACACCACAACCACAAGATGATTTTGTTTGTGGATTATTTATCCTAAATTGTTCACCAATTAATTCAGAGACATAATCAACTTCTGATCCTTTGAGTAAATCTGCTGAAGTTTTATCAATCAATATGTTTTGATAATTTAAATCATCATCATTTTTTTCTTTGTCAAAAGTAAACTCGTATTGAAAACCTGAGCATCCACCACCCTTAATAGCGATTCTAAAAAAAGAGCCTTTATCCTTTTTAGATAAAAGAGCATTGATCTGTTTTAGTGCTTTATCGGTAAATTTAATTTCTTTAATCATAAGTGATCACTGATATTAGTAATATAATACTAAAATTTATATTTTAAAGGATGAAAAATTACTCAAAGCTAGGGTTATTCAAAAGTAAGGGTAGAATATTTTACGAAACACCCTCAAAATATAGATCTCCATTTCAAAGAGATCGAGATCGAATTATACATAGCGCTTCATTTAGAAGATTAAAACATAAGACCCAAGTGTTTGTAAATACAGAGGGTGATCATTATCGAACTCGTATAACGCATTCAATGGAAGTATCTCAAATTGCACGATCTATAGCACGTTATTTCAATTTAAATGAAGATCTAACAGAGACCTTAAGTTTGGCGCATGACTTAGGCCATACTCCATTTGGCCATGCAGGCGAGGAGTCTTTGAATGATTGCATGGCTGATCACGGTGGGTTTGATCATAATTTGCAAACATTGAGAATTGTGATGTTTTTAGAAAATAAATATATGAAATTTAATGGTCTAAATTTATCAATTGAGACCTTGGAGGGCCTTTTAAAACACAATGGGCCAGTGGAGGACTTAAATTTAGTAAATGATTTAATAGGCACAAAAAAATTTAAGAATTTAATCAATTTTAAAACATATCCACCATTAGAAGCTCAAATTGCAGCAATTTCAGACGATATTGCTTATAATAATCATGACATACAAGATGGACTTAAGGCCAATTTATTTTCAATCGAGGAGTTAGTCGAAATAGATTTTTTTAAAAATATTTATAAAAAATATAAAAGAAAAATAAATAGATATAACCACGATATCGCAGTATATCAGATCATAAGAGATTCAATTGATATAATGATAAAAGATCTAATATCTAATACTTTAAAAAATTTAAAAAAAAATAGAATTAAAGAATCTAAAGATATAAAAAAAACAAAAGATTTAACCGTAGATTTTTCTGACAAAATAAAGAATTCAGATTATGAGATTAGATTTTTCCTAAAATCAAAAATGTACAATAACAAAAACGTCTTAAAAAAAAATAACAGAGGAAAATATATTATCAAAAAACTTTTTGAAATGATTATAAAAAATCCCAAAAAATTTATTTCAAGAAAAGAACTAACTGTTGATAAGTTTAGAGCAATTTCTGATTTTATATCTGGGATGACTGATAGATATGCTATTAATTTATATAAAGATTTAAAATGAATATTTTTGATCTATATCTGATTAAAATAAAAGACATACTTAAAGATTTGTCTAAACAAAATAAGATCATTTTGCCTCAGAATTTGGAAGGAATTACCGCTGAAATTCCACCAGTCAAGTTCGATAGTGATATTTCAACCAATGTAGCAATGTTCTTAGCAAAGATTAATAAAAAGACACCTAATGATATTGCTGAAATTTTATCTCCAATTTTAAATGATAATGACGAGCAAATTGAAAGGATATCAATTGAAAAGCCTGGTTTTATTAATATTAAATTTAAACCAGCATTTTGGACAAATTTTATAAAAGACGTAATCGAAAATTACAAAAGTTTTGGAGTAAATAAAGAAGAAAAAAAAATAAATTATTTAATAGAATTTGTATCTGCCAATCCGACTGGACCATTACACGTAGGTCACTGTCGAGGTGCAATTTTAGGTGACGTAACGGCAAATTTGTTACAGTACAATAATCATAAGGTAACAAAAGAATACTATGTAAATGATTATGGTAATCAAATAATTAATTTTACAAAATCAGTTTATTTTAGAATTAGAGAAATAAAATTTAATGAGAGCTTCCCGTCTAATGATGAAAACTTATATCCAGGCGATTATATAAAAGATTTTGCTCAAAATATTATAAAATCAAATAAAGACCTAAACCTTGAAAATTTTGAAAGTATTTCTGAAAATCTAACTATTTTGTCAATTGAAGAGGCATTAAATCTAATTAAAAAAAATCTTAATAGTCTTGGAATTAATCATGATAGTTTTGTCAGTGAGAAAAAATTAGTTTTTAATAAAGAAGTAGAAAAAGTTGTTCAAACGCTTAAAGAGAATAATTTTGTTTATACAGGTAAGATTAAAGCACCAATCGGAGAGGATAAAAATAATTGGGAGGAAAGAGAGCAGCTTCTTTTTAAATCAACTGTTTTTGGTGATGATAAAGATAGAGCATTACAAAAAAGTGATGGTTCATGGACTTATTTTGCTAGCGATGTAGCCTATCATAAAAATAAATTAGACAGAAAGTTTGATTGTTTAATAAATATTTTAGGTGCTGATCACGCTGGGTATATTAAAAGAATTTCATCTTCTGTTGATGCGTTGTCTAACTCGAAGATAAAATTAATTTGTAAAGTAAGCCAACTAGTAAAGCTTATAAAAAATAAAAAACCTTTTAAAATGTCAAAAAGAAAAGGTGATTATATTACTGTGGATGACCTAATTGGTGAAGTTGGTAAAGATGCTACTAGATTTATAATGCTAAATAGAAGTAGTGATGTGGAATTAGATTTTGATTTTGACAATATTGTGGAGAAGTCAAAAGAAAATCCTCTTTATTATGTACAATATGCTTATGCAAGAATAGCTTCTGTATTTAGACACTTAAATAAAAATTTAAGTTCTGAATTAGATATTGATAGTTATGATTTTAGATATTCAAACGATGAAATCCAGATTTTAAAAAAAATAGCTGAATGGCCAAAATGTATAGATATATCATGTAATAGATTGGAGCCACATAGAGTAGCTGTTTATCTTTATGATTTATCATCACTATTTCATTCTTATTGGAATTTAGGAAAAGATAATCCAGATAAACGATTTATTAATGAACAAAAAAAAATTGATAATGATAAATTGATTTTTCTTAAAGTTATTTCCAATGTAATTAAATCAGGTATGAATATTATTGGTGTTTCAACACCAGAAAAAATGTAATGATTAAAGAGATTAAGTATTTAGTATTTATTATCTTAATTTCTTTGTTCTTATTTTTTACTATTCGATATTATTTCTCTGATGAACATAAAAAAAAATCATATAGATCATTAAATAATATCGATACGAAAATAAATAATTATGTAAAAAATTTACCAATTTTAAAAAGTGATACTCAAAATATAATTGAATATGTTGAGGAGACCAAATCTAATAAAAAAAAATATAATTTTTGGAAGTTGCTAGAAAGTAATGAATAATCGTAGATCATTTATAGTTGGTCTTAAATCGACTGAGATTAGTTCACAGGAACAACTTTTTTTAAGAAAATATAAACCATGGGGGATAATTTTATTTACTAGAAATATAAAGAATTTAAATCAAACCAAAAAACTAACTTTAAAAATAAGAAATATTTTCAATGATAAGAAATACCCTATAATGATTGATCAAGAGGGTGGTCGTGTAAGTAGGTTAGAAAATATCATTTCTTTTAAGAACTTGACCTCTGATTTTTTTGGAAAAAAATATGTTAAAAATAAAAAAGATTTTGACATCTACTTTAAAATTTTTATAGATAAAACATCTTATTTATTAAAAGAGTTGGGAATAAACATTAATTCTGCTCCTGTGTTAGATCTTAGAATTAATGGTTCCAGTAAAATAATTGGAGATAGATCCTTTTCAAGAGATCCTAATATTGTATCTAAAATAGGTGACATATGTATTAAAGCCTACAAAGAAAACTCTATTGGCACTATTATAAAACACATACCAGGTCATGGACTTGCTCAAGTTGATAGTCATTTTTCTACTCCATATATTAATAAATCTCTTCAATATCTTTTAAAAAATGATTTTAAAGCTTTTAAAAATAAAAATTCTTTTTTTGCAATGACTGGTCATTTAATTTTTAATCAAATTGATAAATACAATACAGTTACTCATTCTAGAAAAATGATAGATATTATTAGAAAAAAAGTTGGATTTAAAAATCTCTTAATTTCTGACGATTTATCAATGAAGAGCCTTAAAAAGGGTCTTAAAATAAATACAATTGATACTTTTAAAGCTGGCTGTAATTTAGCGTTACATTGCAATGGTAATTTAAAAGAAATGGAAATTGTTGGTAAAAACTCACCTTTGGTAAGTAAATTTATAATAAAAAAAACATCACAATTTTACAATATTTTAAGATAATATTGGTTTATGTCTTTCAATGATTCTGAATTTTTCAACGTACAAATTGAAAATTATAATGGACCATTAGATGTTTTACTTGATCTTGCAAAAGCTCAAAAAGTAAATTTAGAAAAAATATCAATAACTAGATTGGCAGATCAATTTAATGATTATATTAAAAATGAAAAAAATTTAAATTTAGATACAGCCTCTGAATATTTGTTAATGGCATCATGGTTAGCTTACCTAAAATCAAAATTATTATTACCAAGCTCTCCGGAGGAAGAGTTTAAACTTCAAGAAGTTGCTGAAAAATTAAAATTACAACTTAAAAAATTGGAATTAATTAGATTATTGTCAGATCAAATGCTTAAGCGTAAACGTCTTGGAAAAGAGATCAGAACAAGAGGCATGAAGGCTGGAATAAGACCAATTTATAATAGTGAATATAATATCAGTTTATTTGAACTTTTAAAAACGTACTCCTCTATTTTAATGACTAAAGATTTTCAAAAAATTAATATCCCAAGACTTCCAGTTTTTACAACCGAAGACGGTATAAAAACCATCAGAGATTTTTTTGGTAAGCTTTTAGACTGGAAGAAATTAGATGATTTGATACCAAAAAATTTTAAAAGTGAAAAAAAATTTAAAAGCACTGGAACGGCTGGAATTTTTGCTGGTTCATTAGAATTAGTTAAAGAGGGAAATTTAAAAATAAAACAAGATGACCTTTTTGAAGAGATTTATATAAAAGAAAATAAATGATAAAAAAGAAGAAAAAAAATAATATAATTGATTTTCCCTCAAAATTATCAAATGTTGAAAAAGAAATTGAAGCAATTATTTTTGCTGCAGCTGAACCTTTGGATACTAGTACTATTGAAAGTAAAATTTCTAAAAAATCAGATGTAGAAAAAATTCTACAAAAACTACAAAACGAATATAAAGATCGTGGAATAAATTTAGTCTGTATATCTAATAAATGGTCTTTTAGAACATCGGCTAAATTATCAAGTTTGATGGTACAAGAAAAAACTGTTGAGAAAAAATTATCTAGAGCTGCAATAGAGACTTTGTCAATTATTGTTTACCATCAACCTGTAACCCGAGCAGAAATTGAGGAAATTAGAGGTGTAGCTTTTGGAACAAATACTATTGAAATATTGATGGAATTAGATTGGGTTAAGCCTGGTGGAAGAAAAGATGTTCCTGGAAAACCAATTCAATACGTTACGACTGATAATTTTCTAAGTCATTTTAACCTTCAAAAGTTATCTGATTTACCTACTGTTGATGAGTTAGGAGCCGCAGGTTTAATTGATAGTGCTAATATAGATAATGCAATATTTGGTACAGGAAAATTTTATAGGGAAAAACAAGAAGATAAAAAGGAGGACATTTACTCAAATATTGATGAAATGTTGAGTAGCACTCTTGATAAGGATGAGCAAAAGTAATTTGTCACTTTAAATTTTTAATAAAAAGGATATAAGTTACCCATGAGTATAGGAATTTGGCAAATAGCTATAGTAGTTATATTAGTTGTTTTACTATTTGGTCGTGGGAAAATATCTAGTTTGATGGGCGATGTAGCCAAGGGTATTAAAAGTTTCAAAAAAGGTATGGCATCTGACGTAACAGATGATTCAGAACCTAAAAATATTTCTGACGATAATCAGGACAATAATAAATCTAACAACAAAGAATAAACCACATGCCTACAATTGGTTGGTTTGAAATTTTAATTGTCGTAGGTATTGCTATTGTAGTCTTAGGTCCAAAAGATTTCCCGGTAATGCTTAAAAAAGTTGGTTCTTGGATTGGTACTGCCAAAAGGTATGTCAATAATATTCAAAATGAGGTTTCCAACATCGATATTGATGAAAATGAAATGAAAGAAAATAAAGAAGATAAGAAAAATGACTAACGATGATAAAGACACAGGTTTTATTAGTCATTTAGCCGAATTAAGAAAAAGGTTAATACATAGTTTCATATTTCTAATTATTTTTTTTATAGGATGCTATTTTTTTGCTGAACATATATATGGTTTTTTAGTTGAACCGTATGCTAAAGCAGTCAAAGACGATGAGACAAATAGAAGATTGATATTTACTGCTCTTCAAGAGACTTTTTTAACTTATCTTAAAGTTTCTTTTTTCACTGCTTTTTTTGTAACTTGTCCTTATATTTTAATGCAAATATGGAAGTTTATTGCGCCAGGACTTTATAAGCATGAAAAAATTGCGATTTTACCTTATTTAGTTTTAACACCTGTATTATTTTTTTTAGGGGGATTACTTGTTTATTATCTAATAATGCCTCTAGCAATTAAATTTTTTCTTTCATTTGAAAGCTCAGGTATTTCTACCAATTTACCAATCCAATTAGAGGCTAAAGTGAACGAGTATCTGTCTTTAGTTATGAAATTAATTTTTGCATTTGGAATAAGTTTTCAGCTTCCAGTTGTTTTAAGTTTGTTAGCAAGAGTGGGATTAGTTGACTCAGATTTTTTAAAAAAAAGAAGAAAATATGTTGTTGTAATTATATTTGCAGCAGCTGCATTATTAACACCACCTGATCCAATAACTCAAATTGGGTTAGCGATACCTTTACTAATTTTATATGAATTATCAATTTTTTCTGTAAGGTTTATTGAAAATAAAAATTTAGAAAAATCTGATGCACAATCTTAAAGAGGTTAGAAAAGATTTTAATAGTTTTAAAAAGTCTTTAGAAAAAAGATCTATTGAAATAAATATTTCAAATTTAGAAAAATTAGATAAAAAAAATAGAGAATTAATTCAAAAAAAAGAATCTTTAGAGCAAGAAAAAAAAGAAATATCCAAATCTAAAGATAAATCATTGTTTGAAAAATCAAAAAAATTATCTCAAGAGATTGATGAGATTACAGAAGCACAAAAAAAAATTAAAATCGAATTGAATAGTATTTTATCAAATATCCCGAATATTCCACACAAGGATGTTCCGATCGGAAAGGATGAAAATGACAATATTGAAGTCACAAAATCTGGAACAATCCCAAATTTTGATTTTAAAGTTAAAAGTCATTATGAATTAGGTGAAAATCTTGGTATGCTTGATTTTGAATTAGCAACAAAGACTACCGGATCAAGATTTGTTTTTGTAAGAGATAAACTAGCCTTATTGGAAAGAGCGTTATCAAATTTTATGTTAGATACTCATGTAACTAAAAATGGTTATAGCGAAATATCACCACCATTATTAGCTTCAGAAAGCACTATGTATGGTACAGGCCAATTACCTAAATTCGAAAATGATCAATTTGAAGTTAAAATCGAGGAGGGAAATGAAAGAAAATTTCTTATACCAACAGCTGAGGTGATTTTAACAAACATTGTTAAAGATAAAATTATAAATCAAAAAGATTTACCAATGAGATTTGTTGCTTCAACCCCTTGTTTTAGAAAAGAGGCAGGTAGTTACGGTAAGGATACAAAAGGGATGATAAGACAACATCAATTTTATAAGGTAGAACTTGTCAGTATTGTAGAGCAAGATAATTGTCTAGAGGAACTTGAAAGAATGACTAATTGTGCGACTAATATTTTAGATCTACTTGAATTACCTTATCGAAAAGTTATCCTATGTAGCGGAGATATGGGATTTAGTGCAGAAAAAACTTACGATTTAGAAGTATGGTTACCATCGGAAAATAGATATCGTGAAATATCTTCCTGTTCTTCGTGTTCAACATTTCAAGCCAGTAGAATGAAAGCAAGATATAAAACTCAAAATAAAGATACAAAGTATGTTGGCACATTAAATGGTAGTGGACTTGCTATAGGCAGAACACTAATAGCGATTATGGAAAACTATCAACAAAAAGATGGCGCTATTTCAATCCCGCAAGTGTTACGTCCTTATATGAATAATTTAGAAAAAATTTCACTTAAATAAAGTTGTTTTAATTCTTTAGATGGTATAAATATTCAAAATAAAATTAGGAGTTTTATGGATAGTTCAGGATTTGGTCAGTTTATACCGCTAATATTAATTTTTGTAATATTTTATTTTTTCCTTATTAGACCTCAACAAAAAAAAGTAAAAGAACATCGAACTATGGTTGAAAATTTAAAAAAAGGGGACAAAGTTGTTACATCAGGTGGAATAACCGGGATCATCACTAGAGTTGTGGATAATGACAAAGTTGAGGTTGAAATTGCAGAAAATGTAACTGTTGAAGTCATAAGAGGCACAGGAATTCAAAGCTTAATGAATTCTCAAGAACCTAAGAAATAGTCTAATTTAATAGTGTGTTATATTTTTCTAAACTAAAGATAATTTGTATCCTAGTTGTATCATTATTTTTAATTTTGATTGCCTCCTCAAATTTATTTAAATTTGATAATATTTTTCTAAAAAGAAATATAAATCTTGGTTTAGATCTTCAAGGAGGTTCTTATCTTTTATTAGAAATTGATAATAAGCCTGTTATTGAACAAAAACTTCAAAATTTAACAATTACCATAAGAAATTATTTTAAAGAGAAGAATATTAAGTTAGTAAATTTTAAACTTCAAAATGAAAAAGTTTTATTTAAAGTAAATGAAAATGATAAACAAACTGTTTTAGATGTATTTAATGATGAAGAAAGTGAAATAAATCCTTATTATCAAAGATTTAAATCACATCAACTTGAAATTGATGAAGAAAACAATTTTCTAAGTGTAAAATTTTCTAAACAAGGTTTAGTAAAACTTAAAACGTCATCACAAGAACAAGCCCTTGAAATAGTCAGAAGGAGGATAGATGAAGTTGGAACAAATGAGCCTAATATTCTCAGAAGAGGAAATGATAGAATATTAGTAGAATTGCCAGGCCTGGATGATCCTATGAGAATAAAAACTTTATTAGGAAAAACTGCCAATCTTACATTCAGATTTGTTTCTAATAATAACGAGGACTCATTTGGTAATGAAAAATTAGACTATGAGGATGAAGAGGGTTCAGAATTTGTTAGTAAGAGAATAATACTTAGTGGAGACAATTTACTTGATGCTCAACCAAGGATGGATAGTGAAACAAACGAAACTGTAGTAACATTTAATCTAGATAGAGTGGGTGCAAAAAGATTTGGTAAAGCAACCTCAACAGGGATTGGAAGACAATTAGCTATAATTTTAGATGGAAAGATTATTAGTGCCCCAGTCATTCAAGACACAATAGCTAGCGGTTCTGGACAAATTACAGGAGGATTTACATTTCAGTCAGCTACTGACTTGGCTTTATTATTAAGGTCTGGAGCTTTACCAGCTCCTTTAAACATTATTGAAGAAAGAACTGTGGGACCAGATTTAGGTCAAGATTCTATTAATGCTGGTATAATAGCTTTAATAATAGGTTTTGTCTTAGTTATTTTTTTTATAATTGTTAAGTATAGAATTTTTGGAGTAATTACTAACGTGGCTTTAATAATTAACTTACTCCTCTTAGTTGGTGTTCTTACACTTTTTGAAGCAACTTTAACTTTACCTGGTATAGCAGGAATAATTTTAACTGTTGGAATGGCTGTAGATGCCAACGTGTTAATTTTTGAACGTATAAGAGAAGAACTTAAAAATGAAAAAAATAGATTAATTGCTTTCGACAGTGGTTACTCTAAATCAAAAACTGCAATTCTTGATGCAAATATAACAACTTTATTAGCAGCAATTATATTATTTTTTATGGGCTCAGGTCCGATTAAAGGTTTCTCAATAACTTTGGGTGTTGGGATTTTTACAACTCTATTTTCTGTTTATTTCATCGCAAGGCTTTTAACCGTCTTGTATATTTCAAAAAATAAAAACAAAGAAATTGTTATATAAATGATAGCTTTTAATAAATACTATAACCAATTTAATATATTGTCTTTATCTTTAGTTGTTATTTCTTTGTTATTTTTAATATTTAAGGGATTGAATTTTGGAATTGATTTTAAAGGTGGTATTTTAATAGAACTTAGGTCTACAGATTCAAAAGTTAATGTATCATCTTTAAGGGACAAATTTAATCAAATGGATTTAGGAGATGTTTCAGTTAAAAAATTTGGTAATGAAACAGACTATTTGATTAAGTTTGAAAATAAAGACAATAAGAAGAACATTATTGAAGACGTTAAAAAAAGTTTAGATAAATCATTTGGAAATAATATAGATTTTAGAAGAGTAGAAAATGTTGGTCCTAAAGTTAGTGCCGAATTATTAAAATCAGGCATAATTGCTATTTCAGTAGCACTAGCTTTAATGTTAATTTATATTTGGATAAGATTTGAATGGCAATTTAGTCTAGGTGCGATTTGTGCATTATTTCATGATGTAATTGTTACATTGGGTTTATTTTCATTATTAGGTTTGGAAATTAATTTATCAATAATAGCAGCTGTTTTAACTATAGTTGGTTATTCTATGAATGATACTGTGGTTATTTTTGATCGTGTTCGTGAAAATTTAAGAAAATATGCTGATATTAAGATATTTGAGTTAACTAACATTTCAATCAATGAAACTTTATCAAGAACCTTGATTACATCAATAACAACACTTTTAGCATTAGTTTCAATTTTTATTTTTGGTGGAGAAATTTTAAAAGGTTTCTCACTAGCAATGATTTTTGGTGTTATTTTTGGAACTTATTCTTCAATTTATATAGCAAATACTATTCTAGTGAGATTAAATGTTTCCCAAAAAACTATCTTAAAAGATGAGGAAAAAAATTAATATAAATTTTGTGCTATAACCATCGTTAATAGCATTGGAATGGACAATAAAGTGTTTGTTCTAGAGAACAACATTGCAGTCTTAGCTGATTTAGCTTTTAAGTCAGGATCAGCATCAACAATACCTAAAGCTCTTTTTTGATTGGGCCAGATGACAAACCAAACATTAAATGCCATTATCAAACCTAGCCACATACCAATACCTATAGCTGTGTGTTTTGGAACACCAGATCCAATACTTAAGGTCATGGCATCATGTAAGTACCCATTAAGTCCTGCTAATATTAATCCAGAGATTACAGTAAATGCAGCAGCCCATCTAAAGTAAAATAATGCTGCGGGAGCAATAACTTTTCCAATAGCTGGCTTCTGTTCATCGGGTATTTTTCCCATATTGGGAATTTGAACAAAGTTAAAGTACCATAATAAACCAATCCACATAATCCCAACTAAAACATGAGTATATCGAGCTACCCAACTCCAAAAAAGAGCATCAAAACTAAATCCTCCATTTTGATAAAATAAACCAAGAAACAAAATTATAGCTATGGCAATTGATGTATGAACTGTCTTAGATAATGATGATAGTAAATTAATCACAATATATTATTTATATCAAATTCAACTGAAATTTACTAATATTTTCTCTAGTTCAAAAGAGGCTTTAAAAATTTTCCTGTATAACTACTGTCTACTTTACAAATTTCCTCAGGTTTTCCTTCTGCGATGATTTTACCTCCTTTTACTCCACCCTCTGGACCCATATCAACAATATAATCAGCTGTTTTTATTACATCAAGATTATGTTCGATTACTACAACAGTATTTCCTAGAGCAACAAATGTATGGAGAATTTCTAACAATTTTTTTATATCGTGCTGGTGTAAGCCAGTAGTAGGTTCATCGAGTATATACATTGTACGTCCAGTTGATCTTTTCGATAATTCTTTTGCTAACTTTATTCTTTGTGCTTCTCCGCCTGAGAGTGTAGTAGCTTGCTGACCAATTTTTATATAACCTAATCCAACTTTTTTCAGAGTAAGTAGTTTAGTCTTTATATTTGTAATATTTTCAAAATATTCACATCCTTCATCAACAGTCATATTTAAAACATCTGCAATACTTTTATCTTTAAATTTTATTTCTAAAGTTTCACGATTATATCTTGTACCTTTACATTCATCACATTGAATATACACATCAGGGAGAAAGTGCATTTCATATGTAATAACTCCATCACCCTCACAAGCTTCACATCTTCCACCTTTGACATTAAAAGAAAATCTACCAGGTTTGTAACCTCGTGATTTAGATTCAGGTAATGATGTAAACCAGTCTCTAATTGGTCCAAATGCACCTGTGTATGTAGCTGGGTTTGATCTTGGAGTTCGACCAATAGGTGATTGATCAATATCAATAACTTTATCTATTAATTCTGTTCCTTTAAAATTTTTAAATGGTTTGGGAATTTTTCTAGATTTATTATTATTCAAAGTTAAATTCAAAGCATTATAAAGTGTTTGTAAAACTAATGTAGACTTTCCACTTCCAGATACTCCAGTTACACATGTTAAACTTCCTAAGGGTATCTTTAAATTTACGTTATCTAAATTATTTCCTGTAGCACCAGTAATTTCTAAAAATCTTCCATTCTTAGCTAATCTTCTCTTTGGTGGAACTATAATTTTGAGTTTATTAGATAAATATTTTCCAGTAATACTGTCTTTGTTCTGACCTATTTCTTTAAAAGTTCCTTGCGCTACAACTTGGCCACCATTATTGCCGGCTTCAGGACCTAGATCAATTATATGATCAGCGTTCTCCATTGTTTCTGTATCATGTTCAACAACAATAACAGTATTTCCTAAATCTCTTAATCGTTTTAAAGCATTAATTAATTTTACATTATCTTTTTGATGAAGACCTATGGAAGGTTCATCTAAAACATAGAGTACACCTGTCAAACCTGATCCTATTTGTGATGCTAGCCTTATCCTTTGAGACTCGCCTCCTGATAATGTGCCTGACTCTCTTGATAGTGTTAAGTAATCAAGTCCAACGTTTAGCAAAAAATCTAATCTTTCATTTATTTCTTTCAAAATATGTTCAGCAATTTTAAATTGTTTTTTATTTAGGTTTGTCTGAAGTTCTTTAAACCATTTCGAGGCCTCTAAAATTGATTTTTCAGTTACTTCACTGATATGTAAACCATCTATTTTTACACACAAAGCTTCATCTTTAAGTCTATGACCATTACATCTTTCACATTTAGTATCTGATTGATACTGAGATATTTCCTCTCTTTTCCAATCACTATCAGTTTCTAGATACCTTCGCTCAAGATTGTTTATGACACCTTCAAATGTCTTTTTATGTGAATATTTTTCATATCCATCATCGTAAGTAAATTTTATCTCTTCATCATCAGAACCATAAAGTATTATATCTTTTATTTTTTTTGGTAATTTATTCCATCTTTCATTAAGAGAAAAATCGTAGTGTTTTGCTAGGGAAGATAGTGTTTGTGCATAATAT
Organism: uncultured Pelagibacteraceae bacterium; assembly: GCA_902563555.1. Taxonomy (GTDB): domain Bacteria; phylum Pseudomonadota; class Alphaproteobacteria; order Pelagibacterales; family Pelagibacteraceae; genus Pelagibacter. The sequence continues at coordinate 17,808 of CACEXM010000009.1, read as the reverse complement.
AAAGTAGTAGTTTTAGCCCAGGGTTCGATAGCACCATCAATAATAGATTTTTTTTCATTCGGTATAACTAAATTAGGGTCTACGTTAAGTTTTATACCTATACCCTCACACTCCTCACAGGCACCAAACGGACTATTAAAAGAAAATAATCTTGGTTCAATCTCTTCAATAGTAAATCCACTTTCTGGACAAGCAAATTTAGTTGAAAAGATTAATTTCTCTAATTTTCTAAATTTTTTTGGTAAAGTTTCATTTTCATATTCGACAAAAACTAAACCATTTGCTAAATTTATTGATGTTTCAATACCCTCTGCTAACCGATTACCTAAAGATGAATTTAGTATAATCCTATCAACCAAAACATATATATCATGCTTTATTTTTTTATTAAGTTCAGGAACATTATCTATATCATAAAGTTTATCATCTATCTTAATCTTTCTAAATCCACGCTTTTTAAAGCCTAAAATTTCTTTTTTGTATTCACCCTTTCGACCTCTTACCACTGGAGCAAATAAATAGATTGTTGATTTTTTTGGCAATTCCTTAATTTTATCTACAATTTGAGTAATTGTTTGAGAAACTATTGGTTTTCCAGTGAATGGCGAATAAGGAATTCCCGCTCTTGCATAGAGAACTCTCATATAATCATAAATTTCAGTCACTGTTGCAACTGTAGATCTAGGATTTTTCGAAGTATTCTTTTGCTCAATTGAAATAGCAGGGCTCAAACCCTCAATTAAATCAACATTAGGTTTTTTCATTTTGTCCAAGAATTGACGTGCATAAGCCGACAAACTTTCTACGTACCTTCTTTGACCTTCTGCATAAACAGTATCGAATGCCAGCGAGGATTTTCCTGAGCCAGAAAGACCTGTTATAACCACAAATTTGTCTTTAGGAATTTCTAATGAAATATTTTTGAGATTATGCTCTTTAGCCCCTTTAATAAGTATCTTTTTCATCATAATTTCTATTGCTTTGACTTAATAAAATTAATATTCAGAGTAAATTGTGATATAAAACTAATTATTTAATAATACAAATATTAAAATATTATGGCTGGAAGTTTAAATAAAGTACTTTTAATTGGTCGTTTGGGCGCAGATCCTGAAATTAAACAAATGGTAAATGGAAAAAATGTTGCAAGATTAAGTCTTGCTACAAGCCAATCATGGAAAGATAAAAACTCAGGTGAAAAAAAAGAAAAAACAGAATGGCACCGTGTGGTTGTATTTAATGAGGGACTTGTAAATGTTGTTCAACAATATTTAAAAAAAGGAGCTCAAATTTATGTTGAAGGGCAACTATCAACAAGAAAATGGAAAGATGAACAATCAGGTCAAGACAAATTTTCTACTGAGATAATCATTCAAGGATATAATTCTTCACTTACAATGTTGGGTGGAGGTAATTCTGGTGGTGGAATTGCAAATGATAATAATAAATCATCAAATAATACTGATGATATGTCTCAAATTTCTAATGAAATGGATGACGAGATTCCATTTTAGTAATTATGCAAAATTCTGAAAATCAAAATGATAAAAATATTAAGTTAATTTCTATGCATGATGAGATGAGCTCGTCTTATCTTTCTTATGCAATGAGTGTTATTGTTAGTCGTGCTTTGCCAGATATCAGAGATGGACTAAAACCTGTTCACCGAAGAATTCTATACGCAATGTATAAAGGTGGTTATGATTGGTCTAAACAATATAGAAAATCAGCTAGGATTGTAGGAGATGTGATTGGTAAATATCACCCGCATGGAGATCAATCTGTATATGATGCATTAGTTCGTATGGTTCAAGATTTTTCTATGAGCTTACCTCTCGTTGATGGACAAGGAAATTTTGGTTCCATAGACGGAGATCCAGCTGCAGCTATGAGATACACAGAGACTAGATTATCTAGAGTTTCACAATATTTAATTGATGATATAGAAAAAAATACTGTCTCATTTAAAAATAATTATGACGAAACTGAGAAAGAACCCACAGTTTTACCAGCTCAATTTCCTAATTTGTTAGTTAATGGGGCAGGTGGAATTGCAGTTGGAATGGCAACAAGTATACCTCCTCATAATTTAGGTGAAATAATTAATGGAACTTTAGCATTAATTGAAAACAAAGACATAAAGATTAAGGATCTTATGAAACACATACCAGGCCCTGATTTTCCAACTGGTGGTGTAATAATTGGAAAAGATATGATTAAACAAGGCTACAATAAGGGAAGAGGCTCATTTAAGATCAGAGGTGAAATTTCTATTGAAAGTTTAAAAAATGGTCGAGAAAGATTAGTTATTACTTCAATTCCTTATCAAGTTAACAAATCTGTTTTGAATGAGAGGATTGTTCAGCTAGTAAGAGAAAAAAAAATTGAGGGTATTAAAGATATAAGAGATGAGTCTAATCGTGAGGGAATTAGAGTCTCTATAGATTTAAGAAGTGGGGTTGAACCTGAAACCGTAAAAAGACAACTTTATAAAAATACACAAATTGAAAGTTCATTTGGATTCAATACGCTAGCCATAGTTGATGGCAAACCTGAAACTTGTAACCTGAAAGATTTTTTATCAAATTTCTTATCTTTCAGAGAAGATATAGTTGTTAAAAAAACAAAATTTGAATTAAGGAAAGCCGAGGAGAGAGCTCATATCTTAATAGGCTTGTCTGTGTCAGTTGATAACTTAGATAAGATTATTAAACTAATTAGATCATCAAAAAATCCAGATGATGCCAAAAAAACCCTTTTACAAACTAAATGGAAAATTGATAGATCAAAAAGATTAATTTCACTTGTAGAGAATATAAAATCAAAAAATGTTTATTTATTATCGACTTTACAGGTTAATTCTATTTTAGAATTAAGATTACAAAAATTAACAGCATTAGGTATTAATGAAATAGAAATTGAAATTAAACATCTAGCTGAATTAATAACTAAATATAAAAAAATTATTTCCTCTAAAAAAGAATTATTAAAAGTAATTAGTGATGAGCTAAAAAATATAAAAGAAAAATATTCATTACCTCGAAGGACAAAGATAATAGATGCTGTTTTAAATTATGATATTGAAGAAACTATACAAAAACAATCTGTATTAATTACAGTCACTTTACAAGGGTATATTAAACGTGGATCACTAAATAGTGTAAAGACTCAAAAAAGAGGGGGCAAAGGAAAAACTGGTATGACCACAAGAAATGAGGACTCAGTTGTTCAAACCTTATCGGTTAATACACACACCTCAGTCTTATTTTTTTCTACAGAAGGTTTAGTTTATAGAATAAAAGCTTGGAAAATACCTGAAGGTTCCTCAGCTTCTAAAGGCAAATCACTATTTAATATTCTTCCATTAAAAAACCATCAATCAATAAGCTCTATAATGCCATTTCCTGATAATGAGTCTGAATTAAAGAATTATCAAATTGTTTTTGCAACAGCACAGGGTAAAATTAGAAAGAATAGCTTAGAGGATTTCTCCTCAATTAATACCTCTGGAAAAATTGCAATGAAATTAGATAACAATGATAAGATAGTTGGAGTTAAAATTTGTAAGGAAGATCAAGATATTATTTTAAGTACCAAATTGGGAAAATGCATACGTTTTGAGTCAAAGAAATTGAGGGTTTTTAAAGGAAGATCATCTAAAGGCATTAAGGGGATAGTTTTGTCTCCAGATGACCAAATTGTTTCATTATCAATTATAAATAATGATAAATTTAAAAAAAATGGAAAAAAATCCAAGGATGAACAGTCCGAGCAAAAAGCCAAGGAAAAATTTATCTTATCAATTACTGAAAATGGTTTTGGTAAAAAAACAAGCCATTCAGAGTATAGAGTAACAAATCGAGGAGGTAAGGGGATCATTGGGATAGTAAATTCGCCACGAAATGGAAATATTTCATCCTCTTTTCCTGTATATGAAGGTGATGAGATACTTATATCCACAAATAAAGGGCGAGTAATTCGTGTTGCAGTTAAAGAAATTAGAACAGCAGGGAGAAATACTCAAGGTGTTAGAATTATTAAATTATCTGGAGAAGAAAAAGTTGTTTCAGCAGACAAAATTGATGATAATTTAGTTTAATGAATAAAGTTGCTATTTATCCTGGCACGTTTGACCCAATTACATTTGGACATATTGATGTTATTAAAAAGGGATTAAAACTTTTTGATAAAATTGTAGTCGCTGTCTCAAATGTAGAAAATAAAGACTATTTGTTTAGTTCAGATGAAAGAATTGAAATAGTAAAAAAAGCATTATTTAACGATTTAAAGTTAAATAAAAAAAAAATTATTGTAATTTCTTTTAGTTCTTTGACCACTGATTTATGCAGAAAATATAAATCAAATATTATTTTGAGAGGATTGAGAGCTGTCTCTGACTTTGAATACGAGTTTCAACTTGCTGGTATGAATAGAAAGTTAAATAAGAATATTGAAACTCTATTTTTAATGTCTGATGTTGAAAACCAGATTATTTCATCAAGATTTGTTAAAGAGATAGTAAATCTAAAAGGTGATATAAAGAAATTTACTACAAAAAGTACAATCAAATTATTAAAAAAAAAATATGAATAAATTTTTAATTAATATATTTGTTTCCTTTTTTTTAATGATAAACCATGTAACTTCAGAGGAGAATATTATGATTTTAAAACTAAAAAATGGAGATGTTAAGATTGAATTGTTCGATGACGTAGCTCCAAACCATGTAAAAAGAATAAAAGATTTAGCAAATAGTGGTAAGTATGATGGTGTAGTTTTTCATAGGGTTATAGACGGTTTTATGGCACAAACAGGTGATGTAAAATTTGGAAATTCTTCATCAAAAGATTTTAATTTGAAAATGGCTGGGATGGGTGGCTCTGACCTACCAGATCTAAAACAGGAATTTAGTAATCTACCACATGATCGAGGAACTTTATCAATGGCTAGATCATCTGATCCAAACAGTGCTAATAGTCAATTTTTTATTTGTTTTAAGCCTGCCCCTTTTTTAGACAACCAGTACACTGTTTTTGGAAAAGTAATTGAAGGCATGGAGTTTGTTGATAAGATTAAGCGTGGTGATGAAAATAATAATGGTGCCGTTTCAGATCCAGATGTGATAATTAGTTTTAAATCTTTGTAATACATTGATGGCATTAAAAGATTTTGCCTTTAAATTATTAAATAAAGATAATTACGCAAGAGAAGGTGTTATAGAAACACACAGAGGAAACATTCGAACACCAGCTTTTATGCCAGTAGGAACTCAAGCAACTGTCAAAGCTTGCACAATAAATGATATAAAGAAAACAGGTTCAGATATAATTCTGGCAAATACTTATCATTTAATGATCCGACCAGGTGTTGAACGTATCGAGCAAGCTGGTGGATTACATAAATTTATGAATTGTGATTTACCAATACTTACTGACTCTGGTGGGTTTCAAGTTATGTCTCTTGCAAAACTCAATAAAATAGACAAAGAAAAAGGTGCAATTTTTAACTCTCATGTAGATGGAAGAAAATTTTATTTAAGTCCTGAGGAAAGTATTAAAATTCAACTTGGTTTAAACTCAGATATTGTGATGATTATGGATGAATGCCCAAAAAAAACTGATGACTATGAGTTTATTAAAAAATCTATGGAATTATCATTACATTGGGCTGATAGATCAAAAAAAGCATTTGGTAAAAATCCTCACAAAGCATTATTTGGAATAGTGCAGGGTGGTCTTTTTAAGGATTTAAGACTTTTATCTTTAAAAGGATTAATAAACTTAGATTTTGATGGATATGCTATTGGGGGATTAGCTGTTGGTGAAACACAAGATGAAATGTTTAAGGTTTTGGACGACATAAAAGACAATCTACCAGAAAACAAACCACATTATCTTATGGGTGTAGGCACTCCGTCTGATATTTTGGGAGCAGTTAAAAGAGGAATCGATATGTTCGATTGTGTTATGCCAACACGATCAGGCAGAACAGGCTTAGCCTTTACCTGGAATGGAAGAATAAACATTAAGAATAATAAATATCAAAATGACAACTCGCCTCTTGATGAAAAATGCGAAAATCTAAATTTGAATAAATATTCCAAAAATTATTTAAATCATTTATTCAATACCAATGAAATTTTAGGATCAATGATTTTAACATTAAATAACATCAATTTTTATCAAGAATTGATGTGTGAAATCAGAAAAAATATTCAAAAAGGTACTTTTAATCATTTTCACGATAAATATATAGATAAGTTGTAAATAGGAAGCCTTATGTCTCATCAATTCTTATTTGAAATATTAAAATAAATATGTATATACAAGGTATTTTTGGGCCGTTAGCTCAGTTGGTAGAGCAATTCCCTTTTAAGGAATGGGTCGATGGTTCGAGTCCATCACGGCTCACCAAATTTAAGTAATATTAATTGGTGGATATTTTAAAATAATTTCATTTTTCCACTCTTCAATCTTTATTATTCTGTTTTCTGCTGATGGATGAGTACTCATAAATTCTGGAGGTGTTTGACCTTTGTTATATTTTTTCATTCTTTCCCATATTTTAGAGGTTTCTCTTATATCGTAGCCAGACAAAGACGAGAAAATCATTCCCAAATAATCTGCCTCACTTTCTTGTTTTCTATTAAAAGGATTCATTATTCCTAACTGGGACAGTAAGCCAACAGTATCCATTCCTGTAGTCCTATTTATATCAGATAGAACTCCTCCGCTTGCAATATCAATTATTCTTGTACCTACATTTAATAAAGTTCCTCTACTTGCTCTTTCAACTGAATGTTTTGCTACTGCATGTGCGATTTCATGACCCATTACTGCAGCTAAACCGTCTGTATTTTTGGTAACATCCAATATTCCTGTATACACAGCAATTTTACCTCCTGGCATGCACCATGCGTTTCTTATTTTTTTGTTTTCAATGAGGATATATTCCCAATCAAAATATTTTGTAGGATCATCTAATTTAGCTTGATAAAAATATTCACTGATAGAATCCTCCATTTTTTTTCCAATCTCTTTTATCAAATTTAGAGTTTTCGTGTCTTTGCTGAGTTTTTCTTTTTTTTTTACTTTTTCATAGATTTTTGCAGCTTGTGCATTAAGTTTTGCCTCTGGAACAATACTTAATTGCTTTCTTTGAGTAATTGGAGCCGATGTACAGGAATTAAGAATAAAACCACCACAACTACAGCCAACATAAGACAAAAATTTTCTTCTATTCATTTTTATTATCATTGATATTATATATTTGAATGAATCTAAATAACAAAATTTTATTAGTGTTATTTTTTATTGCAATTACTTTTGTTATTTATTCAAGTTTTAATTAGATTATGCCAAAAAATAAAAAAAAAAGATCTATTACATTAATTCTAAGAAATTATTTTATTACAGGAGTAGTTGTCCTGATTCCAATTGGCTTTACCTTATACTTAAGTAGAGTTTTAATTGGAATTTCATCTAAGATAATCCCAGAAAATATCAATCCAAATAGCTATCTGCCATTTGCGATCCCTGGCGTAGAAATTTTGATTTCAGTAATTTTTATAACCATCGTTGGAGGATTATCTTTATCATTTTTAGGCAAAAGGATTCTTAAACTGATTGATGATTTATTTAAAAGAATTCCTGTTTTGCGAACTATTTATTCTGCAATAGTTCAAATGACTGAAACATTTTCTAATAAAGATGATAATGATAAAAAGAGCGTTGTTTTAGTTGAATATCCCAGAAAAGGAGTTTGGGCTGTTGGTTTTGCTACTAAAGAAAATAAGGGTGAGATGGCAGAAAAAACAAATAAAAAATTAATTAACGTTTTTGTTCCTACAACACCTAATCCTACCAGTGGTTTTTTACTTATGTTTCCAATTGATGAAGTAATTTATTTGAATATGACTTTTGAAGAGGCATCTAAATTTATTGTTTCAGCAGGTACATCCACAGGTAAGAATTAAGCTATATCGTTAATTATATCTGCACGATCATATAATTTAATTAGTGGTTTAAATTTACTTATATCCTCTTTTTCATTTTCAATTCTTTTGATTTCTTTCTCAGCTAAAATAAAAAGATTATAGTTATGTATTGGATCTGCTAATTTAAAGTTTTTTATTCCACTTTGTTTATAACCAAGAATATCTCCAAAACCTCTTAATTTCAAATCCTCCTCAGATATTTCAAATCCATCATTAGAGTCTTTTAATATATTAATTCTTTTTTTAGCATTTTCACTTAGATTTGACTTAAACATCAATATACAAGAAGACTCTTTCTTGCCTCTACCAACTCTACCTCTAAGTTGATGCAATTGAGACAAACCAAACTTATTTGCATTTTCTATTATAATTACATTTGCATTAGGAAAATCTATACCAACTTCAATGATTGTAGTTGAAACTAAAATTTTAAATTCATTTTTTAAAAATTTGTTTAGGATTTTTTCTTTTTCCTCAATCGTTGTTTTTCCATGGAGTAAATAAACCTCATTAGGAAATATTTTTTTTAAATATTCAGATTTTTTAACTGCTGAAGAATGATCAATTTTTTTAGACTCTTCAATGAGCGGGCATACCCAAAAAATTTGATTTCCAAGTCGTATTTCTTTCTTAATGAATTTAATAACATCCTCAATCTTACTTTCAATTTTACTATAAGTTTTAACAGGTTTTCGGTTATTCGGTTTTTCTCGTATTATTGAAAGATCCATATCTCCGTAAATAGTCATTGTTAAAGTACGTGGTATTGGTGTTGCTGTCATTAAAAGAACATCACAATCTTTCCCAGCTTTATCAGATAGTTTTTTTCTTTGGCTAACCCCAAATTTATGCTGTTCATCAATTATTATTAAACCTAGTTTTTTGAATTCTACTTTTTTTTGAAATAAGGCATGTGTTCCAAAAACAATATCAATCTCATTTTTAATAAGTTTATCTAAAATTTTTTTTTTATCTTTGTATGATGATTTTCCAGAGAGTAATTCTATTTTAATAATTTTGGGAAATATTTTTTTTGCTAATAGAAAATGCTGTCTTGCTAATATTTCGGTAGGAGCCATTACCGCTACTTGAAAATCAGAACTGATGGTGTTGAATGCAGATAATAACGCTACTATTGTTTTGCCACTACCAACATCACCCTGAAGTAATCTAAACATCTTGTTATCTGAACACAAATCATCGTTAATCTCATTTAATGTTCTAGTTTGATCACTAGTTAAGGAAAAATCTAACTTGGATATTATTTCACTTTGTTTTTTAGTATCAAATTTTTTCTTTGTTTTTTTCGTTTTTTTGATTTTTTTTCTAATTTCTGAATTTACCAAAAAAGTTGAAAAAATTTCATCAAAAGCGAGTCTTTGATAGAAATTTTCTTTGAATTTGCCAATATTTTCTGGTTCATGTAATTTTTTGATTGAGTCATTCCAACCAATATTATCAAAACTTTTTAATATATCTTTTGAATGCCACTCATCGATTTTAGGCAAATTTTTAATAATTTGTAATATGATCTTATTATAAACTTTTTCACTAATTCCTTCAGTTAGTGAATAGCTATTATGCTTTTGTTTTATTATAGATGAATCTTCTGAAATATATTTAGGATTTGTTAATTGATATTTATTTCGAAAGTATTTAATTTTACCACTAATTGTTACCTCTTTTCCAATAGGTAATATTTTTCTAATATATCCCTCGTAACTATTAAAAAAAACACAATCTATTTCACCAGTCTCATCTTTGCATAAAACTCGATTTGGTAAGTTTCTTACTCTTGGAAATAAATATTTTTGAGGAATTATAGTTATAGTTTGTACTTCATCTATTTTTAAATCTTTAATTTTCGAAGATAAACTTCGATCCGTATAGGATTTTGGTAATTTCCATAACAGATCGAAAATAGTATTAATTTTTTTTCTTTTTAATAAATTGGATGTTTTTAAACCAACACCTTTTATAGATTTTAGGTCAGATAATAAATATTCATAATTTCTTTTAATATCCATAAACTAATATTATATTCTTATTATGACCGCTGATATAGAACAAATAAAAAAAAAAATTATATACAGATCAAATTATCGCGGCACCAAAGAAATGGATAAACTTTTAGGAGCTTTCACCAATAAATACTTAGATCAATTAAATGTTGAAGATTTAAATGAATTAATAAAGCTCTTAGAAATAGATGACAACAATCTATACAATTTTTATAATGGTTTAAAAACCAACATAGAATTTGAGGATAATAAAATTAATAATTTATTTAAAAATTTTAAATATTAATAAATTTATGGCGGAGAGACTGGGATTCGAACCCAGGAAAGAGTTGCCCCTTTGCCGGTTTTCAAGACCGGTGCTTTCAACCACTCAGCCATCTCTCCGTGTAGAAGCTTTTATAATTAAAAATATTTAATTCAACAATAAAATAGTCTAATTAGTCTTGATATTTTGTTCATTTAATTTGTATGAAAAATGATTTTAATAAAGGTTTAATTTTAACTTCACTAGGTTCATTTTGGTGGGGATTTATTGGGGTTATATATTTTGAGTCGGTTTCCTTTATCGGTCATACTGAATTAGTTGTGCATAGATGTTTATGGACTGCAATCTTGTTAGTTTTTACCACAACTTTTTTGTCTAAATGGCAAATACTCATAAAAGAAATAAAAGATAGAAAAAAACTAATTGCATTATTTGTATCTGGTTTTTTAATTTTTGTTAATTGGTCTATATGGATTTATGCCGTAGCCTCAGAAAGAATTATAGATGCAAGTTTCGGATATTTTATTATGCCAATAATCAGTGTTCTATTAGGATATATTTTTTTTAAAGAAAAACTTAATAAAAAAAGAATTTTCTCAATTCTTTTAGTTTTAATATCAATTATAATATTAATCTTATTTAATCTTAAATCTTTACCTTGGGTTGGTCTTATCGTAGCTTTTAGTTGGGCATTTTATAATTTAGTAAGAAAAAAAATTGAAATAGATACTGATATAGGATTATTAATTGAAAGCTTATATATTTTCCCATTTGCCCTTGTTGCATTTTATATTATTGCAAACAATGATTTTAATGATTTTAGTTTAAATAACCCAGGACTAAGTCTGTATCTACTTTTAGCTGGTCCAATGACTGTGATTCCTTTGTTCCTATATGTAAGAGGTGTTGAGTTAATTGGTTTGGGTCCAACTGGAATGATTTTTTATATCACCCCAACTTTACAGTTCATTTTAGGTTATTTTTATTATGGGGAGGATTTTTCATTAGTGAAATTTCTAAGTTTTATTATCATTTGGATTGCTGTAATTATATATCTAAACGATTTATATGAACAAAATTAAGTTTTTTCTTTTTATTGCATTTTTTTTTCATTCTAATTCCTTTGCTAATGAAATTCAAAGTTTTGAAAATTGGAAAAAAAATTTTAAACAAAGAGCCTTAGCCAATAATATTTCTGAGCAAACTTTTGATCTTGTAATGACTGATGCTAAGTTTTTATCCAATGTAATAAAATACGATAGATATCAGCCTGAATTTTATGAAGATACCAACACCTATATTTCAAAAAGAGCGTCTTCTAAAAAATTAAGTAAAGGCGTTAACTTTTATTCAAATCATAGAGAGTTAATTAACGTTGTTGAAAATAAGTTCGAAATCGAAAAAGAACTTTTATTATCATTAATGGGAATAGAAACAAATTATGGAACCTATGTTGGCAAAATGGATATTATTTCTTCATTAGCGACATTGAGTTACGACAAAAGAAGATCTGAGTTTTTTACTAAAGAACTTCTAATATTACTTAAGTTAATAGATGAAAATAAAATAGATTATAAATCTTTATATGGTTCATGGGCAGGAGCATTTGGTTTTTTTCAGTTTATGCCCTCAACTATAAAAAATCACGCTATTGATTTTAATACTGATAATCAAATAAATTTAAAAAATTCTCAAGATGCTTATGCTTCAGCAGCAAACTATCTTAAAAAAATTGGTTGGAAAAAAAATTCCCCTTGCTTTTACAAGATAGATCTAAAAAAAAACACACCAAAAAAATATTTAAATGTATCTGCTAAAAAACTTAATAATAAAAAAAAATTAAGTTTTTTTAGAAAATATATAGAAAATTATGATGAATTAAGTTTTTTAAAATCTAACTATAATGTTGCAATAATCACTCCTGATAAAGATATTATTCCAGGGGCTGATACTCTAGATCCTGCTTATGTTGTATTTGATAATTATGAAATAATTCTTCAATGGAACAGATCCCTAAGATTTGCTTTAGCTGTTTGTACTTTAAAAGATAAATTTAAAAATGAATTATAAAATTTTAGTTATATTATTCTCTTTTTTTTTGATAAGTTGTGTTCAAATACCTAATGAACTGAATAAGAATGAGATAAAATTAGAAAAGAAATACTCTAATAGTGGATTTGCTTTAATTTATGATGAAAGCTTAAATAAAATAAAAAAATTGGATGATAGATCATTAATGATTTATCATAAATCGTTGAAAAGAAAATCAACTGTTAAGATTACTAACCCAAAAAACGATAAGTCTTTGATTGCAGAAGTGAAATCTAATAATCAAAAATTTTCAGATTTTTATAATTCTGTTATATCTAAAAGAATAGCCGAAGATTTGGATCTTGACTTTAATGAACCATTATTGGAAATAGCATTGGTCTCAAGAAATTCTACTTTTATTGCAAAAAAAAGTAAGACCTTCGAAGAGGAAAAAAAAGTTGCTGAAAAGGCTCCCATTGATGGTATTCAAATAAAAGATCTAAATTCGAAACCTAAAAAGAAAAAGAGGAATACTAAGCTTAAATTTTCTTATTCAATAAAACTAGCTGACTTTTATTATAAAAGTTCAGCAAAGATGATGATTTCACGAATTAAAAATGAAACAAATATAAAAAATTCTAGAATACAACAACTTTCTAAAACAAAATTTAGAGTTCTAATAGGCCCCTTTAATGATATAAAAAGTTTAAAAGAGACTTATGAAAAACTTAGTCCAATGAATTTTGAAAATTTAGAAATATTAAATAATGTTTAAGAAGATCTTTATAATCAATTTAACAGTCTTATTTCTCTCGACTTACTTAAATGCAAATATACAAATAAAGGCTAGAACTGCTATTTTACAAGATTTTTTGTCTGGTGAGATACTTTATGAAAAAGATCCTGACAGATCAATTTATCCGGCTTCAATGACTAAAATTATGACATCTATAATTGCGTTTGATTTAATTAAGTCTGGTGATTTAAGTTTAGAGGATAAATTTATAATATCAGAAAAAGCATGGAGATTATCTACTGCTGGATACTCTTCAATGTTTATAATGGTTGGTGATGAAGTTACTGTAGAAAATTTACTTAGAGGAATTATTGTTGCTTCTGGAAACGACGCATGTATTGCTTTAGCTGAAGGTATTGCGGGAACCGAAGAGGAATTTGCAATTCTTATGACAATGAAAGCAAAAGAATTAGGTATGGAAAATACAAATTTTACTAATTCATCAGGTATTAATGATCCAGACAATTATTCGACCGTAAGGGATATTCTTATAATGTCTAATTACCTTATCAAAGAATACCCTGAGTATTATAAATTGTTCAGTGAGACAGAGTTTACTTGGGATAGGACAGGTGGTGACCCCATAACTCAAGGAAATCGCAATCCACTTCTTTATAAAAACCTTGGAGCGGATGGTATCAAAACTGGGTATTTAGCCGTTGAAAAATATTCTCTAGCCTCATCATTAAAAAAAAATGGACGAAGATTAATAGCCGTTGGGAGTGGATTTGAAACTAAGAAAAGTAGATCTAAAGAGAGCACTAAATTGTTAACTTATGGTATTACAAATTTTGATCTCATCGAAATAGCTAAAGCAAAAAAATCTTTAGACAAAGTTGATGTATGGTTGGGAAAAGAAAAACAAGTAAATGTATATGTAAATGAGGACATATATAAAACTGTTAAAAAAGCACAAAAAAGATTGCTAAAAGTATCAATTAATTACATGGGTCCAGTTGAAGCTCCTATTAAAAAAGATCAAATCATTGGAAAATTAAATATTTCTTATAATGAAAATATAATTGGAGAATATGATTTGCTAGCAACTGATGATGTTAAAAAAGTTAATATATTTTCAAGACTTGTGAAGTCTATTAATTATTTGATTTGGGGTGATGTCTAATAAGCCTGTATTTGCTTTTGAGGGTATTGAATGCAGTGGAAAATCTCTTCATATTAAAAATGTATGTAAATTTTTAAAAAAAAAAAAGATTCCATATATATATTTAAGGGAACCTGGTGGTAGTAAAAATTCAGAGATTATTAGAAAATTAATTCTTAATAAAAAATCAAATTTTAATCAAAATACTGATTTATTTTTATATTCAGCCTCGAGAAGTGAAAATATAAAAGAATTAAAAAAATTTCATAAAAAAAAAATTATACTCATAGATAGATTCACTGACTCTACAATAGCTTATCAACATTTTGGGATGGGTGTTGACTTAAATCTAATAAAAAAGATTCATAGCGTTATTCTAAATGATTTTAAAATTGATTTTACTTTTTTAAATGTTGTTAACGAAACAAATATGCTTCAAAGATTAAAAAAAAGAAATAAATTAAATAGATACGACACATTTAGTGTTAAATTCTATAAAAAAGTGCAAAAGGGTTTTTTAACATTAGCGAAAAAAGAACCAAATAAATATAAGATTATTAATTCAAATTTAGATATAAAATTTAATAAAGATATTATTTTAGCAAAAATTAATGAGCTTATTAAATGAGTTTAACTCCTTTGACACAACTAGAACTATTTATTCATGGAAGCGAGCTCAATAATCTTATATCCTTATACAAAAAAAACAAACTTCCAAATAAAATTTTATTAAAAGGTCGAAAGGGAATAGGTAAATGTACATTAGCATATCATATGATAAATTTTATTCTTTCAGAAAAAGAAGACTTTGCTTATGATATATATTCTCACAAAATTGATTATAGAAACCAATCTTATAAGCTAATTTTAAATGGCTCTAGTCCTAATTTTTTCTTGATTGATACAAAATCAGATAAGGAAGATATTGATATTTCTCAGATAAGATCTTTAATCAAAAATTTAAATACATCTTGTTTCAACAATCGACCTAGATTTATTATTTTCGACAATAGTGAATATCTAAATATAAATAGTATTAATGCTTTATTAAAAGAAATTGAAGAACCAAAAAATAATGTTTATTTTATTCTTATTCAAAATCAAACAAAACTATTACCAACTTTAACCTCTAGATTTGTTAAATTCGATATTTCATTAACCAACAAAGACTCTTTATTCGTGATCAATAAACTACTTGATAATGATGTCTATAAAATTGTAAACCGAAATTTAATCAACTATTATTTTTCACCTGGAAATATTTATAAACTAATTAATTTTTCAATTGAAAATAATATAGATTTAAAAAATTTAGATTTAAAAGATTTTATAAGAATTTTAATAGATAATAACTTTCTTAAAAAAGAAATCAAATTAAAATATATTTTCCATGAACTAATAGAATTTTTATTAAAAGAGCAAACCAAAAATTTAGATATAGATTATTATCATTACTTTACTAAGAAGTTATATGAAGTTAATAAGCTTAATCTTGATGCAGATCCCTTTTTAATAGAGTTAAATAATAAATTACAAAATGGATAAGAATTTTTATATAACTACTCCGATTTATTATCCCTCTGCAAAACCACATATGGGACATGCTTATTCAAGTATAATTGCTGATTTTTTTGCTAGATTTAAAAGAATTGATGGATATAAGGTCTATTTTTTAACTGGCACTGACGAACATGGTTTAAAAATTCAAAGAGCTGCTGAAAAAAAAGGAGTTGAACCTCTGAAGTTCTGCGATGAAATTAGCAAAACATTTAAGAATTTGTCAAAAACTTTAAACTTAACAAATAATGATTTTATAAGAACAACTGAGTCTCGACATAAAAAATCTGTTCAATATTTGTGGGAAGAGTTAAAAAAAAATGATGATATTTACTTATCAAAATATTCTGGTTGGTATTCAGTATCAGATGAAGCGTTTTACAATGAAGACGAAATTGAGGATCTTGATAATAAAAAAGTGGCCATATCATCTAAATCTCTTGTTGAATGGGTTGATGAGGAATCTTATTTTTTTAGATTATCTAAGTGGGAAAAGCCATTATTAGAATTTTACGAAAAGAATCCTGCCTTTATTTCACCATCGTCAAGGAAAAATGAAGTAATAAGTTTTGTTAAAAGTGGATTAAAAGATCTGTCAGTGAGCAGAAAAAGTTTTTCATGGGGTATTAAAGTCCCAAATGATAATGACCATGTAATATATGTATGGTTAGATGCTCTAACTAATTATATTAGTGCTTTAAATTATCCCAATAAAGATGATGAGTTATTTAAAAAATTTTGGCCAGCATCTGTTCACTTGATTGGAAAAGATATATTGAGATTTCATGCAATATATTGGCCTGCATTCTTATTAGCCGCAAAAATTACCCCCCCAAAAAAAGTTTATGGACATGGATGGATATTATCTAATGAAGAAAAAATGTCTAAATCAAAAGGAAATATATTGGATCCATTAGAAATTATAAAACAATATGGATTGGATCCTTTAAGATATTATTTGATAAAAGAAGTTTCATTTGGAAATGATGGGAATATTTCTCAAGAAAGATTAGAGGATTGTATTAACAGTGATTTAGCCAATAATTTTGGTAATTTATGTCAACGCGTATCTGCTTTTGTTATTAAAAATTGTGATAGCAAGGTACCAGAAAAAATTAAATTTGAGAATGATGATATAGAAATTTTGGATAAATATAGTCAAAATTTAAACAAATTAAGATCTGAAATAGATAATCAAAATATTAACTATTATATTGATTATATTGTTAATCGGTTATTTGAAGCCAATAAATATTTTAATGATCAGGAGCCGTGGAAAAAAAAGAATGATAAAATTAGGCTAAATACAATAGTTTACACAACTCTTGAAATTGTTAGAAAAGTAACTTTTTTATTATATCCCATTATTCCACAATCATCTCTTAAGGCACTTAAGATTTTCAATCTTCAAGAAAAAGATGTAGTTTTTGGGACAATCGAAAATAATGAATTTTTAAAAAAAGGAAGTACTATTAATAAAATTGATATACTATTTAATAAAATAGAAAAAGAAAATGATTGATTCACATTGTCATTTAGATCATGAGCAATTATTTAGTGATTTAAAAAATGTTATTCAGCGATCAAAAGAAATTGGTGTTAAAAAATTATTAACAATCTCCACATCAATTGAGAGCTTTTCAAAAGTAAAAGAAATTGTAAATAAGGATGAAATTATATTTGGTACAATTGGCATACATCCGCATGAAGCAGGTAAAAATAACGTTAACTCAGATTTTTTTATAAAAAATTTAGATGAAAATAAAAAAATTATTGGAGTAGGGGAAACTGGTCTTGATTTTTATTATGATAATTCCGATAGAGATAAACAAATAGAAAGTTTCAAGATACACATTAAAGCTGCATTAAAAGCAAATATACCATTAATTATTCATTCAAGAAATGCCGAGGAAAAAACATATGAAGTATTAAATGAATATAAAAATGAAAAGTTAAAAATTTTAATGCATTGTTTCACAGGATCCCAAAAATTTGCAGAAAAGCTTCTAAAATTTAATTCTTATTTTTCTGCAAGTGGTA
>CACEXM010000008.1 GCA_902563555.1 uncultured Pelagibacteraceae bacterium | reverse complement strand
TTAAAACAAGAACACGTGTTATATCCAAAAGCTATAAAAAAAATAATGACTAAATTTTAAAAAAAAAATCTAGTTCAATATTCGCATTTTCTAGACTGTCAGAACCATGAACAGAATTTTTATCTATAGATAAACCAAATTTTTTTCTTATAGTGCCCTCTTCAGCATCTTTTGGGTTTGTTGATCCCATTAATTTTCTGTTAGCAAGAATAGCATTTTCTCTTTCAAGTTTCATAACTACTATTGGCCCAGATGATAAATATGTACATAATTCATTATAAAATGGCTTTGTCTCATGTACTTTATAAAACTTTTCCGCCTCTGATTTATCTATTTGAATTTTTTTTTCCTTGATAATTCTAAAACCATTACTAACAAACATCTCTTTTATCTGACCATCTAGGTTTCTTTCTACTGCATCAGGTTTAATTATTGACAATGTTTGTTCGATTTTACTCATAATAATCCTCAATTAATTGATTTAATAGTCTTACTCCATAACCAGTAGCACCACCTGAGTTTAGTGCTCCTCCATATTTTGAAAAAGCCATTCCAGCAATATCTAAATGGGCCCAAGGAGTTTTGTTTAAAATAAATCTCTGTAAAAATTGTGCAGCAGTAGTTGAGCCTGCACCCCCAACATAATTTATATTTTGCATATCAGCATTTTTTGAATCTATTAATTTGTCAAAATTTTTATTTAAGGGCATTCTCCATAATTTTTCCTCAACTTTTTCACCTGCTTTAATTAATTCTTTAGAAAGTTTATCGTCATTTGAAAAAAGACCAGCGTATTCGGAGCCTAAAGAGACAATTATTGCCCCTGTTAAAGTAGCTAAATCAATCATAAATTTAGGTTTAAATTTTTTTTCTGTAAAAGTAATTGCATCAGCAAGAACTAGTCTTCCCTCTGCATCTGTGTTTAAAATTTCAATTGTTTTTCCACTATAGGACTTTACAATATCGCCAGGTCTCTGAGCATTTCCACTTACCATATTTTCAACAAGTCCTACAACACCTACAGCATTTATTTTTGCTTTTCTTAATGCAAGGTTTTTCATTAATCCTACAACAGCTGCTGAGCCAGCCATATCATAAGTCATGTCTTCCATGAACTTTGCAGGTTTTAAAGAATAACCACCTGTATCAAAACAAACACCTTTGCCAATAAAAGCTAATGGTTTTGAACTATTTCTTACACCGTTCCATTCCATAGTTACGAGATATGATCCTCTGATACTTCCTTGACCTACTCCAAGCAAAGCATTCATGCCTATTTTTTTTAATTTTTTTTGATCATATATATTAATTTTTAACCCATATTTCTTCAGTGATTTTATTCTTTTTGCATATTCATCTGGATGTAAAACATTTCCTGGTTCAGAAACTAAATCTCTTGCATAAAAAGTTCCTTGCTCTAAGGCCTTGAATTTCATTTGATCCAAATTAGAGAGATTATTTTTTCTTCCCAAGACATTTATGGTAATTAATCTTGTTTCTTTTTTTGATTTATATTTTTTAAATTCATAAGATTTTAATTTTAATCCATGAAGAAAATAACCAATGAAATTTTTATAGCTGTCAATAACATTTTCCGTGTTTATTACGTATTGAGAGTTTTTACCAAAATTTATTTGTCCATATAATTCTGCACCTAAGCTTTCTATTTCAGAATTTTTGATGTTTTTTTTTATAGATACCAAAATTATCTTTTTTTTTGGCAGATTAAAAACTAAAAGCTTTTTCTTAAAATCACTTGTTTTTAGCAAGTCTGATATGTAGGAATATTCAAGGTTGGAAATAAATTTTTTAATCGAACTTATATTAAATTTATCATCCACAAATAGGACTAAATTAGCGTTTGTTTTTCCTAATTTACTTTTTTTAAGGCTTATTTTTATTGACATTTATAGTATATGTGTACTTTAAGTTGTATAATAATTGTAAACTAAAGTTGAAAATATATAATTACTATTTTGTAAGATTTCAATGAAAAAATTATTATTTAGAAAATTATTAGCCGATTGTTTAACCTTTTTTTTAATTACCCTTTTGAGCGCAAGTGTAATTATCTGGGTGTTTCAAGCAGTAAATTTTTTAGATATTATGATAGAAGATGGCCGTAGTTATAAGGTCTATATAAATTATTCATTGCTCAACTTTCCTAAAATTTTAAGCAAAGTACTTCCTTTTACATTTTTTTTTAGTTTTTTTTATGTGATAACAAAGTATGAAATTAATAATGAATTGATCATATTTTGGAATTTTGGAGTTAATAAATTACAGCTTATTAACTTTTTATTTATTTTTTCAATATTTTTAACACTTATACAAATTATACTTTCCTCATTTGTTGTGCCCACAACTCAAGATGTTGCTAGATCGTTTTTAAGATCATCATCTGTAAATTTTTTAGAGAGTTTTATAAAACAAAAAAAGTTTAATGATACTATTAAAGGGGTAACGATTTACTCTGGAGCTAAAGATGAAGATGGAAATTTATTTAATATATATATAAAGAAAGAAGAAAACTTAAATAATTTTCAAATTACCTACGCAAAAAAAGGAAATTTTATCAAAAAAAAAAACAATCAAATTCTTGTTTTGTATGAAGGAGAAACAATTAATGTTATAAATGATAAAATAACAAATTTCAGATTTTCGAAATCTGATTTTAATTTACAAAATTTTGAAACAAATACGACTACTTATATTAAAACACAAGAACTTTCTACTGTGAAACTGATCACATGTTTTTTGAGACTAAATAATTCGAATTTTTTAAATGCAAGTTCAAATAATATAACAATTGAAAATTGCAGATTAGAAAATTTCGAAAATATAATTAAAGAATTATATAAACGATTTATTATCCCTTTTTATTTACCAACTCTAATGTTGATTATTTTATTTTTGATACTTAGATCAAAAGAAAATATAAATTATTTTAATTTTAGAATATTTATTTTTTTGTTAGGATTATCAATTATTATTTCATCAGAAATGAGTTTAAGATTTATTGAAAGTAATACTTTAGGAAACATAAAAATTTTTATTATTCCATTAATTATAATGTTTATAGCTTATTCAATAATTTTTTTTAATTTAGGTTCTTTAAGGAGAGAAAGGTGAAAACTTACATTAAATTTTTAAGTAAAATTTTCATTAACTCTTTTTTCTATGTTTCCCTAATAATGTTTAGTCTCATATTTTTAATAAATTTACTTAATGAGTTAGATTTTTTTAAAAACATTAATGTGGACAACTCATTTCCAATATTTTTATCACTTTTAAATTCTCCATCTTTTATCTTTGAGATGTTTCCTTTTATTTTTTTAATCTCAACTCAACTATTTTTCATAACTTTATTTAATGATAATCAACTGAGTATTTTTAAATATTCAGGTTTAAAAAATTCAAAAATTTTATGGATCATAAGTCTGGTAAGTTTTATTTTAGGTCTTTTAATAATTACAGTATTTTATAGTTTTTCCTCAAGTTTAAAAAACTTCTATTTAGACCTTAAAACAAATTATACAAAAGACGGTAAATATTTAGCTGTAATTACAAAAAATGGACTTTGGATAAAAGATGTTATTGAGGATAGAATTCTAATTATAAATGCAGTCAAAGTTGATCAAAATTTTTTAATTGATGCTTATATTTCAGAATTTGATGAAAGCTTTAGAATTAAAAGAAATATCGTTAGTCCAAGAATAGATATTTCTAACAAAAATTGGTTAGTATACGACGCAGAAATTTTTGATAAAAATAAAAAACAAAAAATTAAATTTCTTAAATTAGAGACTAATTTTGATTATTTTTTAATTCAAAACTTATTTTCAAATTTGTCATCTCTTTCAATTTTAGAGCTTTTTGAATTAAGAAAAAATTATAAATCATTAAATTACTCTATAATAGAAATTGATATACAGCTTCTTAAATTACTTTCTTTTCCAATTTACCTTGTTTTGATGACAGTTCTATCGAGTATTATTATGTTAAGCACCCGAGAATTGAAAAGCTCAATATTAAAAATTTCATTTGGTTTATTCATTTCAGTAATAATATATTACTTATTTAATTTTTTTAATGTTTTGGGAAAAACTGAGAAGATAAACTTATTTAGCTCTATTTTAGTACCTTTAATTTTGTTAACCTTTATTAATTCAATCATGGTAAGAAGATTCAATGAAAAATAAATTTCTATCAATATTAATACTTTTTTTTACAAATTATTTTTTTGTATTTTCTGTGTATTCTCAAGAACAATTTAGTTTTGATGTCACAGAAATTGAGATTTTAGAAAATGGAAATAAAATTGTAGGTTCTAAAAGGGGTGAAATTTTGACTAATGACGGAATTATTATTAAAGCTGACAATTTTACATATATAAAAAATGAAAATATTTTAAATGCTTATGGAAAAGTTATAATTGAAGACACTGTTAATAATTACAACATTTATTCAAATGACATTACTTATGAAAAAAGTAATGAAAAAATATCTACAAAAGGACAAACAAAAAGCGAAATTTACTCAAGATATATTTTTAACTCAAGTGACGTAACATTTTTTAGAGATAAAAAAACAATAAACTCAAATAAGAAAACTACTATTGTCGATAATGGTGAACAAACTTATATAGAGCTTAAAAATTTTAATTTTACAATTGAAAATGAAATACTAAAAGGTGAAGATATCTTGGTGTCTTTAAACTATAATTTGCCTCAAAACGATAAATTATATTTTGAGAATGGAATATTTGATTTTAAAAAGAAAAGTTTTGTTGCTAACAACATTCAGATTAATTTAGCTAAGGATATTTTTGATAATCTAGAAAATGACCCTAGATTAATAGGTATCTCAGCAAGTAGTGACAATAATATTACCACAGTCAAAGAGGGATCATTTACAAGTTGCAATGATAAAAGTGATTGTCCACCATGGATGATAACATCAAAAGAGATTAAACATGACAAAAATAAAAAACAACTTATTTACAAAGATGCTGTGCTTAAAGTTTATAATGTTCCTGTATTATATTTTCCAAAGTTTTTTCACCCAGATCCTACTGTTAACAGGCAGTCTGGTTTTTTAAAACCAAGCTTTAATAATTCAAATATTTTAGGCTCATCAATAAATATACCCTATTATTATGTAATTTCACAAAACCAAGACTTTACATTCAGGCCAACATTTTTTGATGATGATGTGAAAATGTTTCAAAATGAATATAGAATTAAAAATAAAAACTCATCGTTATTCTTAGATTTTTCATATGTTGATAGATTTAAATCTGCACTTAATAATAAAAAAAAAAGCATAAGTCATATATTCGCTAATTTTGACACTGATTTAGCGTGGAAAAGTTTTACTCAAAGCGATTTATTAGTTTCTATTAAAAAAGTTTCAAGTGATACTTATTTAAAAATTTTTGATAATAACATTTACAAAAATAAAGCCTCACCTAAAAATTATGATGTTCTGAAGTCTGAGGCTAAGTTAATATTAAGAAATAAAAGCTATAATTTCACAACAGGATTTCAGTCCTATGAAGATTTAAATCTTTCAAATACAGATAGATATCAATTTATATTACCTTATTATGATTTTAATATGCAACTTTTTAAAAATGATTTTGATGGAACTGTAAATTTTAGTTCTAATGGAAGTAATGATTTGAATAACACAAATAATTTAAGATCAAAAGTTGTAAATGACCTAAACTACCAAAGTTCAGATTTTATTTCAAAAAATGGTTTTAAAAGTGGGTATAATATTTATTTTAAGAATCTCAACACTATCGCTAAAAATGATAGTATTTACAAAACGAGTCCTCAAATGGAATTGATGAGTATATTTGAGTTAAATACTAGCTTACCTCTTTTAAAACAAACAGCAAATAATTCGAATATCCTTACTCCTATGGCTTCTCTAAGGTTTAATCCTGGGGATATGAAAGATTATTCATCAAGTGATAGATCTATAAATGCAAACAGCATATTTGACATAAATAGACTTGGTATTGATGACTCTTTTGAAGAAGGAAAATCATTAACTGTTGGATTGGACTACAAAAAAACAAAATTAAATGACATAAATAAATTTTTTGAGGCGAGAATTGCAACTGTCTTTAGAGATAAAAAAGAGGAATTTATACCTCTAACTAGTGGTATAAATGATAAAGATTTGAACATTTTTGGATCAATTTCAAACAATCTTTCAAAATTTACAAAAATATCGTATGACTTTATTATTGACGATGATTTAAATTCTCTTAAGTATAATTCTCTAAAAACATCAATTACTTATAAAAATTTTAATACTACTTTTAATTTCATCGAAAGAAATGGTATAATAGGTGATACAAATACCTTAGAAAATAATACAAAAATTAAATTTAATAACTCAAATTATTTTTCTTTTGCTACTAGAAGAAACAAAAAGATAGATCTGACAGAATATTATGATTTAATTTATGAGTATAAAAACGATTGTTTGATAGCAGGAATAAAATATAAAAAATCTTATTACGAAGATAGAGATCTTAAACCATCAGAAAATTTACTATTCAGTATTACATTAAGTCCATTGACAAGTTTTGAGCAAAAAATAGATCAATGAGTAAATTAGTAAAAATATTTACTATAATTTTTTTTTTAATCTTCAATGGATTTTCAGTTTTAGCTATTGAGAATAAAATACTATTAAAAGTAAATAACAAATTGATAACAACAATTGATATATTAGATGAGATAAATTACTTAAAATCAATAAATCAGGACATAAATAAACTAGAGAATGATAAAATTTTTGAAATTGCAAGAAATTCTCTAATAAAAGACAAGATTAAGGAAATCGCTCTCAGCAAGATCGTTGATAAAATTGAAATTGAAGATGAAGACTTCAACAAAATACTTCTCTCAACTTATTCAAATACTGGATATACCGAAATGGAGAAAATATCTAAACACCTCATTAAATTTAATATAAATAATGAAATGCTAAAAAAAAAGATGACTATTAGTGCGATTTGGAACCAGTTTGTCTATGATAAATATGCAAAGAATATTAAGATTGATACTGAAAAATTAAAACAAGATATTTTAAAAAAAGAAACTCAAAATGAATATTTGCTTTCTGAAATTTTTTTTGATTTACCAAAAAATCAAACTTTAACTGAAAAATTTGACATAATTAAAAAAGGAATTAAAGAAAATGGTTTTGAAAATTCAGCTTTAATATACAGTATATCAGAAACCTCTACATCTGGTGGTAAAATTGGCTGGATAAGTGAAAATTCAATAAATAAAGAAATTTTAAAAAAAATTTCTGAAATTAATATTAATGACCATACAGAGCCTATCACTATACCAGGTGGTTTTTTAATTCTCAAATTAAACGAAAAAAGAATAACGAAAAGAAAAATTAAACTTGAAGAAGAATTAAATAGAGTTATTAAAATTAAAACAAATAAACAGCTAAATCAATTCTCAAATATTTTTTTGAACAAAATTAAGAAAGATATAATCATTAATGAGCTATAAACCAATAATATTAGTAGCAGGTGAACCTAATAGTATTTTTTTTGAAATTTTATTTAAAGTTTATAAAATAAAAAAAATCAAAAGCCCATTAATTTTAATTGCTTCACATAAATTATTATATCTTCAGATGAAAAAACTTAATTTTAATAAAAAAGTTAAAATCATTAATCTGAAAAAAATTAAAGAGTATAAATTAAATAATGATTCAATTAATCTAATAAATGTAAATTATGATCAAAAAAGAGCTTTTGAAAAGATAAGCAATAAATCTAATGATTATATTAAAAAGTGCTTTAAAGTTGCAATAGATTTAATTAAATCAGATTTTTCAAGTAGGCTCATTAACGGACCGATTTCAAAAAAAAACTTTTTAAAAAAAAAATTTTTAGGAATAACGGAATTTTTTGCAAAAAAATTTAATAAAAAAAAAATTGCGATGTTAATATATAATAAAGAACTTTCAGTAACTCCAATAACAACTCATTTACCTTTAAAAAATGTTGCTAGCAAAATATCTAAAAAATTAATCCTAGAAAAAATAGTTCTTATTGATAATTTTTATAGAAAATACATTGGTTTTAAACCTAAAATTGCTATAACGGGCCTAAACCCTCACTGTGAAAGTATTAATAAAATTAATGAAGATGAAATTATTATCAAACCTACCATAAAAAAACTCATTAAAAAAGGATATAAGATATCAGGACCTTTTTCTGCTGATACCATTTTTTTAAAAAAAAATAGAAAAAAATATAATGTAATTGTGGGAATGTACCACGACCAAGTTTTAACTCCAATGAAAACTATTTTTGAGTATGATGCTTTTAATATTACGTTAGGTTTGCCTTTTATTAGAATTTCTCCTGATCATGGTCCAAATGAACAAATGGTAGGTAAAAACTTATCTAATCCATTAAGTCTAATCAAAGCGATTTCTTTTTTTGAGAGAATAAAGTGATTAAGCCAAAAAAAAGTTTGGGCCAAAACTTTTTAGTTGATGAAAATATCTTAAAAAAAATAGTAAATATTACTGAAATTAAAGATCGTTCTATACTTGAGGTTGGTCCTGGAACAGGAAATTTAACCTCTTTCATATTAAAAAACAAACCCAAAAAAGTTTTCGTAGTTGAAAAGGATAAAAATCTTATTCAAGGATTGAGAGAAAAGTTTAAAGATTTTTTAAATATTATAAATGAGGACATACTTTGTATAAATGAAAAAAATTTTTCAAAAGAAAAATTGATTGTTTTTGGAAATTTACCATATAATATTTCCACTGAAATACTATGCAAATGGATTTTAAATTTAGATAATGATAGATTTTGGTTTGAAAGTCTCATTTTGATGTTTCAAAAAGAGGTAGCTGATAGGATAATAGCAGATGCAAATACTTCAAACTATGGAAGATTATCAATACTGGCAAAATGGAAACTGAATATCACACGAATTTGTAACATTAAACCTTCCTGTTTTTTTCCAAAACCAAAAATTGAAAGCTCAATATTGTTTTTTAAACCTAAAGAAGATTTTTTTAAAATCGATAATCCAAAAAATCTTGAGTTGGTCACAAGGTCTTTTTTCAATCATAGAAGAAAAATGATAAAAAAACCTTTCAATCAACTTTTTAATGGTAACAATAATATTCAAAAAAAACTAAAACTTAATTTAAATTTAAGACCACAAAATTTGGACTTTAATACTTACTATAATTTAGTTAAGGAATATGAAAAATTAAGAAGTTAGTTTTTCTACATGACTTCTAATAAATTCCTGATCATAATCCTTAGATCCATTGTCTAATTCAGCCTTAATTAAATTTAATATTCTTATCATGCAATCGTTAAGATTTTCATTAATCACTACGTAATCGTAATTAATCCAATGTAGAACATCACGATTAAATTGATTCATTCTTTCTTCAACCATAAATTTGTCGTTCATATGTCTATTTGACAATCTTTTAAATAAGACTTCTTTACTAGGTGGTAAAATAAAAAAAGTAATAAGCTTATAATCGAGTTTTTTATTTTTTATTTGATCGGCACCTTGCCAATCAATATCAAATAAAACATTCTTGCCCTTATTAAGATTATTGATTACAGGCGTTCTAGTTGTCCCATATAAATTTTTAAATACTCTTGCATACTCAAGAAATTCTTCATTTTTTATAAGTCTTTTAAATTCAGTTTCGTTAACAAAGAAATAATCTTTATTATGAATTTCATTTTTCCTTGGTGCTCTAGTGGTATGTGAAATTGAGGTTTCAAAATTAGGATACTTAGATAATAATCCTACTAGCGTTGTCTTACCTGCTCCAGACGGAGAGGATAAAATTATCATGACCCCATCTTTATTTGTGGGCATTAAATATTAATTAGCTTTTCCCTCTATAAACTTTACAGCATCACCTACTGTTAAAATTTTCTCAGCCTCACTATCAGAGATTTCCGAACCAAATTCCTCTTCAAAAGCCATTACTAATTCAACAGTATCTAAACTATCTGCGCCCAAGTCATCTATGAAACTTGACTCTTCCGTTACCTTTGCTTCATCAATACCTAAGTGATCTGCAACTATTTTTTTTACTTTACTTGAAACATCATCTGACATTTTGATCCTATATTGTTTAAATTCTTAATAGTTTAAATACTTATTTTGTCAAGCCATATACATGCCCCCATTAACATGTAAAGTTTCACCATTAATATAATCAGAAAGTTCAGAGGCCAAAAAAAGTACAGCATTTGCTATATCCTCTGGTTCGCCCAGTCTTCCAGATGGTATTTTAGATATTATCATTTCCTTAAATTTTGTATCAATTTTATCTGTCATAGCAGTTTTGATAAAACCTGGAGAAATACAATTTATATTTATGTTCTTTCTAGCATATTCAATGGCTAAAGTTTTTGACATTGCAACTATCCCAGCTTTTGCAGCAGTATAATTTGCCTGACCTAAATTACCGGTATGACCTACTACAGATGTAATATTGATAACTTTACCCTTTTTATTCTTTAACATTTTTTTTATTGAATATTTACTTAATAGAAATGTAGAGTTTAAATTTATATCAATAACTTTTTTCCATTCTTCAAAATTCATTCTTATTGCTAAATTATCTTGAGTTATACCCGCGTTATTTATTATACAATCTAAATTTCCTCCTAATTCATTGGTGGCATTTTCTATAAATTCCTCAATTTTTTCATTTTGAGAAATATCAAATTTTAAAATTTTTATATCATTAAATTTTGACTTTAATTGATCAAGTTTCTCTTTTTTTGTTCCCGTAGCAAGAATATTAGCACCACTTTTAGAAAGTTTTTCAACGATAGAATTACCAATCCCTCCTGAAGCTCCTGTCACGATAATGTTCTTTTTTGCTAATTCACTCATATATTTAAATCTTTTATATCACTATCACTATTAATGGTATTAATTTTTACATTTCTATTGGTTCTTTTTACTAGACCAGATAAAACTTTTCCTGGACCTAATTCAATAAAATGATTCACTCCATTATCAATCATTTTAATTACACTCTCCCTCCACTTAACTCTACTTTCAATTTGATCAATCAACAATTTTCTAAGTTCTTCACTATTTGAAATTTCTTTAGCTGTTACATTGGACACTAAAATATTTTTACCTTCATGAAAAGATAATTTTTCAATTTCCTTTTTCATAATTTTGGTTGCGTTACCCATCAGCTTACAATGAAATGGAGCACTAACTGGTAGTCTGATATTTTTGATCTTTTTAATTTTAAGTATCTTAATCAATGCATCTAAATCATTGTTTTTACCACTCAAGACGAGTTGACCCTCTGAGTTATCATTTGCAATTTCCACGTTGAAATTATCAACATTTTCATTAAGAATTTTTTCTATCTCATGAACTGATGTGCCAAGTACAGCTAACATACCACCTATTCCTTTTGGTACAGAGTTTTGCATAGCATCTCCTCTTATTCTTAACAGTTTTAATGTATCAGCAAAATTTAGATAACCCGCTGAAGATAAAGCTGAATATTCACCAAGTGAATGACCAGCAAAATATTTTGCTTTAGCTAAATCTATACTAAACTCTTTCGTAATTACTTGATATATTGAATAACTAACCAAAAATATTGCAGGTTGAGTATTTGCAGTTAAATCTAATTCTTCCTTAGGACCATTTAAAATTATATTTGATAATTTAATTCCTAAAACACTATCTGCCTTTTCAAAAAGATCTTGTACCAAACTATACTTTTCAAAAAATTCCTTTCCCATTCCAACTAATTGAGATCCCTGACCAGGAAAAATTACTGAAAACATAAAAAAAAACCTATTTTTTAAACTTTTTAGCTATTGTAATTAAAGATTTATAATAGTATATCCTCATTTTTTTAATAATAACTTTAATGAATTTATACGAACACACAATTATAGCAAGACAAGACGCTTCACCAAATGACATTAAGCAGTTAATAGAAAAATATTCTAAAATCGTTGAAAAAAATGATGGTGAAATTATTAAAACCGAGAATTGGGGAATACTAAATCTTTCTTATTTTATAAAAAAAAACAAAAAAGGGAGTTACATACATTTCAAAATAAAGTGCAACGGAAAAACTATAAATGAATTAGAAAAAAATGAGTCAATAGATAAAAAATTACTTAGATATTTGACCGTTAAAGTAAAGGAATTTGACTTAGATAGTAACTATTTTTCTAAAAATGAAGAAACAAAAAAAAATAACAAATAAACAATTAAAAGCTTATTATGCCAAAAAGACAAAGCGGAAATAAAAAAAACAAACAAAGTAATTTTGCAAAATTAAGTATTTTTCAACCAAATAAATATAAATTTAAAAAGAATTGTCCACTCTCAATAAAAGGGGCACCTAAAATTGACTACAAAAATATAAAATTATTAAAAAAATATACCTCTGAAAATGGTAAAATTTTACCCTCACGAATCACTAACGTCAGTCAAAAAAAACAAAGAGAGCTCTCATTATCAATTAAAAGAGCGAGAAATTTAGCTCTGTTATAAAATGAAAGTCATATTATTAGAAAATCTTAAAAAAATTGGATCTATCGGAGAAATCATTGATGTAAGAAGAGGTTTTGCAAGAAATTTCTTAATCGCGAACAAGAAGGCTTTATATGCTTCAAAAGAAAATATTTCAAAGGTTGAAAAAATTAAATCAGTACTCTCAAAAAAAGATAATGAAAAGAAACAAGAAGCAAAAAAAACATCTGTAAAAATAGATAAGAAGGAATATAAAATAAAAAGATTATGCACGGAAAATAACGAATTATATGGTTCGGTTAAACCAACTGAAATCTCAAAATTGATCAAAGAAAATGACTCTTTTGAAATTAAGCCTTCTATGATTCAGCCAGTTAGAGACATAAAATCTATTGGAAAATTTAAGGTTAAAATAAGTCTTCACCCAGAAGTTGACACAGAAATATTGATTAATGTAGTTTCATCTGAAACAACTCAATAATTATACAATTTTTTCCCCAACAGATTTTTAGGAAAAACTTATCATTTATTTTTGTTATATATATTTAGTGGAAAAAAATTTTAAAATTTTAAAAGACGATTTTAGAGAATTGCCAAATAATATTGAGGCAGAACAAGCTGTGATTGGCTCTATTTTAGTCTCTAATGAAATTTTTGATGAAATAAATCTCATTTTAACGAGTAATAACTTTTACGACCCGATGCACCAAAAAATATTTTCAGCAATAGAAAATTTAATTTTTAGAGGAATGTTGGCCAATCCTATAACTTTAAAAAATTATTTTGAGGATGAGAAGGATGATCTTAATGTACCAGATTATCTTGTAAAAGTGACAAAATTTTCTACATCCATAAGACAGGCAACAGAATACTCAAAAATAATTTATGATATGTTTGTTAGAAGAGAATTGATAAAAATTTCTGAGCAGACTATCGATACAGCTAAGCTAAATGATTTAAGAACATCAGGACAAAGTATTATTGAGAACTCAGAAAAATTATTATATGAGCTTGCTGAAAAAGGTTCCTCTTATTCTTCATTAATGAGTTTTGATAAGGCTTTGCGTCAAACAATTGATATGGCTTCAGCTGCGTATAAAAATGAAGAAGGAATTGTAGGTGTTCCAACAGGCTTGAGAGATTTAGACGATAGATTGGGTGGGCTTCATAAATCTGATCTAATAATTATAGCTGGTAGACCCGGTATGGGAAAAACTGCACTAGCAACTAATATAGCTTTCAATGCTGCTCAAAAGTTACAGGAAAGTGGAAAGGAAAAAGCATCTATTGCTTTTTTTTCACTAGAGATGTCATCAGAACAACTATCAACTAGAATTTTAGCTGAACAGTCTAAAATCAAATCAAATGATATTAGACGTGGAAGAATTTCAGATGAGCAATTTGATAGATTTTTAGAAACTTCAAAAAATATTTCTGAGCTACCCTTATATATTGATGAAACCCCTGCACTAACTATTGCAGCTATGAGTAACAGGGCTAGAAGAATAAAGAGGCTTTATGGACTAGATTTAATAATTGTTGATTATATTCAATTAATGAGAGGTAATCTGAATTACAAAGATGGAAGAGTGCAAGAGGTTTCTGAAATCACTCAGGGCCTTAAAGCTATAGCCAAAGAGTTATCTATACCTGTTGTAGCTCTATCTCAATTATCAAGACAAGTTGAGCAAAGAGATAACAAAAAACCACAGTTGTCAGATTTAAGAGAATCTGGCTCTATAGAGCAGGATGCTGATGTTGTAATGTTTGTATATAGAGAGTCATATTATTTAGAGAATAAGGAACCAAAACCAGCAACAGTAGAACATGCCGAATGGCAAGCAAAAATGAATGAAGTTTCAAATTTAGCAGAACTAATCATTGGTAAACAAAGACATGGACCAACTGGAAATATATTCTTAGAATTTGAGGCAATGTTTACCAAATTTAAAGATACTCAAAATAGTTAAATTCAAATATAAATAGGCAATGTTTGCCGGTTTTTACCAAAATTTTGTTTTAAGAAATCCAAAGTTGACCTTTATAATTTTGTTAATATCATTAATTACCTTTGGATATCATTCAAAGGATTTTAGATTAGACGCATCTTCAGAAACTTTATTAATAGATGGCGATCCTGATCTTGAATATCTTCAAGAATTAAATGAACGTTACGGATCGAAAGAATTTTTAATTTTAACTTATACACCCAAAGAAGGTATGATAACAGATACCTCAATAAATAATCTCTTAAGTTTAAAATATAAAATTCAAAGTTTAGAATGGGTGCATAGTGTGGTTACTTTGCTTGATATCCCGTTATTAAATAATTCAGAGGCTCCGTTACAAGAAAGATTAGAAAATTTTAAAACTCTTAAAGATGAAGACGTAAATAAAGATAGAGGTTTTAAAGAAATAATCAGTAGTCCAGTTTTTAGAAACTTCGTTATTAGTGAAGACGGTAAAACTAGTGGAGTCATTGTTTATTTAAAAAAAAATGAGCCTCTAGATGATATTAAAAATAAATCAAAAGAGGAAATTGAAATTTACAAAGACCAAATAAAAAAACGAAATCATAAAAAAATCATTGAAATAAGAGATGTAATTAAAAGTTATGAAAATATAGGTAAGATTCACTTAGGTGGTATACCTATGATTGCAGATGATATGATGACATTTATTAAAAGTGATATAGTTGTTTTTGGATTAGGTGTTCTTTTATTTATAATTGCAACACTATGGTACATCTTTAGAGAATTAATTTGGATATTAGTTCCAATAAGTAGCTGCTTTTTCTCAGTAATTATAATGACAGGTTTACTCGGCTTGTTAGGATGGAAAGTAACAGTTATCTCGTCAAATTTTATTGCACTAATGTTGATTTTGACTATGGCAATGAATATTCATATGAGCACACGTTTTTTACAACTAAAAGAAAATCTTCCTCACAAAAATAATTTAGATCTTTTGATTTTAACTACTGAGAAAATGTTTTGGCCAATCTTATATACTGTAATGACAACAATTATTGCTTTCTTGTCTTTAATTTTTAGTGATATAAAACCTATAGTAGACTTTGGTTGGATGATGACATTGGGTTTGATTATCTCATTTATTATTACATTCACATTACTGCCAACTCTTATTAATTTTGTTCCGAAAAAAAATGTTTCACTTATTGAATTTAAAAAATCCAAAATAACATCCTTTTTTTCAAAACTTTCACTAGAATATCAAAAATTAATTCTTATCCTAACTGGAATTATTATTTTATTAAGTATCATTGGTATTAGCCGTCTTGAAGTTGAAAATAGTTTTATAAATTATTTTAATAAGAAAACTGAGATTTATAAAGGTATGAAACTTATTGATGAAAAATTAGGTGGTACAACACCACTAGAGATAATTCTAAAATTTCCAAAAAACAAAACTGAGACCGACGATGATGAATTTGAAGATTGGGATAATGAAAATAATGAAGGGGAAGATGAGAAATACTGGTTCACAAAAGATAAAATTGATAAAATTGCATCAGTTCATAACTATTTAGATGGCCTGCCAGAAATTGGTAAGGTTCTATCTTTCTCCTCAATTATTGATGTCGCAACTTTGCTTAACAACAATAAACCATTAGGAACTTTAGAAATGGGAGTTCTCTATTCAAAAATTCCGGAGAATATTAGAACAGAAATTGTTGATCCTTATATTTCTATAAAAGATAATGAAGCAAGAGTAAATCTTAGAATTATAGATTCTAAAGAGGACTTAAGAAGAAATGATTTAATAAATAAGATAAATTATGATTTACAAAACAAATTAGGACTTGAAAAAAAAGAGTTTAAACTTGCTGGAGTTTTAATTTTATTTAACAATTTACTTCAAAGTTTATTTAAATCACAAATTTTGACTCTCGGATTTGTTATGATTGGTATTTTTATGATGTTTCTAATTCTTTTTAAAAATGTTAAACTCTCATTAATTGGTGTAGTTCCGAATTTTATTGCAGCCTTTTTTATCTTAGGAATTATTGGCCTGCTTGGTATTCCTTTAGATATGATGACAATTACAATAGCAGCTATAACTATAGGAATAGCTGTTGATAATAGTATTCATTATATTTATCGTTTTAAAGAAGAATATAACAATCTGAATGACTATAATGAAACAGTCGAAGTCTGTCATTCAACAGTTGGTAAGGCAATTTTAAATACATCAATCACTATTGTTTTTGGTTTTTCAATTTTAGTTTTATCTAATTTTATTCCTACTATTTATTTTGGTATTTTCACTGGAATTGCGATGTTGTTTGCGATGATATCTGTTTTAACTCTTTTACCATCCTTAATCTTATTGATTAAACCTTTTGAAAAATAAAATTTAAAATGGAAATTTTGAAAGAGTTTTATAATTCAATATCGGTTTTAGATTTGGTTTACTTAATAATAACAATATTATCCTTAATCAAATGCTATATAAAAGGTTTCGTATTAAGTGTGTTGGCTATGGCCAAATGGTTATTAGCATACGTCTTAACTTTAATTATTTTTCCAAGAATTAAACCTTATGTTAAAGATATTATAGATAATGAATATATTTTAGATATTACTCTAGGTATAAGTATTTTTATAATAGTTATATTCTTTATCCTATTGATTAATAAAGGGATTAGCAAAGCTGTTAAATATACAGGGCTTGGAAATTTAGACACAATATTCGGCTTTTTTTTTGGATTCGTAAGATCTTACATAATCACTGTTTGTATATTTTCTGCAGTACATATTGTTTATAATCATGATAAATGGCCCATAAATCATGATAAATCATACATCTTTCCATATTTGAAAAAAGGTAGTAATTATTTGTTAAAAGAATTTCCAGATGAAAAAACTTATCAAGACTCTAAAGAAAAAATTAAAGAACTTTAATCCAAAACTTAAAGAGGAATGTGGGGTTTTTGGTATAAGTGATAGCAAAGATGCTGCAGCTCTAACTGCTTTAGGTTTGCATGCACTACAACATAGAGGTCAAGAAGGTTGTGGGATAGTATCATTTGATGGATCACATTATTTTTCAGAAAAAAGATTCGGTTTAGTTGGAGATAACTTTAACAAAGAAAAGACATTAAATAAATTAAAAGGAAATTATGCAATCGGGCATAATAGATATAGCACCACTGGTGAAAATACTTTACGAAATATACAGCCTTTTTTTGCCGATACTAATGCAGGTGGTATTGGTGTTGCTCACAACGGTAATCTTACAAACTCAATTTCATTAAGAAAAAAATTAGTCGATGAAGGTGCTATTTTTTACACAACATCAGATACTGAAACTATCGTACAATTGATAGCAAGATCAAAAAGAAAAAAAATCATCGATAAAATTGTCGACGCGATATTTCAAATCCAAGGAGGTTACTCTCTAGTCATGCTAACTCAGACTTCATTGATAGGTGTAAGAGATCCATATGGAATAAGACCGCTTGTGATTGGCAGACTGAATAATAGTTATGTTCTTTCGTCAGAGACTTGTGCTTTGGATATAATTGGTGCAAAATTTGTAAGAGAGGTTGACAATGGAGAAATTGTTTTAATCAAAGATAATAAGATTCAAAGTATTAAACCTTTTCCTCCTAGAAAAATAAGACCATGTGTTTTTGAATATATCTACTTTTCAAGACCTGATAGTATTTTAAATGGTAAGAGTGCTTACGAATATCGAAAAAATCTTGGTAAAGAGTTAGCCAAAGAAAGCAATTTAAAAGCAGATATAATTGTTCCAGTTCCAGACTCTGGTAATGCCGCAGCTCTAGGTTTTGCTCAGTATCTTGGTATCAATTTTGAATTAGGGCTAACAAGAAATCATTATGTTGGTAGAACTTTTATAGAGCCAATTCAAAAAATAAGAAGTTTAGGAGTAAAATTAAAATTAAATGCCAACCAATCAACTATCAAAAATAAAAAGATAATTCTCGTGGATGACTCTTTAGTCAGAGGAACTACTTCTCATAAGATAATAAAAATGCTTTATGACGCAGGTGCAAAAGAAGTTCATATGAAAATTGCTTGTCCTGAAATAAAGTTTCCAGATTTTTATGGAGTTGATACACCTACAAAGAAAGAATTACTCGCGGCAAATAAAACTACTGATGAAATTTGTAAATATATTGGTGCTAAAACCTTAACTTTTTTGTCAATTGATGGACTATATAGAGCTATAGGTTTTGATAAGAGGAATGACACTTATCCTCAATTGACAGACCATTATTTTACTGGTGATTATCCAGTAAAACCAGTAGATGAACTTGGAGATAATAAGATTACACAACTTTCATTGCTAAGTTCAGCATCAAATAATTAATTTATGAAAAAAGTTAGTTTTACAGAAATGAAAAATGGGACAAAAGATGATTATCTTTTTTTAGACAGACATGAAAAAAATTTTGCAAGCAAAACAGCTGATAGAATATTAAAGTTTATGTCAGGTTTAACCGAGACACTAGAGGGTTATCAAATTTCAAGGTTAGAACATTCACTACAAAGTGCAACTAGAGCATATAAGAATGGGGAGAGTGAAGAAATGGTTGTAGCTGCTTTATTACATGATATTGGAGATGAACTTGCTCCAATGAATCACTCTGAATATGCTGCTGCAATATTGAAACCCTATGTATCAGAGAGAACACATTGGATAGTTGAAAAACATGGGGAATTCCAAATGTTTTATTATGCTCATCATTTAGGTGGAGATAAAAATAAAAGAGATAAATATAAGGGACATAAATACTATCAAGCAACCATAGACTTTTGTGAGAAATACGATCAAAATTCATTTGACCCCAATTATAAATCTCTTCCACTTGATTTTTTTAAACCAATGGTTAAAAAAATTTTTTCAAGAAAACCATATTCATTAATTTAAATTTAAAATAAAATATTAATTGAAATTTACATGATTGATACAAAAGATGAGATAATTAAGTATTTTAAATCAGGTTCTAAAGAATCAAAAAATTTTAAAATCGGAATTGAACATGAAAAATTTTTATTTAATAATAAAAGTAATAAAAGATTAGATTATCTAAAAACAAAAGAGATGTTTTCAGCTCTTATTGAATTTGGCTGGAACCCAATTTTTGAACAAGATAACATTATAGGTCTTAATAAGGGTGGAAAAAATATCACTTTAGAGCCTGGTAATCAAATTGAGCTATCTGGTGATAAGCTTAATAATATTCATGAGGGTTGTGCGGAGTCTCAGGATTATTTATTCGAATTAAGACAAGTTACAAAAAAACTTGGAATTAATATTGTCAGTGCTGGGTTCGATCCAATCTCCAAACTAAATGAAATACCTAATAATCCAAAGCAAAGGTATAAATTGATGACCAAGGATATGCCTTTGGGAGGTAACTTAAGTTTGGATATGATGTATAGAACTTGTGGAACTCAGATAAATTTAGACTACAGTTCAGAGGAAGATTTTATTAAAAAATTTAAAATTGTTAATTCAATAGTCCCAATCTCAATAGCTTTATTTGCTAATTCTTCTATAGTTGAAAAAAAACAAACAAAATACTTATCTTATCGATCTAAAGTTTGGCAAAATACCTCGAGGGGAGGATTGCCAAAAATATTTTTTGATGATTTAGATTTTGAGAAATATACTGATTTCATAATCAACTTTCCAATTTTATTTATTCAGGATGGATTAAAATATATTTCTGGCAAAAATTATAAATTCAGTCATTTTATGAACGGAGAAATAAATGAAATTAATAACAGACTTCCCTCTCAAAAGGATTTGTCTACTCATTTAAGCACGATATTTACAGAAAATAGATTAAAAAAATATATAGAAGTAAGGTCTATGGATACTTGCGGATGGGATTGCTTGTGTTCAGGCCCAGCTTTTTTTGTTGGCATACTTTACGGAAATTTAAATGAAGTTTATGAATTAGTCTCTAAATGGGATAAAGATAAAATCATTAATGCTTATTTAGAAGCACCTCATAAAGGTTTCAATACTCAGTTAATGGGTAAAGATCTTTTTTATTGGTCATCAACTTTATTAGACTTATCAAAAAAAGGGCTTGAAAAAAGGGATATTCTCAACAAAGGTGGTAGGAATGAAATTATATTCTTAAACCATTTAAAAAAAATCATCAATAATAGAACAACAAATGCTGATCATATGATAAGTAAATTTTCTAAAAATGAAGATTTAAACGAATTATATGACAAATAAAATAGTTGCTATTCAGGGAAACCATCCAACGAGTCTCAACCCTCTAACAGATACAACTATATTCTTAGCAAATGAGATACAAAAAAAAGATTATAAAATTTTCTATTATGATCCAAAAAATTTATCAATAATAAACTCAAAAGTTTTGGCAAATGGTTTTTTTATTAAATTTGAATATAAAAAAAAAAGTTTTTTTAAAATCTTAAAAAGAAAAAAATTGGATCTTTCTAAATGTAAATTTGTATTAATTAGGCAAGATCCTCCTTTTAACCTGGAGTATATTTCATCAACTTTTATTTTAGATACAATTAAAAATAATGTTAAAATTATTAATGATCCAACTTCAATTAGAAATGTTTCTGAAAAACTTTATTCCACTAACTTTCAAAAGTTTATGCCAAAAACAATATTTACTCAGGATATTCATGAAATTAGAAGTTTTTTTAATAGAAATAAGAAAATTGTTATAAAACCAATCCACAGTTTCAGCGGTAACGATATTCATCTTATAAAAATTTTTAGATCTAAATTTATAAGTAAATTTATAAAAAAACATAGATATGTCATGTGTCAAAAATTTTTACCTAAAATTAAAAATGGCGATAAAAGGGTGTTTATAATTAATGGTAAGGTATGTGGAGCTATATCTAGAGTTCCTAAGAAAGGCTCTTTTTTGAGTAATATGAGTAAAGGCGCTAACCCAGTGAATATAAATTTAACGAGAAATGAAAAGAAAATATCAAATATTGTTGGAAAAGATTTAAAAAAGAAAAACATTTTTTTTGCTGGTATCGATTTTATTGATCAAAAACTTAATGGAGATATAAATGTTACCTCTCCTACAGGGTTGAAAACATTTTACGATCTTTCAAAAATTAATCTTGCTAAAACTTTTTGGAAAGAGCTTAAAGCGTGAAAAGTTTGACTGATCAGCAAAAAGGCTCTTTGCTTGCTTTTGTAGCTGTAATGTTTATAACACCAGATTCATTATTTATAAGACTTTCAAATCTTGATACTTGGGGCCTAGTTTTTTATAGAGGTATCATACCTTTTTTTACA
This sequence comes from uncultured Pelagibacteraceae bacterium, assembly GCA_902563555.1. Taxonomy (GTDB): domain Bacteria; phylum Pseudomonadota; class Alphaproteobacteria; order Pelagibacterales; family Pelagibacteraceae; genus Pelagibacter. Next base: position 32,469 of record CACEXM010000008.1, on the reverse strand, counting down.
GTTTTTTTTGGAATGTTGTTAATTTACAAATTAAATTTTTTTAAGATACTTTTTAATTCTGGTTTTCATGGAATAATTTATATCGCAACTTTTAGTATAACAAATATTACTTTTGTTGTTTCAATTCAAAATACGAATGTTGCAAATACCCTTGTTATGATCGCTACAGCACCAATGTTATCTGCAATTCTTGGCGCTATTTTTTTAAAAGAGCCGCCTGATCGAAAAACATTTATTTCTATAATAATTACTTTTATCGCAATAGTTTACATTTTTTTCGACTCTTTAAAGGTTGGAAATTTTTATGGAGATATTTTAGGTTTTGTAACTGCTCTTGGTTTGGCTGTAGGCGCTATAACAATTAGATCTGCTAAAACAAAAAACTTAGTGCCTGCAGCTGTAATAGGTAAGTTATTTGTTGCTTCTTTTGCCTTGTTTTTTATTGAGAGTTTTACACTTATAGATAAAGATTTATTTATTGTTCCCCTGATGTGTATTTTGTGTGTTGCAATACCATTTGTACTAGTGACTATTGCCCCAAGATTTATACCTGCAGCTGAGGTTAATCTTTTTTTTCTACTGGAGACTATTATTGGCCCTATTTGGGTCTGGGTTATTATTAATGAGCAACCTAGTGTAGAAACACTCCAGGGTGGAGCAATTATAATTACTACCATTGCAATACATTCATTTTTAAAATTAAGAAAAAATTAAACTTGTCACAATTAAGACTTGATTTAATAATACATCGCGAATAGTTACAGCTTCTTATGAACAAAGTTTTAAAAAATTCTTGGGCACTATTTTTGGGTATGGGATGTATTATGATGGCCTACGGTTTTCAGGGTTCGCTCCTAGGTGTAAGAGCAGTCCAAGAAGAATTTAGCTTAACCTCAACTGGTTTCATGATGTCAGGATATTTTGTTGGCTATTTTATAGGTGCAGCAACAATTCCTAATATTATATCAAGAGTAGGACATATAAGAGTTTTCGCGGCATTTGCATCATTATCATCTTTGGTCATTTTGATTCACTCGATAATTGTCAATCCTTTGGTGTGGTTTTTTTTAAGAGTTCTGACTGGGATAAGTATGGTTTGTATCTATACAGTTGCCGAAAGCTGGCTTAACGATAGATCAAGTAACAAAAATAGAGGAAGTGTATTGTCTATCTACATGGTCATACTTTATGGCACAATGGGAATTGGGATGTTTTTACTAAACTTTAGTAGTCCTCTAAATTTCCAGCCTTTTATTCTAGTTTCTGTAATTACATCATTAGCTTTAATTCCTATTTTGTTAACTAAAAAGAAACCACCAACATTTAAAAGGATTAAAGTAATGACACTCAAAGATCTCTATGAATCATCTCCTTTTGGGATGGTAAGCTCCTTTTTTTACGGAACTATACAAGCTGCACTTTTTACTTTATTAGCTGTGTACGCAACCTCAATGAATTTTACGATATTAGAGATTTCAATTGTTACATTTCTTCTAGCAATATCCGGAGCTATTTCTCAATTTCCGGTTGGAAAAATTTCAGATATGTATGATCGAAGAAAAGTAATTGTTTTTGCTACTTTTGGTGCAGCAGCTTTTGCAATTATAACAATTTTAGTTACTAGACAGATGTATTTACCAGGTGGACTTGCTACAAGTAAAACCTGGTTCTATATTTTCTTGGTTCTTTTTTCTTTTTGTAGTTTACCAATATTTTCTTTAATTTTAGCTCACACTAATGATTTTATTCCAAAAGAAAAATTTGTAGCTGCTGGTGCGGGTCTTCAATTTGTGTTTGGTTTGGGTGCAATGAGTGGTCCATTTTTATGCTCAATATTTATGGATTTGGTCGGTCCTAATGGATTTTTTGTTTTTTTATTTTTTTTTCATTCAGTAATTGGTTTTTTTGGGATGTATAGAATGAAAGTAAGAAAAACTGTTGAAAATCCTGACTCGCAATTTGTAGCAATGCCACAAACAATTACACCAGCTGGAATTGAGCTAAATCCATTGACAGAACACATTGAAGAGCCTTATTCTGACAAGGTTAAGGAAATACTTGAAAGAAAAGGCGTAAAATACAAAAAAGATTATGGACAGGTTAAAACAGACAGTGAGTTAAATTAATTATCCCTTTCAGGTTGTAGTTTTAAAAGCCTAATTTAAATAATATTTTTAAAATTTTTTATTGAATAATAATTATTTCTCTAGTGAAATAATGTTTTTATAAATGAAAACAAAAAAAAAAATTCGAACTAGAACAAGTAAAGAAAAGCATGGACTGTCAAGGATTGCTTCCTTTACTACAAAATCTATTACCTCTGCAATATCAAATTATAAAAAAAATAAAGAACAAAACAAAATTAGGGCAATAAAATTACAGAAACTTGAGGAAAGAAATTCACTTTTAAAAGAAAAAAAAGATTTAAAAGCCTGGGAAGACAAATTAATCAAAGAAAGTAATAAACTAAAAGTAAGTGAAGATGAAATTAGATTAAAAGAAAAAGAAATAAAATTTAAAGATGAAAAACAAAAAATTGAGAGTGAGAGATTAGTAAGAAAAGATGAGGAATTAGTCCTGGCAGCAAAAGAGTTGAGAGAAAAAGAAAAACAATTAAAAATTAGAGAAGAAGAACAAAATAGAAAAGATATAGACTTAAAAGTGAGAGAAGATGAATTACTTCAAAGAGATCTTAAAGAACAAAGACGTAAAAATCGAGAATTAAAAAAATTGAGAGAAGAAATAGATAAAGAGAAAGAAATTGAATATGTAAAAATTAGGGAATGGGAGGAGAAATTTGATAAAGAACAAAAACTAAAAGAACAAGAAGAGATGAGAAGAGAACAAAAGTTATTGCAAAAAGAGATGGAAAGACGTGCTAAATTTGGTAATTTAGATGATAATACTGAAAGTTCTTTGAGCCAATTAGAAAAATTTAATATCGATAAATCGAAAGAGAACTAAAAAAAAAGATTTATTTACTGTTTTGGGAAATAATCTTTTAAAACTCCGTCTCTATATACATCTGCTGTACTACAATGAAGTCCACCTCCAAACGCATATGCATCTCTTAAATCAATCGGAATAACTTCCATCCCTAATTTATCAAGTTGCTCTGCTTGATATTTTTCACTTTTTTCTACACAGACTGTTTTTGGATCTAAAACTAATACATTCATTGAGAGCCAAACTGAGGAGTAACAAAGAGGTGGTGGTTCATTGTGTGCCGGTTGAGCAGCATCAATTATTTCCCATCCATTTTTTTCAAAAAGTTTTCTTTGCTCCTTTGGTAATCTTCTTTGAGGGTTATTAATTATTAATCCTTCTTTAATCGGGGTAAAAGTAGCGTCTATGTGTATTGGATATGGGTCCCCCGGAAAGTTTACAGCGTGAACTCTATGGTCTTTATAATGCCTTTTCAGCCAATCTATTCCTTTTAAATTTGTAGTAAATCCATGTTGAACTATTAAATCTTTTCCAAATCTCAAAACATCTGCAGCATCAAACAAAGGTTCCTCCTCAGTTGTTACAAAAAATTTTTCTTCAGTCCATTGAAGTCTTTTTTGTATACCAATTTTGTCTGATAAATAATCTTTTCTATAATCAGCATCAGTCAATCTTGGCTTAGGTGCAGACTCATGTCTCATATTTGAATCTTCCTCATAATACCTTTTTAAAAGAGGTCGATAACATAAATACTCAAACCATCTGCATCTATAGCTCATCGTAGCTTCTAAGATTTCATTTCCTACTGTAAGAAGAACATCTCTTGGAGGCATACATCCAAACATCGTTTCTGCTTTCCAATCTGGTGTAGAAATTTTTTGATTAAAATTGATTGGTTCTGGTCTATCAACTTTAATTCCTCGTTTTTCTAAAATTTTTGAAAAATTATCTAAAAGTTCATTTGCTTTATCGACAGTATCTTTTGTTCTTGGACCAAATTTTCCTCTCATGTCCGAGTCCTCTGGAACTTTTGCATCTAAAGCGGGTTCGGGTGCAGGTATGCAAGTACCATCTGCCCTACCCACTATTACATGTTTTAATGGATCCCACTCATTCCAACTACTAACTACTGTTTTTTTTTTATCCATTTCATCAAATAACTAGTGATTAAAATTTTTTTTTTCAATGAAATTTTAATTTAATGCTATGTATCTTTTATTCCATCTCATTATCAAACTGTAATAAAAAAGAGAGATAAAAAGAAAAAATCCACCAACTATTGTGTTTGTATTAGGTACCTCATTAATTCCAAATAAAGGAAGCCATACCCAAAAAATTCCACCAATTACTTCAGTCAATGATAGTAAAGTTAACTCCGCTGCAGGAATTGCTTTTGATCCAATTGCATATAAAATCATTCCTATACACACCAAAGTTCCATGTAGCGAGAACAATGATGAGTTATAACTTGTTGAAAAAAACGGTTGGTTTTTGAGGAATATTACTGAGGCTGCTATAACAAAACAAAACAAACCGGCAATAGCCACTGTAGTAAACTTAGGTGTTTCTTTTCTCCATCTCAAAGTTACAGAAAATATTGAAAAACCTATAGAAGAGGTAATACCAAAAATAAATCCTACAATCGAATTTTTCTCATTATTTCCAACAGCCATAATTATTATTCCTATAGTTGCAATAAATATTGAAACCCATACATTTAAGCTAATTTTTTCCTTTAAAAAGAGGAATGCAAGTAGAGCAGTAAAAAAAGGCATTGCAGCCAAGCATAGTAAAGTGATAGCCGCGCTGGTATTTGTTATAGAGTATATAAACGAAATCATTGCTACGCCTAATCCACAACCCCCAATCAATCCTGATTGACCTACTTTTTTATAATTTTTATAAAAATTTTTACCTTCTTCAAAATATAGATAAAGATTCAAAAGAATAAAAATTGTTAAACCACGTCCAAAGATATACTGCCACGGCACTAAGTTAGGATCATCCATATATCTTACTACTAACGGACCAAATGACCAGATAAGACCAGCAAATAATACAATGGGAACTGCTATTTTTTCATTTTTAAGCTCTATCATTTATCAGTATTTAATTCTAATTTATTTCAACTACAACAAAAATAGATATCGTGAAAAAAGAATTTTTTACATTATTGTTGTTTTTTTCATATTTAAAGACCCAACTGCAAGATGTATGCTTTATAATGTGTAAATAAATATATGAATTTAGAAATAATCAATATCGCAGCTGACACAAAAAATAATAAAGATATTAAGAATCATACTCACTTTATAAAATTAAAAAACTCTGTATGTGGAGACGAAATTAAACTGAAGCTAATAATAAATGGAAATAAAATAACTAATATTGGTTATCAAACAGAATCTTGTATATATTGCCAAGCATCTGCAAGTTTATTATCAAAATTTTCTATGAATAGTAAAAGAGTTAAAATTATGAAATTGTGTGATGAAGCAAAGTCATTTTTTAATAAAGATGAAAAAAATTTAAATAAAAATTTGAAACTATTTTCAAAATTATTTGTAAAAGAGAATCTCTCTCGAAAAGATTGTATATTATTACCTTTTAAAGCTATGGAAAAGATAGTATCAAATTAAGTTTATGGGTGATATCAAAAAATCTTTTTTAGCTGGTTTATTTTCGATAATTACAATCGGAATACTTACCGGACTCACTTACAAAACTGAATTAGGTATTTTTTTACTTGCCTCTTTTGGATCATCCATGGTTTTGTTATATGGATATCCTGAAAGTCCATTCGCTCAACCAAAAAATGTTTTTTTTGGACACTTCACAACTACTTTGGTGGGATTATTTTTTTTGTATCTAATCCCGCTTCCAATATTTTTAACAATCCCTTTAGCTGTAGGTTTGGGAGTTGGCTTAATGATATTGTTTAATGTTACTCATCCACCAGCGGGAGGAAACCCGATTATTGTAATAATTGGTAGTGTCTCACTTGATTATCTTTTAAGCCCAGTGATAACTGGCTCAGTGATAATTATTGTTTTTGCGATAGTAATCAATCGTTTTATTCTAAAAAAAATATACCCAAGTAAAAAATAATTTATTTGCTTGATCCTTAAAAATAAGGTTAGATGTGGCAATTTAATTTTTAATTACAGAGGAGATTTAATGAAAATATTATGCATATTGTATGATGATCCAAAAGGAGGGATGCCAAAATCCTACGCTTTATCAGAACTTCCAAAAATAGATAAGTATCCGGATGGTATGACACTTCCCTCACCTAAAGGAAGAGATTATACACCAGGTCAATTACTAGGATGTGTTTCTGGTGAACTAGGTTTAAGAAAATTTTTAGAAAGTAACGGACATGAATTTGTTGTTACAAATAGTAAAGATGGAGATGGTTGTGAAGCTGACAAACATATAGTTGATGCAGATATCGTTATATCTCAACCTTTTTTTCCTTACTACTTAACTAAAGAAAGAATAGCTAAGGCCAAAAATTTAAAGATGGCAATAACAGCTGGAATTGGATCAGACCACGTTGACTTACAAGCAGCAATGGATAACAAAATTGACGTTGTTGAAGTAACTTATTGTAATTCAAGATCAGTTGCTGAGCATATTGTGATGATGATTGTGTCTATGGTTAGAGATTATCATAACCAACACAGAATCGTAAATGAAGGTGGTTGGAACATTGCTGATGCTGTCCAAAGATCTTACGATGTAGAAGGTATGCATATTGGTACTGTCGCAGCCGGAAGAATAGGATTGGATGCATTAAGAAAAATGAAACCATTTGATACACATTTGCATTATTTTGACAGACACAGACTGCCAGAGAGCGTTGAAAAAGAGCTTAATTTAACATTTCACGAAACTGTAGAGTCGATGGTTAAAGTTTGTGACGTTGTAACAATCAATTGTCCGCTTCACCCAGAGACAGAAAATCTATTTGATGATGCAATGATAAGTAAGATGAAAAAAGGTGCTTATATTGTTAACACAGCTCGTGGAAAAATTTGTAATAGAGATGCGATTGCAAAAGCATTGAAAAGTGGTCAACTAAGTGGTTATGCTGGTGATGTTTGGTTTCCTCAACCTGCACCAAATGATCATGTGTGGAGAAGTATGCCAAACCACGGTATGACACCTCACACTTCTGGTACATCTTTGACTGCGCAATCAAGATATGCGGATGGTGTTAGAGAAATATTAGAATGTTTCTTTGATGGCAAAGAAATTAGAAATCAGTATTTAATTGTTAAAGATGGTCAGTTAGCTGGTATGGGAGCTCATTCATACAGTAAAGGTTCAGCTACTGGTGGGTCTGAAGAAGCAGCAAAATACAAAAAACAATAATTTAAGATAAAATATTAAAGGTAGCCTACTTAAAAGTAGCTACCTTTAATATAATAGACTTATCATAACTATTTTGATTATGATATTTAATGAAATATTTTTTAATTATATTCATAATTCTATTTAATATTAATTTTTCTTATTCAGCTCAAAAAGATAAGGCATATTTTGCTGGTGGATGTTTTTGGTGTATGGAAGAATCTTTTGAAAATTTAAGTGGTGTAGAGGAGGTAATTTCAGGCTATTCAGGTGGAGTTACTGAGAACCCAACATACAAAGAAGTAACATATGGAAATACTGGTCATTTTGAAGTTGTAGAAGTTGTATATAATAAAAAAATTATTTCATATGAAGAATTATTAGAAAATTTTTGGATAAATATAGATCCATTTGATTCTTACGGACAGTTTTGTGACAAAGGTTATAGTTACAGATCGGTTGCGTTTTATAAAGATACAAATGAAAAGAAATTAATAGAAAAAGATATTCAAAAATTAGAAAACAGATTTAACAAAAAAGTTGTCACATATATTCGAAGTTTTGAAAAATTTTATAGAGCTGAAGAATATCATCAGGACTTTTATAAGATTAAGCTAGAAAGATATTTGAGATATAAAAAAGCTTGTGGCAGAGAAGAAATTTTAAAAAGGATTTGGAGTCAATAGTTTTCAATGGAAAATAATATAAATTGGAATTTTGATAACTCTTATTCAAGACTATCTGATGCTTTTAAGGAACATATTAAACCTGTAGCTGTAAAGAATCCTGAATTGGTTATAATTAACGAAAGTTTAGCTAAAGAATTAGATCTGGATCTTACAAAAATCAATAAAGACAAGCTATCATCTTTATTTACAGGAAATACTCTTCCTGAGGGTAGTAATACAATTGCTCAGGCATATGCGGGTCATCAATTTGGACACTTTACAATGCTTGGTGATGGTAGAGCAATATTGATAGGTGAACATATAACTAGCAGCAACAAAAGATATGATATTCAACTTAAAGGTTCTGGGAAAACATCATTCTCAAGAAATGGTGATGGTAGAGCTGCTTTAGGTCCGATGCTAAGGGAGTATATTGTAAGTGAGGCAATGCACAATCTTAATATTCCTACAACTAGGAGTTTGGCAGTGGTCAAAACAGGAGAAAAAATATTTAGAGATACTCCACTTCAAGGAGCTATTTTAACAAGAGTTGCCTCAAGTCATATCAGAGTTGGAACATTTCAATATGTTGCAGCGAGAGAGAAAAAAGATGAGTTAGAAATTTTGTTCAACTACGTAATCCAAAGACATTATACAGAACTAAAAGATTCAAAGAACAAGGCAGTAGATCTTTTGAATATTGTTATGGATAGACAAATTGATCTAGTAGTGAATTGGATGAGGGTTGGCTTTATTCATGGTGTTATGAATACTGACAATATGTCGATTTCAGGTGAAACAATAGATTATGGTCCGTGTGCTTTCATGGATACCTATGACCCGAAAACTGTTTTTAGTTCAATTGATCACATGGGAAGGTATGCTTATTGTAATCAACCGATCATTACAAAATGGAATCTATCAAGATTTGCAGAATGTTTACTTCCTTTGATCGATGAAAATCAAAAAAAAGCTCTCGATATCGCATCTGAAAAAATAAATAATTTTGATGAAAAGTATGAAGATAAATGGCTTAAAATGATGAGAAATAAATTAGGTCTAGTCGGGATTGATGATAAAGATAAATCTTTAATTTTGGATTTACTAGCTTGGATGCACCAGAAAAAGGTCGATTATACCAATACATTTTGTCATTTAATGAATTTCAAAACAATAGATGTGAAATTGTTTAATGATAATATTTTTATGAGTTGGAAAGAAAGATGGAAACAAAGATTGAAAAAAAATCAAAATAAACCAGAGATAAGTAACCAATTAATGAGAAAAACAAATCCACTCGTAATTCCTCGAAATCATATTATTGAAGGGGTATTAGATGAAGCTAATGAAAATAAATTAGTATCTTTAAAAAAACTTTTAAAAGTATTAGAGAAACCTTACTTAGAGCAAGAAAACATAAATAATTATCAGTTGCCGTCTAATAGTAATGAGAAATATCAAACTTTTTGTGGGACTTAAATCATTTTTCAGCAATCACGTTTAAACTTATTGGAAAGCCATATGGTTTATAATCACTTGTATCTTCAAAAAGATTGAATTTTTCTACTTTCTCAATTTTTTTAAATCCAACAGATTTTAAAAAATCGTGCAAAATATCATAACTATAACCAAAATAATGAAAGTCATATTCGTCAACTTGGCCACCAAATATCATACGCAAAATATGAATTTTTTTTTTCTTGTCTTTTATATTTTTGAATTCCTCAAACAATACATCCATGTCAGGCACAGAAACATAAAACTTTCCTGATGGTTTTAAAACTCTAAAAATTCCTTTTAAAGTCTTATCGACTTTTTTTTGAGGTACATGTTCAAAGACGTGGCTAATATAGATTTCCTCAACTGAGTTATCCTTAAATTGACTAAGGTCTGATATATCTCCTATAAAATCTACGCCTGGTTTTTTTTGGATGTTAAATATTTTCCATCCATCTTTTGTTTGTTCTCCACCAATATTAATTTTCATAGTAATTACAACACATAAGGCTCAGGTCTAGCTTTTTTACCAAGAACTCTCTCAACAGCCATATTAGAAATATCTATTGATTGGTAAGAGCCTGTGGTAATTAATTCAGTCAAAGCTCTACCAATGCCCGGCGCTTGCATTAGTCCTCTGCCAGTGAAGCCAGTAGCTAAATATACGTTATCAAATTTAGGATGTTTGCCTACAACAGCATTGTTATCTAATCTATTGCAATCATAATAACCTGCCCAACCACCAGTTAATTTCAATTCCTCAAATGCCGGAACTCTATTTGCGAGTGCTGGCCAAACTAATTCTTCAAAATCATCCCATGCAGGCTCCAAATCTTTTGCATCAAAAACAGATTTAGGGGAACCAGCTAAATATTCTTTTCCCTCTGGTCTCCAGTAAACTCCTGAGGGCAAATCTCCAGTTAAAGGCATTTCAGGAATGTGTTTAGGACATTTCACTCTAAAGACAGTATGTTTTTGTGGTTCTACTGGTATATCTTCAAGTAATTCTTTGGTCCAACAACCAGCAGCTGAAATAATTGTTTTGGCTTTTATTTCAGAAAGAGATTTGATGTTTCCTTTTGTAAATTCTGCCCCGAGCTCAGTAGCTTTACTTTTAAGAGCATTATGAAACATAAAAGGATCTATCCAACCCTCACTTTGATTATCAGTAAATGTAGCTGTTTCTATGCCATCACTATTAATGTAAGGAAAGTATTCTGATAATTTATCTCCTTTAATATTTTTTGTGCCAGCTTCACATGCCTCGTGATTTTCAAGAGCTTTGTATTGTTCTTCTGCATGTTCAGGTCCAAACATTAATAGATAACCATTAGGTACCATACTTGCTGTTGGATTTGGGTTTTTTTCAGTCTTAAGTAATTCAGGAATTTGAAAAATAAATTCTCTTGCAAATTTACCAAGTAAAATATTTTCTTTTTGAAAAAATTGCCTTCTAAAACCACCTAATGACAATGGGAATGATGCTGATTTATAGGTTGGATCTCTTTCTATAACCTTTACTTTTCTGCCTTCTTTTGACATAAAATATGCCGTAGCAGCGCCTATAATACCACCACCAACAATTACTACATCATCCATAATTTAATTTAATATAACCAAGTTTATATTTAGAAATAGTGCATAAGAACACCAAAGTAAATAGGGCATCATTAGATAATAACTTAATAAATTAACAGGTTTAAATCTTATAATTAATAAAACTATAAACATTATTAATGTTATTAAAACTAACATAGCTAGAAATATTTTGTGCAAGGCAAAAAATACAATACTCCAAGTTGTATTAATGATTATATGTATAAAATAAATGTAAACCGTATTAATATCTCTATTTTTGCTATGCCAGAAATTCCAAATTGCAAAAGTCATCATAAGATACAAAATAGTCCAAACAGGAGCAAAAACCCAATCTGGGGGATTAAAATTTGATTTAATAAGTGTTGAATACCAAGGCTCTTTTAAATTTATTGAAACTAATCCCCCAACAAAAGAGGCTGAAAAGGTTACAATGAAAAAAAGAATAAATGATAAAATTTTATTTTTAAGCATAAAGGTATTATACATCTTTAAATAATGAATAAAAAAACAATTTGGATCACTGGTGGAAGTACAGGAATTGGAAAAGCTCTGGCTTTAAAATTCGCCAATGAAGGTTGGAATGTTGCAATATCTGCTAGGAGAGAGAATCTTCTTAAAGAAATTTCAGATAATAACATTAATATAAGCTCATTCCCATTAGATGTCACAGATAAATCAAAGTGTAAAGAAGTGTTCAAGGAAATAAAAAATAAATTTGAAAATATCGATATTTGCTTTTTTTCTACAGGCACTTGGAATCCTAAAAAAGAAAAAGATATCGATGTTGAACAGATTGAAGATGTATTTAAGATTAATTTTTTTGGAACATTAAATAGTATTAAGGCTGTAGAGGAATATTTTAAAAATAAAAAAAGTGGAAAAATTGCTATAGTTTCATCTATAGCAGGTTATAGAGGACTACCTAATTCTACGGGTTATGGCCCATCAAAATCAGCTTTGAATAATTTGGCTGAAAGTCTATATTTTGATTTTGGTCGTTCAAATGTACGTGTCTGTTTAGTTTCTCCTGGTTTTATCAAAACTCCTATGACAGATAAAAATGATTTTAAAATGCCTTTTTTAAAAACTGCAGAGTATGCCGCTGATAGAATATATGATGGATTGGTAAATAAAAATATCTTTGAGATCCATTTTCCAAAATCTTTAACATTAATACTAAAATTTTTTAGTTTTTTACCGAGTAAATTATATTTTAGTCTAATAGGTAAAATGACAAAGTATCAGAAAAAAAATTAGTCTTTAACAAAAACGACTGTTAATTCTGCTACCTTAAAACCAAACTTAGTCATTGTTGCTTTATTTATAGCTACTCTATCATCTTGTTTAAAAATCCAATCATCGAAAGTAATTTTCATTTGTTTACCTTTTACAGGAACTAATAAAACATACTCAAACTTGAACGCTGGCCCATATGAATACCCCTTTGCTTTACCAACTACATCACCAGCTGTACCTTCATAATTATTTTCATCAATTTTGGTAATTTGCCATTGTCTTGTTTGAATTTCACCATCATCCCAATTAAACTTTTCATCAAGAATTAATTGTTTTCCATTCCATTTACCATCTAGATCTGCTGAAAATTGTCTTATAACTTTTCCAGATCGATTTTGTAAAACACCCCAAGCTTTTACATTGCCTGACAAATATTCTTCAATTATTAATCTAGGTTTTTTGTTTATAAAATCTTCTGGTTTCATTGAACTATTATTTGAGCAGTTTGTAGTAAAGATTAAAGATATTATCAATACAATTGATTTTATAAGTTTCATATTATTTACATTACTTAGATAATCTTTTCCTAGCCAAGGATAAATCTTGAGGTGTGTCAATTGCCATAGATAAACTAGATAACTTTACCATTTTTACTTTTTGACCCATTTCAATAAATCTCAGTATTTCAATGTCCTCTATTGCCTCAAGAGTTCCTTTATTATTAGAATTATAAAATTTAATTAACATTTTTTTTGGAAAAACATAAGCACATACTTGACGCCATGCTTTAATAAATTTTGTTGTTTTATTGCCTGGAATTGGTGACCTTGACATATATAAAAGCTCATTCTTTTCATTAAAGACTACCTTAGGTACATGGGAACTAAAATACTGTCTTTTATTTTTGATAGAAGTAAAACCATTTAGAATTGATTTAGGATACTTTTTTGAAAATTTAATAAGTTTTTTTATATCTTTTGGTGAAAAAAATGGCTCATCACCTTGAATATTTATATAAAATTTTGAATTAATTTTTTTTGCTGCTTCAGCAACTCGATCTGTGCCTGTAAGACATTTCTTTGAAGTCATAATACAATTCATGAAATTTTTAGAGCAATAATTTTGAATTTTTTTTGAGTCAGTTGCAATATAAACATCATTTTTTGGTATTGCTTTTATACATCTTTGATATGTTCTTTTAATAATTGGTATACCTTTTAGTAAAACCAGAGGTTTTTCAGGAAGTCTTGTTGATCTTAATCTGGCGGGAATTATAATCACATAATCCTTTTTTTTCATAAATATTAGAGAGATTTAAAATTTACTGAAGTATATTTTTTTTTCATTTTGTTGATAAGTATAGACGAATTATCAATTTTTTCTTTACTTTTTAAATTATTAGCACCGACCATATAAATATTTTTAGAGCCCTTGGCTATACATAAAGATATAGCATAACCAACTCCCAACGGCTCAGGTAAATTACAGCTATTTTTTGTAATAGATATTTGATTTGAATTTTTAATAGTCAACCCAAAGTTAAAGAGATTTTTTTTTATAGTGGAATTAAGATTATTTAATTTTCTATTTAAAAAGGAAAAAGGATAAACAATTTTGCAGTTTGTAGTTTTTACTAAATTCAATTGTGACTGAATCCTCAAAGGATGTGAAAAAACGAACATATCAATAAATTTTTCATTTATTTCTTTGTTTAAATTTATGCTCAAAATGTAATAATTTTTTTTATTAGACAATTCTTTGATTTTTTTTTTTTATTTTTGAGAAATATTTCCACCAGCTAAAATTATTATATTATGTTTTATTAAAAATTTATCAGGAAGATTATTAGAAATATTACTGTTCATTTTATTAAATTTAATAAAATTATTAATTAAAAGAGGATTGAATTTCCTCGATGGAATTTTTTTTAAAAAATTTAAAGCTTTTATTTTCTCTTTTTGTTTAATACGTTGATCACTTAAAATTTCTTGAACAAAAGTTGGATGAATTTTATTTTTCGCAGAAATACTATAATAAATATTTTTTCCCCACTTATATTTTTTTTTTAATATTTGAAAATAGTTTTTTATAATTTCATTCAGTTTAGTCCTTTTTTGTTTGTCAATTTGCAATTTATCTAAAATTTCCTCAGTTTTTGTATTCCCGGGGCCTCTTCCCATTCCCAAAACTGTTGAGTCAATCCAATTAGCTCCAGAATTAATCGCAGCAATAGAATTTTTAAAAGCCAATCCTAAATTGTCGTGAGCGTGTATCCCAATATCTTTTTTCCATTTTTTTCTTATCTCATAAATTAAGTTTCTCGTTTTTTGCGGTGTTAGACAGCCTAAGCTATCAGCAATATAAAAAATATCTGTGGGAGTTTTATTCAGAAATTCAAGAATCTTTTTTAATTTATTTAATTTAATTTCTGAAATTTGCATTAAATTTATAAATATTAAGTATTCCTGCTTTTTAAGGAAATTAATAATTTTTTTTATTTTAAAAATTTCATACTCATGACATGCTATTCTAACAAACTTTAATTGGGTTTTTTTTGGGAACAAAAGTTTGTAATTTTTCAATATTTTGCCATCAAAAAGTAAATCACCAGCATTTACCATTACTCCGTATTTTTTATATTTATTTAGTTTTAGTGAATTTACAAATCTTTCATTAGAAAATGCAGTTTCTCCTAAGGCAATATTATTTTTAAATTTTCTAAAACCGATCTCAATATATTCAATATTTACATCGCTAAGAGCTTTGAGATAAGAGTCAATATTTTTTTTTTCGAAATTCCATTTATTATAATACCCACCGTCTCTAAGAGTACAATCTAATAGTTTAAAATGTTTCATTATTAAATTTAAAATTTTTTAACAATATTAATATCTTATTATATTAATGGAAATTTAAGTATATATTTTAAATTATCTTAAAAAAAATGAATTGTTATTGACTAAAAGTTATCACTTATTTTGAATTGAAAACTGAATTAAATCAATGTTCTTTGATTTAAAACCCGCCTCACAATATGAAAGATAAAATTCCCACATTTTCTTAAAAGTTTGATCAAAACCTTGTTCTTTTATCAAATCCCACTTTTTATTAAACTCGTTTTTCCAAATAGCTAGCGTATTAGAATAATGATCTGCATAAGATTCATAAGATTTTATAGTTAAGCCATTGTTTGAAACGTATCTATCTATACTTCCTTTATTCGGAAGAAAACCTCCAGGAAAAATATATTTTTGAATGAAATCTTGTTTGTATTTATACCTGTCGAAAAGATTATCATCAATTGTTATTGCTTGGATAGCAGCACTTCCATTACTTGATAAATTATTTTTAATTGTTTTAAAGTAATCTTCCAAATAATTTTGACCTACTGCCTCAATCATTTCTATAGATGCAATAGAATTATATTTATCTTTTAAATCTCTATAATCTTTTATTTGAATGTTAACTTTTTCATTTAATCCACACCTGTAAATTCTCTCTTTAGCATATTCAAATTGTTTTTTTGAAATTGTAATACAATCTAATTTCACATCATACTTTTTACCAAGGTACTCAGCAAAACCTCCCCAACCACATCCTATTTCTAAAACTTTATCTCCAGTTCCAGGTTTAATTAAGTCTATTAATTTTTGATATTTGTTATTTTGAGCATCTGATAAATCTTTATTTTTTTCATCAAATATCGCACTTGAGTAGGTTAGCGTTTTATCTAACCATAAAGAAAAAAATTCATTGCCAAGGTCATAGTGTTTTGAAATGTTAGTTTTGCTTCTATTTTTTGTATTTTTTATAAAAATATTTTTCAAGTAATTAATAAAAGGAAAATCTAGCAGTCCAGAAAATTTATGAATTTGTTTAATATTCCTTGCTGTTATCTCTATCAAATTAGATAAATTATTCGTCTCAAAATGGTCATTCATGTAGGATTCTGCAAGACCTACACTACCTGATTTTATTAAATTAAAAGTAAAGTTTTTATTTTTTATCTTTATGTTAGCTTTTAAAGTATCTTTGATATTTCCAAAACTATAGTTTTTACCATCATAATTAGTTAGCTCTAAATGACCAACTTTTATATCTTTTAAAATGCTAAAGACTATTTTATCTGAAACGGTATTTAAATTCATTAACTCTCAAAAGTAATATTATTCTTAATTTTTAATTTTCTCTGGATAAATTTAATACCTTTGGTCCACAGTTTAAACGCTTCAAAATGTATCGCAGATATTATTTTAAAAGTCATAAGCGGGTGTTTTATATATGATTTTAATAATTCTTTACTATTTAAGTCCTTTCTTTTTCCATCCTGAGATGCATACAAGATTTTTTCATTAGACTGATATTGGTCTATAATAACAGATATTCTTTCACAGGGTTTTAGAATTCTAAAAAAATAATTACAATCCATCTCTATAAAAGGTGACACATGAAATTTTTTTGGACAGTTATGTTGAAAAAGTTTAGTGTCATCTTCAACTTTAAAAATATATGTATGTTGTTCACCAAATGTATTCTTAACTTCGTATAAAATAGCAATTAATTTATCATTAATATCGTAGATAAAAAAAACACTTAAGGGATTAAAAACATATCCAAAAATTCTTGGATAACATAAAAGTTTTATTCTTATATCTTTCGAGCTAATATTATTTTCATCTAGATTTTTTTTTACCCATGAAATTAATGAAGATCCATCTCTGTTACCATGATCTTTTTCAAAAAAACTTATCAAATTAAATTTGTTAAATGAAAAAAATTTAATATTTTTATCTAGCTGGTCTAACTCTGACAAGTCTATTAGCAGTGAAAATACACTATATTTAAAAAAATGAGTTTTAGGTTTAAATCTTTTGTGAATAACTGTGCCATTATAAATTGAACTAGTCATTTAAGTTTTTCAACATTTCAATAGATGATTTTATGCCATCCTCATGAAAACCGTAACCGAAATAACTTCCACAAAACAATATATTTTCTTTATTTTGAATACTTTTTAAATTCTTTTGATTATCTAAAGCTTTTTGATCGTAATACGGATGTGTAAAATTAATTTTTTTTATAATTTTATCCTCAGATATTTTTTTTATAGGATTTAAGGTCAAAAATATATTTTTTTCATTTTTTAAGTTTTGAAGAAGATTTAACCAGTATGAAAGTGAGTTTTTGCTTGTATTCTTTTTATCAACAAAAGAATTCCATGAGGACCATACATCTTTATTTTTGGGCATTATGTTTTCATCTGTATGCAATATTGCTAAATTTTCTCTGTAACTAAAATTTGATAAAATATTTCTTTCCTCATCTGATGGATTATCTATCAAATTTAAGGCTTCATTTGCATGAGTTGCAAGAATAACCTTGTCATAATGAAAAAATTCATTATTGCCACCATAATAAACTTGTAATCCAGATGAGATTCTTTTAACAGATTTTATCATATAATTTTTATAATATTGACCACTGATTAAAGATAAAACTTTATTAACATATGATCTGCTTCTTTGAGCAACAGTGTACCACTGAGGTCTATTTTTAAGTTTGAATAAGCCGTGATTTTGAAAAAATTTTAAAAAAAAATTCATGGGCATTTTCCCTGCCTCATAGGGTGGCATAGACCAAATCGCAGAAACCATTGGTATAATGTGATAATTAATAAAACCTCTAGACCACTTATTTTTTTTTAAAAAATCATCTAAAGTTATTTTTTGATCAATTTCTGAAATATTATCACAAGTTTTGTAAAATTTTAGAATATCAAAAAACATTTTTATAAATTCAATATTAAATAAATTAGATTTATTAGCAAAAATACCTGATAAACCTTTGCCACAATACTCATAATTAGAGTCTTCTACAGAAACAGAAAATGACATATCGCTTTTTTCAATTTCAATATCAATCTCTCTAAAAAAATTTATTAAATTTGGATATGTCTGATGATTAAATACAATAAACCCCACATCGACAGATATTTTTTTTTTATTAAGAATTACATCAACAGTATAAGAGTGACCTCCAAAATGATCTTCTCTCTCAAAAAGATCTACTTGGTGATTTTTTGATAAGTAATAAGCTGCGCTTAAGCCTGATATGCCTGAGCCGATTACAGCTACTTTCATTAATTAAGCTGCATCTTCTTTAAATTCATCCATACTAGGACAAGTACAAAAGATATTCTTATCCCCATAAACATTATCTACTCGTGCAACCGGTGGCCAAAATTTATTTAATTTCAAAAATTTAGCTGGATAAGCTGCTTCCTCTCTTGAATATTTATGCTTCCAGTCATCTGAAGCAAGCTCCATATCTGTATGAGGAGCATTCTTGATTGGATTATCAACTTTATCAAATTTTCCAGACTTAATTTTATCTATTTCTATTTTTATATTAATTAATGTGTCACAGAATCTGTCAAGCTCTGATAAACTCTCACTTTCAGTTGGTTCAATCATCATTGTACCAGCAACCGGCCATGACATTGTCGGAGCATGAAATCCATAATCAATTAATCTTTTTGCGATATCTTCTTCAGTAACCCCAGTCTCAGACTTAATTGTTCTGATATCAATTATACATTCGTGTGCAACGTTGCCTTTTGAACCTTTATATAAAATAGGAAAATGATCTTTAAGTCTATTAGCAATATAATTGGCGTTTAGAATTGCAACTTTAGTAGCTAGTTTAAGTCCTTCAGACCCCATCATCTTAATGTACATCCATGAAATCGACAAAATACTTGAGCTTCCCCATGGGGCAGCAGAAACTGCACCAATTCCTGTTGCAGGTCCACAATCTTTGACAACCGGATGATTAGGTAAATAAACCTGCAAATGTCTTTTACATGCAATAGGCCCCATTCCAGGTCCTCCTCCGCCATGTGGAATACAAAAAGTTTTATGTAAATTAATATGACAAACATCTGGACCAAAATTTCCAGGTTTTGCGATTCCTACTAGAGCATTTAAATTTGCCCCATCCATATAAACTTGAGCTCCATGTTTATGAATTAAATCACAGATGTCTGATATTTTTTCCTCGAAAACTCCATGTGTAGAGGGGTAAGTTACCATTAATGCGCCAAGGTTTTCGGAATGCAATTCAGTTTTTTTCTTTAAATCCTCAAAATCAACATTTCCCTCTTTATCACAATTAACTACAACAACTTTCATTCCAACCATTTGGGCGCTTGCTGGATTGGTCCCATGTGCTGAACTCGGTATTAAACATATATTTCTATTATCATCACCTCTATCTAAATGATATTTTCTTATTACCATTAAACCTGCATATTCACCTTGGGCACCTGCATTAGGTTGAAGTGAAACTCCTGAGAAACCAGTGATTGATCTTAACCAATTTTTAAGATCTGTGAACATTGTTCTATATCCTTCCATCTGTTCAATAGGCACAAATGGATGAGGTTCTGCTAATTCTCTCCATGAAATAGGTATCATTTCTGCGGTAGCATTTAATTTCATCGTACATGAACCTAGAGCAATCATAGTTCTATTGAGAGCAATATCCTTATCTTCTAGCTTTTTTAGATATCTGAGCATTTCTGTCTCTGAATGATATGAATTAAAAACAGGATGTTCTAAATACTTAGAAGTTCTTAACAAATTTTTTGGTAGATTGGGTAAACTTACCGTAGGATCCTCCTTTTTGATAGACTCTGCTGCATTAAAAATTTTAAGTAATTGATTTACTCTATAAACATTTTTCTTTTCATCAAAAGAAACAGCAAGCATTTCTGAATTTACTTTTCTAATGTTTACTTTTTGGGCTAAAGCGTTTTTAAAAATTTGATCAGTCTTTTCTTTAGTAATAATTGTTACTGTATCAAAAAAGTAATCTGAATATAGTTCATATCCAGATTGCTTTATTTTATCAGCAAAATTTTTTGCTAATTGAGATACTCTCTCAGAAATATTTCTTATTCCATTTGGACCATGATAAATAGCATATGCTGCAGAAACTATTGCTAATAAAGCTTGGGCAGTACAAATGTTGCTTGTAGCTTTATCTCTTCTGATATGTTGCTCCCTAGTCTGTAGTGACAATCTGTAAGCTTTATTTCCATGTCTATCGACTGAAACACCAACTATTCTTCCTGGCATAGATCTTTTATACTCATCTTTGGTAGCAAAAAAAGCTGCATGCGGTCCTCCATAACCCATTGGAATACCAAATCTTTGAGAACTACCAACTGCAATATCAGCTCCGAGCTCCCTTGGTGTTTTTAATTTAGCAAGAGCTAGAAGATCACATGCTAAAATTGCTTTACCATTTTTTTTATGAATCTTGCTTATTGCCTCACTAGGATCCTTGATATCACCTAAAGTTCCTGGGTACTGTAAAATTCCACAAACAATATCTTCTTTTAATTGTTCTAAAACTATATCCTCATTTCCAACAAGAACTTTTAAGCCCATGGGCTCTGCCCTAGTTCGTATAACATCAATTGTTTGTGGATGACAATTTTCTGAAACAAAAACTAAATCATTGTCACTTTTATTTAGTCTATGACTTAAACCCATTGCCTCTGCTGCAGCTGTACCCTCATCAAGCAAAGATGCGTTTGCAATATCCATCCCTGTAAAATCAACAATCATTTGTTGGAAGTTTAATAGCATTTCTAATCTTCCTTGAGCTACCTCAGGCTGATATGGTGTATAAGATGTATACCAACCTGGGTTTTCTAATATATTTCTTAAAATGACATACGGCGTATACGTTCCATAATAACCCATACCAATAAAATTTGAGTAAATTTGATTTTTTTTTGAAATTTCTTTTAATTTTCTTAATGCTTCATATTCTGAATTTGATTCACCAATATTTAACTCACCCTTAAACTGTATTTTTTCTGGTACAGTGTTGTCTATTAAATCATCCAGAGATTTATAATTTAACTTTTTTAACATTTTTAATTGATCATCTTCTGAGGGACCAATGTGTCTTTTCAAAAAATCTTTTTGTGAATTTTGTAACATTATGCGGAGCTCTCCTTTGCAAATATATCGTATTCATCTTTATTCATTAAAGTATCCATCTCTGACTTATCTTTAATTTTTAATTTAAAGAACCAGGCAGAGTTTTCTGGATCCTGATTTATTTTTGATGGGTCATCAACAATAGATTGATTTAAATCAACAACCTCACCGCTTACCGGTGTGTATACATCACTTGCAGCTTTCGTAGATTCAACTACCCCTGCTGTTCCATCCTTTTCTACATTAGATCCTTTTTCTGGAAGTTCTGTAAAAACTATATCTCCAAGCATTTCTGTTGCATGCTTAGTTATCCCAATAGTAGCTATTTCTCCCTCTAATTTAATCCACTCGTGTTCCTTAGAATATTTTACTTCACTCATTTGTTAACTCCTTTTACATAACTCTTTTTATAAAAAGGCAAACCACAAATTGTAGCTGGATGCTTTTTACCTCTAACCTCTAAAAATATTTTAGTATCATTTTTAGAAAATTTATTTTCCACATATCCCATGGCTACAGGGCCATTGACACTTGGTCCAAAGGTTCCACTTGTTATTTCACCAATTTCTGAATTAGATTCACTGTATATTTTAGTTTTTTCTCTAGCAATTATTCTTCCCTCTGGTTTTATCCCTACTCTTATCTTATTCACTCCATGGTTTAATTGTTTAGTAATTATATCTGATCCAATAAAGTTTCCTTTTAAGATTCTCTCTTTTGAAATTGCCCATTTTAAATTTGCCTCTACTGGAGTTTTATCTTTACTTAATTCATGACCATATAAGCACAGACCAGCTTCCAATCTTAATGTATCACGAGCTCCAAGACCAATTAATTTTGCACCTTTATCGATTAATCTTCTTGTAAACCTAACTGCAAATTCATTAGTTAGTGATACCTCGAAACCATCTTCACCTGTATATCCTGATCTCGTGACGTAAATGTTGTGATCATCCAGTGTAAACCAATTGCCTGACATAAAATTTAAATTTTCAACACCTTGAATAACACTTTTTAAAATTTCTACAGATTTAGGTCCTTGGATTGCAATTAAAGATCTTTCCTCATCCAAAATCATTTTATATTTATCGTTCAATAGTTCTTTTAAAATTTTATAATCATTTTCTTTGCAAGCAGCATTTAGAATAATTAAAAAACCATCTTTGATTTTAGTAATTATTAAATCATCATAAATTCCGGCATTGTCACTCATTAAAAAACTATATTTTGAGTGATTTAACTTTAAATTTTTTAAGTCTAACGGAAAAATTCTCTCCAAATCATCAACTAAATCTTCTTGGCCATAGATAAATAATTGACCCATGTGCGAAACATCAAAAATACCAGAATGGTTTCTTGTGTATCTATGCTCTTCGACAATACCCTCAGCATATTGAATTGGCATTTGATAACCTGCAAATTCTACAAATTTTGCTTTGCTATGTTGATGCAATTGATAAAGCGATGTTTTTTTTGTATCCATATTAACTCTTTTTACCCATCTGTATATTTGCCTGAGAGTTTTGCTCCTTCGGCGAGAATTTAATCTCTTTCCAGAGTTAATATGTTACGGTCCATTTTGCCTGAGAGATTCCTGGGTGGTTGCTCCTTCGGCGCTACAAAGATTTGTAGTCTCTCCCGTAATTAAATCCATTATATCATAAATTATCATAAACATAAATATTTAATATGCTTTCTTTTTAGTTAAAAATTTATTCAAAAACTGCAAAACAACTGCTGTGATAACTATTGAACCCCCAATTAAAACAAAAATCGGCGGATTCTCATTCGCAAACATCCAGACCCACATCGGACCTAGAACGGCTTCTGTTAACATTATTATACCAACGAAAGCGGAAGGAGTTGACCTTGCCCCAATTGTAATAAATATAAAACCAAAACCTAATTGAAAAAAACCTGCTAAAAATCCCAAAAAAATATCTTTTGAAGATATAATTATCGTTGGCGACATTAATAATCCAATTATCATTGCAAATATACCTGCCACTAGTTGAAGCGGAATCATGTCGACCTCAGGAAACTTTCTTACTATTAATATTAAAATTGCAAAAGAGATTGGCATTACAAATGCCACAAGATTGCCTGTCATTTCACCAGGAGAGATTGAAGTTCCAAGCATCAAAAAAATACCTGAGATAGCAAGCAATATACAAAAGAAAGTAAGTTTAGATATTGTCTCCTTCAAAAAAACATAACCAAATATTGCCAAAAAAAGAGTTTGTGTTTGAATAATAAAATTTGTATTTGCCACAGTAGTTTCATACATAGCAAATACATAGCTAGCAAAACCTAAAGATAAAATAGCTCCACCAACAAATCCAGGAATTCCAGATTTAGTTAGAGCACTAAAAAATTTTTTTTTATAAGTAAACAAAAGAAAAAAACTAACAACAATTATAAAGAAAAATGATCGCCAAAATAAAATTTGCCAGAGCGTCGAGCCTTCAAAAGATTTAACAATTAATCCTCCAAAACTTAAGCTTATAGCGCCTAAAAAAACCAGAAAAGGTCCAGGTATTATTTTGATTAAGTTCATTCAATTTGAGAAATTAAATTTTGAGTTTCTAAGTCATATAACTTAAATAAATTTTCTGCGCTAGATAAATCAACTTGCTTAAACTTTATTTTAGAACCTGGTGATAGTTGAACTAATTTGTCGTAATCAGCACTTATTACTACTCCTATTTTTGGATAGCCTCCTATAGTTCCATGATCTGAAAGCATAACAATAGGATTACCATCTGCAGGCACTTGTATTACTCCTTTTATTAATCCTTCTGATTTAATGTTAGTATCAATAATATTCTCTATTTTCGGTCCTTCTAACCTCATACCCATACGATCAGTTAACTTTGAAACAATAAATTCTTTTTCTAGAAAAATTTTTTTTCCTTTATCTGAAAAATAATCAAAATTTGTTCCTTTAATTATTCTAATATTTTCTATTTTAGTATTTAAATAATTTAATTTTTTTTCCACTAAGTGATTATTCAATTGTGAAATATTTATTACTTGTTCATTTTTAAACTTTTTACCATCATTTGCACCAATAATTGCTTTTGTATTTGTAGAACAACTAGACCATTGATATTTTAAATCTATTTGACCACCAATAGCTAAATATCCGTACACAGACTTATTGGTAGATAAAATATCTAGTTCATCACCATCTTCTAAATTTAAAGATTGATAACAGTTACCATCAATAGTTATATCTTTTTTTTTAATCCTGAAATTTACATCACCTGTGATTGCAATATTAATTTTATTTCCAAAATATTTAAGTAAAGGGCCTTGGTATGCAAATTCTAAAGCAGGTGAATTTATCTTATTACCAACAAGTTTATTTGATAATAGATAATTTCTTTTATCCATTGCTCCACTAAAAGGAATTCCAACATGATAAAGATTTTTTCGACCCTCATCTTGAAAAGTAGTATTAATTCCTGCTCTGATAACTTGAAAATAATTTTTACTCATTAAAATTTTCATACTGATTTTTTGATATTTCTTTAAATAAGACAATATCACCTGGATTTATTAAATTTGGGCTTTCCTCTTTTGAGCTATCAAATATTCTTAATGGACTATTGCCGATAACATTCCATCCACCCGGACTTTCAAAAGTATAAATATTTGCAAACTGTTCGGTCAAAGCTACTGATCCTTTTGGAACTCTAACTCTAGGAGTTTCTAGACGATTTGCTCTCATATTTTTAGATAAATCTCCTAAAAAAGGCATTCCCGCAATAAAGCCTGTCATATAACAAAAGAATTCTTTACTAAAAAAATTTTCATAAATTTTTTCTCTTTTAAGATTGAGTTTGTTCTCCAATCTCACTATATCTAAAGCAAAATTTTCGTCACAACATACTGGAACCTCAATTTTTTTATTTTCTAGATCATCTTCA
This sequence comes from uncultured Pelagibacteraceae bacterium, assembly GCA_902563555.1. GTDB lineage: Bacteria > Pseudomonadota > Alphaproteobacteria > Pelagibacterales > Pelagibacteraceae > Pelagibacter. The sequence goes on along the minus strand of CACEXM010000008.1, from coordinate 7,221 downwards.
TTTGTAATATTAAGGTTTTCTATTAACTTTTTTAAATCTTTAAAATTTGTTTTTTTTAAATCAAAAGAAATTATTAATTTATTATAAGAGGGAGATAAATTATTTATTGATACAATATTTTCTTTCTGAATACTTTTGAAATATCTAATTACTTGAGTATTGGTTTCTCTATTTACGTCTTTACCAAAGTCACAATATAATGCTGCGTCACCAAGATTTAATATATTTTTTATCATCTCATGATATACTTAACATTTATGACTATGGAAATTAATATAAATTGTGATTTAGGAGAAAAATCGAAACACCATTCAAATAAACATGATCCAGAATTATTGGAAATAGTTAATTCTGCAAATGTTGCTTGTGGATACCATGCTGGAGATGAGGAAACTATGAGCCAAGTCATAGAAATATCAAAAAAAAATGGTGTAAGTATCGGTGCGCATCCATCTTTCAATGATCCAGAAAATTTTGGAAGAGAAAGAATGAATTTATCTGATTCAGAAATTCAAAAACTCATAATTGATCAATATGATATTCTTCAAAAGAAAGCATTAGAACAAGGAGAAAACGTTACACATATTAAGCCTCATGGAGCTTTAAATAATATGGCATGTGAAAATATTGAGTTAGCAACAATACTTGCAAAAAGTATAAAAGGAATTAGCAAAGATTTAATTTATTTGGTCCCCACTGGATCTAAAATGGAGGAAGCTGCAAAAAAACTTGATATGAAAATAGCTTGCGAGATATTTGCAGACAGAAATTATGAGGATGACGGTAATCTTGTATCCCGAAAAAAACCTCATGCTTTAATTACAGATCCAGAACAGGCAAAAACACACGTTTTAAGTATGGTTAAAAATCAGTCGCTTAATTGTCACAGTGGAAAGCAAATACCTTGTGAAATCGACTCTGTGTGTATACATGGAGACAATATGAGCTCATTAGCGACTGCTAAGTCTATCAAAGATAACTTATTAAATAATGGACTCAAACTAAAACCTTTAAATAAAATGAAGAAGTTTAAAAATGATTAAAAAAATATTTTTCACAATTATATTGTCTATAACTTTAGTATCAAATTCTTATTCTGCAGGATCTAGTAGTGGAGGAGAAGGTGATGGTCCAAAAACCAAAACAAATTATGAAAAAGCAGTTAAATTAATAAAATCTGCAAATAAATATGAAAAAAAAGGAAAAAAAGATAAAGCACAATCAAGTTATGAAAAAGCTTTAAAACTTTTACTTAAATCAAATAACAAAAAACCAAATAAGCCAGATACTTTAAATTATTTAGGTTTTACATCTAGAAAATTAGGTGATTTTGAAAATGGAGAAAAATATTATCTTCAAGGTTTAGCTATCAGTCCTTACCACATTGGTATTAATGAATATTTAGGTGAACTTTACGTAGCAACAAATAGACACAATCTTGCAGTTGAAAGATTAGAAGTTTTAAAAGGTTGCGATTGTAAAGAGTATGATGACCTAAAAGCAATTATAGCTGGAGAAAAAATTTCTAAGTATTAATTAATATTTTTAATCATTTGCTCTGGTAGCCACAAAGCAATCTCTGGGAAAATCACAACTAAGATAACTGCTAGAACCATTAACAAAAACAATGGAAACGCACTTCGAGCAATATAACCCATGTCTTTGTTTGCCATACCTTGCAGAACAAATAAATTAAAACCCACGGGTGGTGTTATCTGTGCCATCTCTACAACAATAACTAAAAATATACCAAACCAAATCATGTCAAAACCTGCTTGTCTAATCATTGGTTCTATAATGGCCATAGTTAATACCACAGCTGAGATACCATCAAGAAACATTCCTAAAATTATATAAAAAATCATTAAAACAAAAATTAATACATATGGAGATAAATCCATATTCTGAATCCACATTGCTAAGTTTCTTGGTAAACCTGTAAAACCCATTGCCAAAGATAAAAATGTTGAACCTGCTAAGATAAATGCAATCATACAAGAAGTTTTTGTTGCACCTAATAAGGATGTTTTAAAAGTTTCCAAAGTTAAACTTTTTTGAAAATATGATAAAATTAAAGCTCCAACAACTCCTAGAGATGCTGCCTCAGTAGCTGTAGCTATACCAGTATATATTGAACCTATAACAGCTGAAATTAAAATTATAACAGGTAAAAGTTGTTTAGATCTTTTTATCTTTTCAAAAATTGAATATTCTTCCACAATTTTGGGCATTTGTTTTTTGTTAATCAAAGACCAAAAAATAACATATGACATAAAAATTAATGCAATCATTATCCCAGGTAAAATTCCAGCAATAAATAATTTTGCAATAGACTCTTGAACTGCTACTCCATAAATAATCAAAATTATTGACGGAGGTATCAATAAACCTAGTGTTCCAGAACCAGCAAGACTACCAAGTAAAATTTTCTCAGGATAATTTCTTTTTCTTAACTCGGGTATAGACATCTTCCCTACAGTTGCAACTGTGGCTGCAGAGGAACCTGAAATAGCAGCAAATAAAGCACAACCGACTACATTTACATGTATTAAACCTCCTGGTAATTTTTGCATCCACGGAGATAAACCTTTAAACAAATTTTCAGATAGTCTTGTTCTAAAAAGAATTTCTCCCATCCAGACAAATAAAGGTAATGCTGTAAGTGTCCATGATGATGAAGTACCCCATATTGTTGTCGCCATTGCATCTCCAACTGGTCTTGATGTAAATAACATCATACCTATTGCGGATACCCCAATCATGCTTAAGGCTACCCAAATACCAGAACCAAGAAAAAATAATAAAACACTTATGAAAAATATTGTTAATAAAATTTCAGCCATTTATTTTTTTTTAAATATCAAAATTAGTTGATGGAAAACACATATAAAAAAAATAGAAGAACCAAGGGCTACACTCGATTGAGGTATCCAAATTAAAATCTCATCTGCTCCCTCGCTTCTTTCCTGAAATTTATACGAAATAAGTAACATCTTAATAAAATAAAATGCTAAGTAACCTGAAAAAAAAGTTGCTACACTAAGACACCAGATTTCAATAAACTTTCTATTTAACCCTGATAATTTTTCTAGAAAAAGAGTAATTCTTATGTGACCATTTTCAACAAATGTATAAGCTAATGCAAAAAAAGATGCTGCAGCCATACAATAACCAGAGTATTCTGCAAGACCTCTGATATAAAAACCAAATATTCTTGATGAAATACCTGTTAAAATAAATACTGCTACTAAAACTAAAAATATTGCAGCGATATAACCTGAAAATTTATAAAGTTTGTTAAGATTCTTATTTAAAGATTCTAGCATAAAATTTAAGGCCACTTATTATTATAAGTGGCCTTAATTTAATAAACAATTATTTATAACTAGATAAGACAGCTGCTCCTCTTGAACCAGCTTTTTGAGACCATTCCTTTGCCATCGTCTCACCTACTTTTTCAAAATGAGCCTGTAAAGATGCGTTTACGGTACCTACTACCATACCAGCATTAGCTAAGGCTTTTTTATCACTAACATTTCCTTGTTTAGATAATTGCCAGCCTTTTCTTTCCGCTAAAGCTGCTTGTTTCATCACTATATCTTTTGTAGATTGATCAAGTTTATTCCAAGCATCTTTATTTACAATCACCATATTTTTTGGGAACCAAGCTGCTATGTCATAAAAATATTTCACACCATTTTCCCATATTTTAGAATTTTTTCCTGTCGTAGGGGAAGTGATCATACTTTCAACAGCACCTGTAGAAAATGCTTGGCTAATTTCAGCAGCTTCAATTTTTGTTGGCGCCATACCTGTTAGCTCAGCAATTCTAATTGTTGCAGAATTATATGCTCTAAACTTTAAACCTTTAAGGTCATTGACAGAGTTGATTTCCTTTTTGCTATATAAGCCTTGTGCTGGCCATGGCACAGCGTAAAGAAATACCAAACCTTTTTTATCTAAGCCTTTAATGATCTCAGCTTTGGATGCTTTGTATAATTTCATTGCATCCGAGTAAGATGTTGCCAAGAATGGCTGTGAGTCTACTTCTAGTAAAGGATCCTCTTTACCTAAAGCTGACATAAATCTTTCTCCAATTTGAGCTTGACCAGTTCTCACAGCTCTAAAGATTTCTCCACCTTTAAATAATGAGCCGCCTGGATGAGTAACTATTGTAAGTTTTCCACCAGTTTTTTCAGTCACATTTTTTGCAAATTCAGTTGCGTTTGCAGAATGAAAATTACCAGCACCATAAGCTAATGCCATATCCCATTTTTCTGCAAAAGAAGAATTAATTGACAAAATTGATGAAACTAAAATAATTGATAAGTATTTTATGAATTTCATTTATCCTCCATTTTTTTCAAAACCATTTCATTATGTATTAAAATAATTATCAATAAAAAAATTATACTACTTTTGATTGAATAATTTAAAATATCTAATACTATAGTCTTACTTTGTTAGAAGAAGCACTCATATTAGTTCAGATTATTTTCATTGATATAATCTTGGCAGCAGATAATGCAATCATTATTGGATTAATTGCAGCTAATTTTGCGCCAAAAAATAGAAGACAAATTATTTTATGGGGTGTGGCAGGAGCATTAATATTCAAAATTGTTTTTGCACTATTTGCTACATATTTATTTGAATTTTATTTTATAAAAATCTTAGGTGGTTTGCTATTAATTTGGATTGTTAATGATTTAAGAAAAGATCTTTTTGAAATTAAAAAAGTTAAATCTCCAACTAAAAAATCAAAAGAGCCTTCGTATATTCAAAGTGTGTATAAAGTTTTATTTGCTGATATTACGATAAGTTTTGATAACGTAATTGGAGTTGTTGGGGCAGCGAAGGGTAATTTTGGTTTTATGATTTTTGGTCTTGTATTATCAGTTATTCTCACAGGTGCTATGGCAACCTATCTTGCAAACTATATTCAAAAACATCTATGGATTGCTTATGTGGGTTTAGGGTTTATCTTGCTTGTTGCTCTTCAACTGGTAATTGGTGGTCTAGTTGATCTAGATATATTGTCTATAAATGAAGAATTTAAAAAATATTTCTAATAAGAATGTTTTTTTGTAGGGTATTTTTTTTTCCTAACATCTGAAGCATACTTTCTAATACCAACATTGATATACTTTTTAACATTAGAAAACCTTTTAACAAATTTAATGTTAGTATGATTTAATCCAATTAAATCATCAGTCACTAAAACTTGACCATCACAATACACAGATGAACCAATTCCAATTGTTGGAATATTCAATTTTTGAGTAATGAGTTTTGCAATTTCGGATTTTACACACTCTAAAACAATTGCAAATACTCCGCTTTCTTGTAGCAACATTGCATCACTTATTAAGTTTTTTATTTCACTATTCGTTTTTCCCTTAGATTTAAATTTTTTTGTTGATTGAGGAAGTAGACCAATATGACCCATTACTGGGATCTTATTTTTAATTAAAAACTTTATTTGTTCGATAACCCTTTTGCCACCTTCTAATTTTACTGCATCACATTTAGTCTCTTTTAGAATTTTCTTAGAATTTTTTAATGCTAGAGACTTAGTACTATAAGTTTTAAAAGGCATATCAACAACCATTAAACTTTTTTTAATACCCAATCTAACACTTTTGGAGTGATTGATCATTTCTGTTAAGGTGACTTTTTTTGTTGAAGAATAATTATATAAAACAGAGCCTAAGGAATCTCCAACTAAAATAATATCAACATGTTTGTCAACCTCTTCTGCGATATTTTTTGAGTAAGCTGTAAGACATACAATTTTAGATTTATTTTTTTTGTCAACAATGTTTTTAATTTTTTTCATTCAAGCTCAATAGTACTAGGTGGCTTAGATGTAACGTCATAAACTACCCTATTTATTCCTCTAATACTATTTACAATTTTATTTGAAATCATTTGAATAAAAGGCTTTTTAAATTCATAAAAGTCTGCTGTCATACCATCCTCAGAGGTAATAGCTCTCAATAGACACAAATATTCATAAGTTCTATTATCACCCATTACACCTACAGTCTTAACAGGAAGTAAGGCAGCATAAGCTTGCCAAATTTTATTATAAAAACCATGTTCTTTTAAAGCAGTAATAAAATAATGATCAGCTTCCTTTAGAATTTTAATTTTTTCTTTTGTTATTTTTCCTGGCATTCTTATTGCTAGACCTGGTCCAGGAAAAGGATGTCTAGAGATAATTTCTTTATTTAAATTTAGATCTAAACCTAATTTTCTCACTTCATCCTTAAATAAAAATCTTAAGGGCTCTACTAATTTAAGTTTCATTTTTTTTGGAAGGCCACCTACATTATGATGTGATTTAATTTTAGAGGTTTGACTACCTGTAACAGATTTACTCTCAATTAAATCTGGATAAAGAGTTCCTTGAGCTAAAAATCTTACATTTTTAATTTTCTTGGCATATCTTTCAAAAATTTTTATAAAAAGATTTCCTATTATTTTTCTCTTTTTTTCTGGATCTGAAATATTTTTAAGTTTTCTTAAAAACTCTTTTTCAGCGTTCACATAAATTAGATTAATTTTTAATCTCTTTTTGAACGTATTAACTACTTGTTTTTCCTCATTTTTTCTTAAAAGACCTGTATTTACGAAAATGCAATATAGTTTTTTTCCTATTGCTTTGTTTATTAATTGCGCAACTACACTGCTATCTACACCTCCAGACAAAGCGCAAATTACTTTATTTTTTCCAACTTTATTTCTTATCTCTGTTATTAATTTCATTTTTTGATTTTTTACTGACCAATTTTTTTTTATCTTACAAATTGAAAAAATGAAGTTTCTAATTATTATTTTACCATTCTCTGTGTGAGTTACTTCGGGATGAAATTGTACTCCATAAATTCTTTTCAGGCTATTTTCCACAATTGCAAACTTCGAATTTTGACTAGATGCAATAACTTTAAAATTTTTTGGTAATTTGGAGACTTGATCAGCATGACTCATCCAAACTTTCACATATTTCCTATTTTTAAAATAATTTTTTATTAACGGACTATTATTTTTTTTGAAGATATTAGCTAGACCGAATTCTCTATGTTTTGATTGTTTTACTTTTCCACCCTTTATTTTAGACAAAATTTGATGACCAAAACAAATACCAAGTACTGGTATCTCATTTTCAACAATATTTTTATCAAATGAGTATTTCTTAATATCGTAAACATTTAATGG
>CACEXM010000007.1 GCA_902563555.1 uncultured Pelagibacteraceae bacterium | reverse complement strand
CTTTTTTTTTAGTTTTTTTCTTGTTGTTTTAGTCTTATTTTTATTAAATATTCTGACAGGATATAATAATTTAGATTTATTAAATCGTTCACCAGATGTTGTTATTTCCCATTTAGAGTTTAAAAATTATTTTGAGATTTTAATAAAATATCTAGCCAAAAATCCTTATTTGTTGATATTTGTATTTATTGTATTTTTCTGCACAAACGAAATTAAGAATAATAAAAAGCTTTTTTTATATTTAGTATTTTTATTTTTATTTTTACAAAGTTCATTGGTGGCAGTCTTACATGGAGCTGGATACAACCATTTAATGGCATTTTTATTTTTCGCAGTTATTTCGATCTGTTTAATTGATTACAACTTTATAAAAAGATATTATATAATTATATCTCTATTTTTAATAATATCTTCGTGTTTAAACTACTTTCAATTGTTTAATTATAATAAGTTTGGAAGACAAGGTTTATACTTCAATGTTCAAGAAAAAAAGGAATTAAAAGAATTCAAAATTTTTATTCAAAATGAAATTGAAAAACCAGCTCTTTTAATTGGTGGTGCAAATAGAACTGAAATGTTCTTATCAGAGGATCTTATGGGAAAAGATACATTCCAATTAGTCTCATTTATTGATGATTTGTGGAGTCAGTGGTTATTTAGATCAAAATATCAAACGAAAAAAAATAAAAAAATTTTTCATGATAAATTCAAAGACGTTAAAACTGTTTTAGTTTTAGATAAAGATAAAAAAAAAATAAGGTATCTTGATAATTTTTTAAAACAAAATAATTTTAGACTTAGTTCGGAATATAATTTATCTGTGTATGAAACCACTAATCTAGATAAATTTAAAATGATTATAAACTATGAGACTAACATTGATCTAATTAAAAAAAATTTTTTTATTTATAAAAAAGTCACTTTTTAATTATGCTATAATCCTTAACTAAATTTGTCTTGTTGGCAATATTTTCAAGCAAATTTGTTATAGTTCCTATTGATAAAAACACTAAACCAATCAAAAACGAAATACTAGTTAACAAAGGTAAGGGTGTTGTGATGAATGGCTGAGACTCGAATACCTTTAAATAAAACATGTAGATCATTGATAAAAATGAGATTAAAAAAGAAATTAAACCAAAATTTCCAAAAACATATAACGGTTTCTTCTTTTGGTTGTAAAAAATTTTGATAAATAGGATATCTATAATTACATTAAATATTCTAGAAAAACCGTATTTAGATTTTCCATGGTAACGTTTTCTGTGATTTATTTCTAATTCACCAATATTTGCCCCAAGTTCTATTAGTCGAACAGCTATGAGTCTGTGAAAGTCGCCCCATAAATTAATATTAGTCAAAAGTTTTTTTTTAAGTATTTTTAGGGCACAACCATTATCATGTATTTTTGATTTAGTCAGTAGATTTACTATTTTATTTGCTATAACGCTTGGAATAATTCTAAAGATATTATCTTGCCTTTTTTTCCTCCATCCTATCACCATATCTAATTTTTTTTTTATATAAAAACTCATTAGTTTATTAATATCCGATGGATCATTTTGTAAATCACCATCTAAAAAAATTAGATTTTCATAAATACTCTCATTTATGCCAGATTGAATAGCTTTCGATTGAGATTGATTTTTTTTATGAAAAATAAGTTTATGAGAAAAAAAACTTTTTTTTATCTTAATAAGCTCTTTTCTAGTTTTATCTTTTGAACCATCATCTACATATATCAATTCAAATTTATGTTCATTTTTAATTCTTTCTAAAGATCGAATTATTTCTTTATGTAATTTTGCAACATTTTTTTCTTCATTGTAAAACGGAACAATAATTGAAAAATTCATTAGATTATCAATATCATAAACTGTATAAAATTAATATTTATGTGTGCTATTTTTGGTGTGATAGGAGAAAATAATCCTGAATTGATTAAAAAAATGTCAAAAGTTCAGGAATATCGAGGACCTGATAAACAAAATTTTTTAATTGAGCCAAATTATAATTTTTGTATTGGAAATAATAGATTGTCGGTAATAGATATTAAAAATGGCCATCAACCAATGGAGTCTTATGATGGTAATTTTACAATTGTACTTAATGGAACTATTTATAATCATAAAGATTTAAAAAAATTTCTTTTAAAAAAAGGAGTTAAGTTTAAAACTGAGTGTGACACAGAAGTTCTAGTGAATGGATATTCATTTTGGGGAGAAAAAGTCTTTAATTATATAGATGGAATGTGGGCTGTAGCAATTTTCGACAAGATAAAAAAAGAAATAATTCTATCACGAGATTATCTTGGTCAAAAACCTTTATATTACGAAATGCAAAAAAAAAAAATTCTTTTTTCAAGTCAATTAAAAGGAATTATACAGGATAAAAGTTTTACTAGAGAAATAGATAACGAAAGTGTGAAAAATTTTTTTTTCTCCTCGTTTTTAAAGTCACCAAGTACAATTTATAAATCAGTTAAACAAGTAAACCCATCTGAAATAATCAGGATTAAAATTTCAAGTCTATCTATTTCTAGAAGAAATTTTTGGAAACTAGAAAAAGGACCAGATTATAATCAATTTTTTAAGAAAGAAACTTTAAATTTCTCAAGTGATTTTGAACAAATTATTGATAATTACTCCGTATCTGATGTTATGCCAAGTGGCTTACTAAGTTCGGGTCTTGACTCTTTTGTTGTCAATAAATTTTTAACAAAAAAGTTTACAAATTTTAAAACTTATACTCTCGGTTTTGAGCAGGATAGTTTTGATGAAATTAGAAACTTTAATAAAGAATTCGAAATTTTTAATAAAAATTTTTTTAAACTAGATAAAAAAGATTCTATTGCTAATTCTCAATTTATTTTTGAGAATATAGATCATCTTTGTGGTGATAGTTCATTAATTCCAACTTATAGTTTGATTAAAGAAATTAAAAAAAAAACAAAAGTTCTAATTAGTGGTGACGGGGGTGATGAAGCTTTTTTTGGATATGTGACGTTTAAAGCTCTTTATGGAGCAAAAAAAATTAAATTTTTACCAAAGTCATTAATAAGTACTATGTCAAAATTAACTAGATTTCTGCCTATGAATTATTCTTATTTGAATATCTATTTTAAACTTAAAAAATTTTTTAATCATTTAAACTCTGATATCAATTATTTGACACCTTTATGGATGTCTTCGATGAATATTCTGGAATTGAAAGAGTTTTTTAATCAGAATTTATATGAGGAAAATTTTTGTGAAGATTATTCTAAATTATCTAGTAATTACCTACGAAATTCTCAGTTGTATTTTTACAAGTTTTACTTGCCATTTTCAGTTTTATTTAAAACTGATTTTGCTAGTATGCTTAATTCTGTTGAGTATAGAAGTCCTTTTTTAAGTAAAAGGGTAATAAATTTAAGCCTTAGTCAGGATGTAAGTCAGTTGTTTAATATATTTGAAAAAAAAAAATTGATGATGAGAATTTTCAGTAAACAAATCCCAACGAGTTTAAAAAAGATACCTAAGCATGGATTTGCGTTTCCTCGTCAAATGATAATTAACCAAGACACAATTGATATGTTTGTCATTCAAAAAAATTTAATTAATAAAAAATTTTTCAAAAAAAAAATTGAAAATTACTTGTCTAAAAAAGAAGATTGTAGTCAATATTTGTGGAATGAAATAGTTTACACAAATGTTTTAAATAACTTACAATAGAATATAATATTTTTAAAAAAAAGTTATAGACATTTTAAAGATAAAAGCTAATAGACATCTAAAAAATTTATAAAAATGACTTTAAAAAAAACAATTATAATTCCTTGTTTTAACGAAATAAAAACAATAAAAATTTTATTAAACAGAGTAAAAAACAATATTAATTCTGAGGATAATATTATTATCGTTGATGATGGTTCAACTGATGGAACCACTGATTTTTTGAAAACTATTGAAGAAAAGAATATAGAAGTTGTTTTTCACAATGATAACTCAGGTAAAGGAAAAGCAATACAAACTGCTTTAGATAAAAATTTGAATGATTTAATAATAATTCAAGATGCTGATCTTGAGTATAACCCAAAGGACTATAATTTACTTTTAAGACCATTTTTAGAAACAGATGCTGATATAGTTTATGGTTCTAGGTTTATTGGTACAAATGACTATGTAAGAGTGCACTTATTTTGGCACTACTTAGCTAATAAAATTTTAACATTTATTTGCAATATATTTACAAATTTAAATATGTCAGATATGGAGACAGGTTATAAATCTTTTAAAAAAGAGGCAATAAAGTCTATCACATTATATGAAAAATCATTTGGCATTGAACCCGAAATAACAATTAAATTAGCAAAAAAAAAATTTAAATTTTATGAAGTTCCAATATCCTATGCTGGGAGGTCTTATGAAGATGGAAAAAAAATTGGGTTGAAAGATGCTTTTATAGCTGTTTATTGTATATTTAAATATAGCTTTACAAATTAATTTTCAAAATAAAAAATTTCATATCCTTTTTTAGTTTTTTTGTTAATTTTATTTTTCAAAAAATTTGAACATGGTGATAAATTGTACATGCATTCTCCATCTTCACTATAATAATAGATAAAAGTATTATTATAATATTTCGGTATGAGTTCCTTTTTATAATTATCTTCTTTTACTTCTGATAGCGTGTAAATATTAGGCCACATATTTCTTATATCATTTTTTTTATATATACGTATAAAATTTTTTGTAATTACAGCTAATGCAAAGATGATGGTAGTAACCATAAAAATTCTGTAAACTTTTTTAACTTCATTTAAGTAATTGAAAATTAATATAAAACATGAAATAAATAAAATTGCTAAAAATGATTGCCCATACCTGTAAATAGGAAATTTTAAAAACCATACAATACTAAATAAAAAACTTAAAAAAATTAATATATAATTTTTTTTTAAAAATTTCTCATTTATTTTATTTTTGTTTATACCGAACTTTAAAAGAGAGTAAGTTATTATGGTTAAAATTAGTAAAATATATGGAATTATCTTTTTAATAATTATCTTAAAATGATTGTTATACCAGTCATTAATCCAATTAAAGTCTTTATTGAAGTCGATCATTTCAATATTTTTGTCAGCTCTGTTTGGCCAATCTTTTGACCAGCTTTCAGAAGAAATCTCAAAATTTTTTATCTCCCCTATATTCACATAACTTAAGTTTTCTAAACAAGAAAATGAAATAGGAAAAATCACACAGCCTGATATTAAAATATTTTTAATGATCCAGGAAAACATTAATAAAATTGAAAATAATATCTTTATATCTTTGTATATATTTTCTTTAAGTAGATAAAATATATAAAAAGAGAAGCAGACTACTGGCAATAAAATCATAAATGTTTTTTGCATGAATAGATAAGTAGAAATGATTGAAATTACAGAAAAATTATTAATATTTTGAATTTTGAAATTTTTTTGCAAAAAAATAATGGTTAATAAGAAACAAAGAAGATGAGAAGTAGCATCATTCCCAAAACTACTGTATCTGTTGAGTGAATAAAGACTGTAGATTGTTATTAAACACACATAAACTTTTAGTTCAAAATAGCTAAACTTTTTATCCATAAATGAAAAAAAATATAAAAAAATAGCTCCTGCCAAAATTGCTGGAGGTAATACGATTGATTCTATTGGGAAGTAATTATTATTATAAATTGCTGATAAATATTGGAGTATTGAAATATGTCCAAACCTTGAATGAATGTTAGTAATACCCAATAATATTTTATTTTCATTGATTAATTGTATATATGGCAAGTGATATAGCCCTGCATCTGGTCTGTTAATATTAGAGTATAATACTAACAAAGTAACTATAGCAGATAAAAGCAGTGAGTATTTTATAATATTTATTTTATTAATATCCTTATAAAAAAAGACTAGGAAAAATATCGAGCTAAAAATTATAAAAAAATTACCAATATTTTTTCCTAGTGGAAAAAAAAAATTCAATGTCAATGCTATGAAAGAGACTAAAATAGCTCCAAAAACACAACATAAAGAAAATTTGCTCAAAAAATTATGGAATTTTAATTTTTTAACAAATAATATTCCGTAGGTATAAAAGCTAAGACTTATAAAAAAACTTATTAAGAATATTTGCATAATTTACATCTATGATATTAACTATAATTATTCCAGTATTTAATGAAAAAAATACAATCAAACAGATAATAAAAAAAATTAGCTTACAAGAGAATATTGAAAAGCAAATTATATTAGTTGATGATGGATCGAATGATGGTACTACAGAGATTATTAAAAATGATCTAGTTTCTCAAATAGATAGAGTTATTTTCCATGAGAAAAATTTAGGAAAAGGTGCAGCGATAATCTCTGCAAAAAAATTTGTTAAAGGAGATGTCGTCATAATTCAAGATGCAGACTTAGAGTATGATCCAAAAGATTATATTAAAATTTTAAAAGTAATATCCGAGGAAAATGAAATAGCGGTGTATGGTTCCAGAGTTCTTGGAAAAAAAAGATATTCATCAAAAAGTTTTATTTCAAAAACTAGAATTTTTTTTAATCATATTTTAACAATATTTACCAACTTTTTATATAAACAAAAATTATCTGATGCTCACACTTGTTATAAATCTTTTAAATCAAATTATTTTGAAAAAATTGATTTAAAGGAAAAAGATTTTGCTTTTTGTCCAGAAATAACCGCAAAAATATCTAAGATGGGAATAAAAATTAGCGAGGTACCAATTGACTACAATGGAAGAAGTTATATTGAAGGTAAAAAAATATCTATTTACGATGGTTTCAGAGCAATTTATGTTTTATTAAAATATAAATTTTTTGATTAAAAAAAAATAGATTTTATTATTTTACTAGTATAATTAATTTAAAATGAAAAAAGCTTTAATTTTTGGGGTTACTGGACAAGATGGAGCATACTTATCAAAATTTTTACTTAAAAAAGGTTATATTGTTCATGGAGTTAAAAGAAGAAGTTCAAGTTTAAACTCATCTAGAGTTGATGACATATATTCAGATCCATTAATAAAAAAAAAAAAATTTTATCTGCATTATGGAGATATTACTGACTCAATATCAGTTTATAATTTGGTTAGCACTATAAGACCTAATGAAATTTATAATTTAGCTGCTCAATCTCATGTAGCAGTTTCTTTTGAAATTCCAGAATATACAACCAATGCAGACTCATTAGGGACTTTAAGAATTTTAGAAGCTGTTAAAAAAGTAAATAAAAAAATTAAATTTTATCAAGCTGGAAGTTCTGAAATGTTTGGCAAGGTTGTAGAGATACCCCAAACGGAAAAAACCCCCTTTTATCCAAGAAGTCCGTATGGAGCAGCAAAAGTTTACTCACATTGGATTACGATTAATTATAGAGAATCTTATAATCTTTTTGCTTGTAACGGAATTTTGTTTAATCACGAGAGTCCTTTAAGAGGAGAAACCTTTGTTACAAAGAAAATAGTGAAAGCTCTGTGTAAAATAAAGCTAGAAAGACAAAAAAAATTGATTTTAGGAAATTTATACTCAAAAAGAGATTGGGGTCATGCTGAAGATTACGTTGAGGCTATGTGGAAAATTTTACAATTTAAAAGACCTGAGGATTTTGTAATCTGTACAGGAAAACAATATTCTATCAAAGATTTTATAACTTTAGTATCAAATGATTTAAATATGAAAATTAGATGGAAGGGAAAAGGTGTAAATGAAAAAGCTTATGATAGCAAAGGAAATTGTATTATTGAGTGTAATAAAAAATATTTCAGACCCGCAGAAGTTGATACTCTGAAAGGAGATTATTCTAAAGCTCGTAAACTTTTAAAGTGGCGTCCAAAACACAATATAAAATCTTTAATAAAAGATATGATATCTTATGAATTGAAACACATAGATGATTAACAAAAATTCAAAAATTTTTGTTGCGGGTCATAAAGGATTAATTGGTTCTGCTATAATAAGAAGATTAGATATTTTAAATTACAAAAAAGTTATTACAATATCAAAAAAAGATTTGGATCTAAGAGATCAAAAAAAAGTTTTAAAATTTTTATCAAAAATTAAACCTGATGCAGTTATTTTGGCGGCTGCAAAAGTAGGTGGTATTGAAGCAAACAACACTTTAAGGGGTGAATTCATTTATGATAATTTGTCTATACAAAATAGTGTCATTCATTCAAGTTATGTGGCAGGAGTAAAAAATTTAATTTTTTTAGGTTCAAGTTGTATTTATCCAAAATTAAGTAAACAGCCAATTAAAGAAAAGTACTTACTCTCTGGTTATTTAGAAAAAACTAACGAACCATATGCTATTGCAAAAATCGCAGGAATAAAATTATGTGAAAGTTACAATAAACAATACAATCTTAATTACAAATGTTTGATGCCCTGTAATGCTTATGGAATTAATGATGATTATGATCCTATTAAATCTCACTTTTTCCCTGCATTAATTAAGAAAATAGTTGATGCAATAAAATACAGAAAAGAAACAATTTATATTTGGGGAAATGGAAAACCTTTAAGAGAGTTAATATGCAGTGACGATATTGCAGATGCATGTATATTCTTTTTAAAGAAAAAAACTTCAGAGACATTAATCAACATTGGAACAGGAAAAGATAAAAGTATTACGGAATACGCTAAATTGATTATGGATCATTTAGGGGTTAAACTTAAAATTCATTATAAAAATAATAAACCAAACGGAACAATGAGAAAGTTATTAGATGTTTCTTTAGCCAATAATTATGGTTGGAGATATAAGACCACATTAAAAAAGGGATTGTCAATTACATTAAATGATTATCTCGAGAGAAATTTGATTAATTAAAAAATTTTTTTTATTTGACTTTATTAAAAATTTTATTATACATCCTTTGCCTGGTGATTATTGCGAAAGGGCAATACCCGATCCCATTCCGAACTCGGAAGTCAAGTCTTTCTGCGCCGATGGTACTTTGTCTTAAGACATGGAAGAGTAGGACATTGCCAGGCTAAATTCCAAATGAGAAATATCATTTTAGTTACAGGTGGTGCAGGTTTCGTTGGGTCAAATCTTATAAGACTACTTTTAAAAAAAACAAATAATACTATTATTAGCTTGGATAATTATTCCTCAGGATCAAAAAATAATCACATTTTTCACAAAAAAGTAAAATATATTTCAGGCACCACTCATGAAATAGAAAAAAAAATTTTTAAATATACAAAAAAAATTCATACAGTTTTTCATTTTGGTGAATTTGCAAGAATTTATCAAAGTTTTAAAAGATTTGATGAATGCTACAAATCTAATTCAATTGGTACCAATGCCGTATTTAATTATTGTTTAAGGAATAAAATTAAATTAATTTATTCTGCTACCTCAGCTACTTTAGGTAACAAGGGTAACGATAGAAACTTATCACCTTACGCTTTCACAAAATCAAAAAATTTAGAATTATTAGAAAATTTAAAAAGATGGTTTAATTTTAAATATGAAGTAATCTATTTTTATAACGTTTATGGATTTGGTCATATCAAGAGAGGACCTATGGCAACTGTTATCGGTATATTTGAGGATCAATTTGAAAAAAAAAAATCTTTAACTGTGGTTAAACCAGGTAGTCAATCTAGAAGATTTACACATATTGACGATACTATTAAAGTTTGTTTTGAGGCCTGGAAGAATAATAAGTGTGCTCATTATTCTATTTCTCATAAAAAATCCTATACTATAACGCAAGTTGCAAAAATGTTTAAAAGCCCAATAATTTTTCTTAGAAAGAGACCAGGTGAGAGATACGCATCTGCATTAACAAAAATTTCATTAAATAATAAGGTATTTAGAAGATATGGAAAAATAGATTTGAAAGATTATATTTCATCGTTTATTAAAGGTAAAAATTTATGAAAATCAAAAGCTCACTTAAATCGATAAAAAAAAGAGATTTAAATTCCAAATTAGTTAGAAGAAGAGGAAGAGTTTACATTATTAATAAAACAAACCCTAAGTTTAAAGCAAGACAGAAATAGACTTTATGGATAATGAAAACCATAAAAATACCTGGAATAATTTTACAAAATTTGTTCTTTGGGGAGCGATAGCCGTAATATCTGTTTTAGTTTTAATGGCAATATTCTTATTATAAAATTTCTAAATGAAAATTGGATCTGTATCAGAAAATCAAAATTTTGAAAAAAGAATATCCATAACTCCGGATATAGTGAAAAAATATATCTCTTTGGGTTTTGAAATATTTTTAAATGAGAATTATGGATCACATTTGGGTATTGATGATAAAGAATATTTAAAACTTGGAGTAAAGTTTAAAAAAAAAAAAGACGAGATTTTGCAAAGTGCAGATCTAATAGTTCAATTAGGAATTTTATCTGACGAAAAACTCTCAATTATTAAAAATGATCAAACTTTAATAGGTGTTTTTAATCCTTATGAAAATAAGGAAAAGTTAAAAAATTTAATTCAAAGAAAAGTCAATATTTTTTCTTTAGAGCTTCTCCCAAGGATAACTAGAGCACAATCAATGGATATATTGTCTTCGCAAGCAAACCTTGCAGGGTACAAAGCGGTAATAGAATCTTTTGCTAATTTTGAAAAAGCGATACCAATGATGATGACAGCCGCAGGTACAATTCCTGCAGCAAAAGTTTTAGTTGTTGGAGCAGGTGTTGCAGGACTTCAAGCAGTTGCAACAGCAAAAAGAATGGGTGCGATAGTTTTTGGTACAGATGTAAGAATGGCATCTAAAGAGCAGGTTGAAAGTTTAGGAGGTAAATTTTTAACAGTAGAGGGTTCGGAAAATCTTGAAACTGAAGGTGGTTATGCAAAGGAAGCTTCTGAAGATTTCAAGAAAAAACAAGAAGAACTATTAGCAGAAACACTAAAAAAAATCGATATTGTAATATGTACAGCTTTAATTCCTGGAAAAAAAGCCCCATTAATTATTAAAGATTATATGATAAGCAATATGCAAATTGGATCTGTAATTTATGATTTAGCAGCGGTGCAAGGAGGAAACACAGCATTTACTGAAGCAGACAAAATTGTTGAAAAAGATGGTGTAAAAATTTTGGGTGAAAGTAATATTTTAAATAAACTGCCAGTTTCTGCGTCTAATTTGTATGCAAAAAATGTATTTAATTTTGTAGAAAATTTATACGATAAAGAGCAAAAAAAAATTAATATTAATTTAGATGATGAGATAATAAGTAAAACTTTAATTAAATAAAATTATGGAGATTGACCCTTTAATATTTAGACTAAGCATTTTTATCCTTTCAATTTTTGTTGGATATTATGTTGTTTGGAGTGTTACGCCTTCGTTACACACCCCTTTAATGTCTGTTACAAATGCTATTTCATCCGTTATCATTGTTGGAGCAATTATTGCAGGATTGTCTGGAGACTCGCAAAAAGTGTTTAATTCTTCGAGTATGTTTGGCTTTATGGCAATTGCTCTTGCAGCAATAAATATTTTTGGTGGATTCTTAGTAACACAAAGAATGTTAGCAATGTATAAGAAAAAGAAAAAAGAAAAATAATGATATCAGCGAATTTATCAGCAATTTTTTATTTAGTCTCAGGGGTATTATTTATTCTCGCTTTAAGAGGTTTATCTTCACCAGAAACATCTAGACAAGGAAATTTATTTGGAATTTTAGGAATGATTATAGCTGTAACTGTAACTTTTTTATCCATAGGAACTTTTTCAAGTGGGTTTATTTTTGTTCTAATATTTATAGTGGTTGGAGGCTCGATTGGAGCCTTTATTGCATATAAAATTCCGATGACTGCTATGCCAGAGTTAGTGGCAGGATTTCATAGTTTAGTTGGACTTGCAGCAGTATTCGTTGCTATTTCAGCTTTCTTAAATCCAATTGCCTTTAATCTTGGTTCACCAGGAAATATCAAGCTCGGGAGCTTAATTGAAATGTCTATTGGAGCCGCAGTAGGGGCTGTAACATTTTCAGGATCTGTAATTGCTTTTTTAAAATTGCAAGGAATTATGTCTGGTTCGCCAATTACATTTAAAGGTCAACACCCCCTTAATGCGATAATCTTAATTTCAATAATTGTTTTAATTTACCTATTGTGTTCAACACAATCATCAAATTTATTTTGGATATTATTAGCTATTTCATTTTTAATTGGCTTTCTTTTAATAATTCCAATTGGTGGAGCAGATATGCCGGTGGTAATTTCAATGCTGAATTCTTATTCTGGTTGGGCGGCAGCTGGAATTGGTTTTACCTTAGAAAATACAGCTTTAATAATTACGGGTGCTTTAGTGGGATCTTCGGGTGCAATATTGTCCTATATTATGTGTAAAGGTATGAACCGTTCTTTCTTCAATGTAATATTAGGAGGGTTTGGTGCTACTGATGATGTGTCTGGTAAATCATCTAAAGAGCAAAGGCCAGTTAAAAGTGGTAATGCAGATGATGCAGCTTTCCTGATGAAAAATGCTTCATCAGTTATAATTGTTCCTGGATATGGTATGGCAGTAGCACAAGCACAGCATGCTTTAAGGGAAATGGTTGATACACTCAAAAAAAATGATATTAAAGTTTCATATGCTATTCATCCTGTGGCTGGAAGAATGCCTGGACATATGAATGTTTTGTTAGCTGAAGCAAACGTGCCATACGATGAGGTTTTTGAGTTAGAAGAAATTAATAATGATTTTGCTAATGCAGATGTTGCATTTGTTATTGGCGCAAATGATGTAACTAATCCAGTCGCAAAAACAGATCCACAAAGTCCAATTTATGGAATGCCTGTGCTTGATGTAGAAAAATGTAAATCTGTATTATTTGTTAAAAGAAGTCTTTCACCTGGTTATGCTGGTATCGATAATGATTTATTTTATAAAGAAAATACTCTAATGTTATTTGCAGATGCAAAAAAAATGACAGAAGATATCACAAAAAATTTGTAAGATTTGATGAGTATAAAAATTTTTTGTGACATAGCTAATCTAGATCTAATTAAAAAATTTCATAAATTAAAAGTTGTAAAAGGTTTCACAACAAATCCAAGCTTGATGAGAAAAGCTGGTGCAAAGAACTATAGGTCATATTCAAAAAAAATTTTAAGAGTTTGCAAAAATAAACCAATTTCTTTTGAGGTTTTTGCAGATGATCATAAATCAATGATCAATCAGGGGTTAAAAATAAATGAGTGGGGTAAAAACATTTATGTAAAAGTTCCTGTAGTGAATTCAGAAAATAAATTCTCTGGTAAAGTTATAAAAGAATTAAATCGTCGAAATATCAAATTAAATATCACAGCTGTCTATACCGCAAAACAAACAAAAAAAATTTTAAACAAGATAAATAAAAAAACGAAAGTTATAATCTCAATTTTCGCTGGAAGAGCTGGTGATGCAGGGAAGGACCCTATACCCGAATTTGTCAAGAGTATTAAGATGGCAAAAAAATTCAAAAATGTTGAAATTTTATGGGCGAGCGTGAGAGAGCCATATAATTATACACAAGCAAAACAATTAGGTTGCCATATTATTACAATACCACCTAATATTATTGAAAAAATTAAAAATTTTGGAAAATCATATCAGCAACTTACTACAGAAACTGTAAAAGCTTTTCTAGTTGATAGCAATAAATCTAAGTTTAAAATTTAATCAAAATGGTTGCGGGGGACGGATTTGAACCGCCGACCTTCAGGTTATGAGCCTGACGAGCTACCAGACTGCTCCACCCCGCGATATAATTATATTCTATTTCTTAATTTATTGAGTTTTTTTACTCTTTTAATATTTTCCTGCAAAATTCTTTTTTTCTTTTCCGAGGGTTTTTCGTAGGTGTTTTTTAACTTAATAACTTTGAAAAAACCATCTCTCTGTAGTTTTCTTTTTAAAACCCTAAGAGCTTGTTCAACATTATTATCTTTAACATCTATTTTAATAACTACCTCCAAAAAAATGAGTAAGTAACACTTTTATATTTTTATGTCTATTAATTTTATTCATTATTTAAGTTTTATATGGATTGTTTTTGCTTATCTTTCTCTTTTTTCTCTCTTTTAATTCTTCTCTCCGCCTTTTCTAAAGCACTAACCAAATCTTTTTGAGTAAATAAATTTAAAGCCACTGGATCTTTTGGACTTAAATTATTAAAATTCCAATAACTTTTATTTCTTATTGATGTAACAGAATTTTTTGTAACCCCAACAAGCTTCGCTATTTGAGAATCTTTTAAAATATTGTGATGTTTGATAAGCCATAAAGCGGAATCTGGTTTATCTTGTCTTTTTGATAAAGGTACATATTTTTTTATTTTGTTTTCAGTATTAGATATCTCAATATCAGTGCTCTTTATTTCCAAGGGTCTGGTTTCATCTTTTGAAGACAGTTCAATTTCCTCCCGAGAGAGTTGTCCAGAAATAATAGGATTATATGCTTTGATACCCTTTGCTACTTCACCATCTGCAATACCTTGAACCTCCACTTCATGCAATTTACAAAAATCAGCAATTTGTTTAAATGTAAGCGTTGTATTTTCAACTAGCCACATTGCAGTTGCCATAGGCATTAATGGAGCGTTTGACATTAATTTTTATTTTCTGACCTAAAGTTTTGAAATTTTTTGTTAAATTTACTTATTCGACCCTTATCCATTAATTTTTGTCTCCCCCCAGTCCAAGCCGAGTGTGATTTGGGGTCAATTTCTAATTTCAATATATCACCCTCACTGCCCCACGTTGATTTCGTTTCAAATTCAGTACCATCAGTCATAACAACTTTTATTGTGTGGTAATTAGGATGTATTTTTTTTTTCATTTGCAGATTTATAGCAAAAGAAAATTTTAAAACAATTAAAAGTTATCAATTTTTGCAACAAATTTAGCATGAATTTCTGTACTTGATGCTAAAACTTTTATATTTTTCAAATTTCTAAGATCAATTTCATTAACAATTCCACCGGCTTCTTTAATAAGAATTATTCCTGCTGCAATATCCCAGAGATTTAAATTATTTTGATAATATCCATCGTATCTACCTGAGGCAACATACGCCATATCTAATGCTGCACACCCAGATCTTCTTAATGTTAAATTTGTTCCACCATTAATTTTTCCAACACCAAACAAGCATTCGTTTATATTATCTTTTTTGGACACTCTAATTCTCTGGTTATTATAAAAAGCTCCATTATTTTTCTCTGCGTAAAACATTTCATCTTTTATCGGATCAAAAATTAGTCCACACACTATCTCGTTATTTGATTTAAGAGCTATAGATATTGCAAAATGAGGTATTCCATGTAAGAAATTAATTGTTCCATCAATTGGATCAATTATCCAAAAATTGTTTTTATCTTTATTTTTTTCTATTCCATTTTCTTCACTAATAATTGAATAATTTGGTCGTGCTTTTTTTAATTCGTTTATTATTATTTTTTCAACTTTAATATCAGCATTGGTCACAAAGTCTCTTGGTCCTTTTTTTGATACTTGTAATTTTTCTAATTCTCCGAAATCTCTTATCAATATTTTTGATGCTTTCTCACTAGCTTTAATCATTACATTAAGATTTGCGGAGATAGAATTCATAAGTTAGTTTTTTTTTATATATTCTAGATTTCTTGTATCTATCACGACGCTATCTCCTGCACCAATGAAAGGTGGAACCTGAATACTTAATCCATTTTCTAAGATTGCAGGCTTGTAAGACGATGAAACAGTTTGACCTTTTAAGGCAGCATCTGTGGTTTTAATTTTACAGGTTACTTGTTTTGGTAGATCTACAGAAATTGGATTATCATTATAAAAACTTATTGTAACCTCAAGGTTTTCGGTCAATAATTTACCTTTTTCACCTATCAGACTTTTTTGAATTTCAGTTTGTTCAAAAGTTTTAGGATTCATAAAAAAGTACTTTTCTTGGTCCTCATATGAATAAGTAAAATTAGTTTCTTCTAATGAAGCCTTTTCAACTGTCTCACTGGATCTAAATCTCTCATTTAGTTTAGTATTTTTATTTAAGCTCTTCATTTCAACCTGTGCAAAAGCTCCACCTTTTCCAGGTTTTACATGCTGTGTTTTCAACACTTGCCATAAATCATTTTTATATTCTAGCAACATGCCCACTCTAATTTCACCTGCATTAATTTTCATATTAATTTTTTTACAGCATTCTTAGGTTTAAGTTTTTTATTTTTCCAAATGTAGCTTGAGATAGCTAAAAAGTTTGCCTTATTCAACAAAAGATTTTTATAATTTGTAGAGTTAATACCACCGATTGCAACGATTGGGGTATTTGTGATTTTTCGAGCTTTTTTAAGAAAACTTATTGATGCCTTATATTTTACTTTTTTTGTTTTAGATGAATTAAAAGCACCAAAAGCTAAATAGTCAGGTTTATTTTTTAATGCATTTTTCGCAAGTTTTATTGAATTATGACATGTAATTCCAATTATTTTTTTTCCAATTAATTTTCTTGCTTCTTTAATTTTCATATCACTTTGACCAAGATGACATCCATCAGCATTCAATTTTTTTGAAAGGTACACGTCATCGTTAATTAAAAATTTCACTTTAAATTTTTTACATATCTTTTGAATTTTACGTCCAATTACTAATCTTTTTTTTAAACTACCTTTTTTTAGACGTAATTGAAAAAAACTTGTTTTATTTTGTTTTAATACTTCATTTAAATCTTTTAAAAAATTTTTTTCAATCTTAGGTGGGGATATTAGATAAACAAATCTTTTTTTATTGTATTTCAAAATCTTTTGACCATTTTCCTTGAGCAGCCAATGTATTCATTTTGGCTCGGTGGTTAAAAATCTGCTGAGTGCCTTCAATATTCTTAATATCTTTTGACCAATACTTTAAGGCACTTTGTTGAAGAGCCCGCCCATAAGAATAGCTCATGATAAAGCTGGTATTATTGTATTTATTAATTAAATTTAAATTCTCTGTCGCTTCTATTTCGGACTGACCTCCAGATAGGAAAGCTATACCTGGAACTTCTGAAGGTACTGAGGATTTTAAACATTCCAAAGTTAACTTTGCTACTTCCTCATTAGTAATTTTTTCTTTGGATCTATTTCCTGCTAAGATCATATTAGGTTTGAGTATAATTCCCCTCAAATCAACTTTGTTTACTATTAGTTCTTCAAAACATTTTTTTATAACTTCAGAAGTTTTTTCTAAACACTCTTTAGCAGAATGATCACCGTCCATTAAAACCTCAGGCTCAACTATTGGAACCATATCGCACTCTTGAACTAAAGCAGAATATCTCGCTAATGCATGTGCATTAGAGTTGATTGAGAGTTTGCTTGGATAATTTTTAGTTATATTATAAACACCTCTCCATTTAGTAAATTTTGCACCTAGTTTATAATATTCTTTTAATCTTTCCCTCAATCCATCAAGACCCTCAGTAATTTTTTCATCTGGAGAACCAGCTAAAATTTTTGCACCTGTGTCTACTTTGATACCTGGTATTGAGCCTCTATCTGATATTAATTCTGGAATTGTATCTTTTTTTGACGATGTTTGTTTAATTGTTTCATCGTAAAGAATTACACCTCCAATACAATCTTTCATTGAGGATGAACTAAAAAGTGTTTCTCTGAACAACAATCTGTTTTCTGAGGTTGAGGGAATATTTACACTGTCTAATCTTTTAGTCATTGTTGCAGTGCTTTCATCTGCAGCTAAAATTCCTTTACCGTTTTCTAAAATTTTTAACGCTGTAATATTTAGTTCTGACATTTTAGTTTAGGGCTTTTATACCAGGAAGTTCTTTTCCTTCAAGATATTCTAAAAAAGCACCACCAGCAGTTGAAACAAAATTAAAATCTTTAATTACATTTAGTTGATTGACAACCGCAACAGTATCTCCTCCACCGACTACAGAATAAATTGAATTATCTTTATTTTTTTTAATAATTGTTTTTGCAATCTCAATGCTACCCTTAGCAAAATTTGGATTTTCAAAATAACCAGCAGGACCATTCCAAAGAACTGTTTTACTATTTTTAATTATATTTTTTATTTTTTTTAGTGTTTTAGGTCCGACGTCTAAGATTAAATCATCATCTGCTATGTCCTTAAGATCTTTTCTCTGGGCATCGTCATCAGCACTTTTACCTATCAAGACATCTTCTGGATAAGTAATTTCACATAGTGTATTTTTTGAAATTTCAAAAATTTCTTTTATTATACTTTCACAATTTTCTTCACTAATTGATTTTCCAATTCTATTACCTTTGAAGCTCAGAATATTGTTAGCCATACCTCCCACAAAGATTATGTTGTTAAATTTAGGTATTAAATTTTTAATTATATCTATTTTTGTAGAAATTTTTGATCCACCAATAATACAAGTAATTGGTTTTTTGATTTCAATAGTAACTTTTTTTAGAGCATTTACTTCTGTCTCAAATTGTAATCCAGCGTAGGATGGCAGAAATTCTGTAATTTTGCATACTGAAGCATGTTTTCTGTGTGAGCAAGAAAAAGCATCATTTACGAACAAATCTGCAAAACTAGCCAGGTGTTTTGAAAAATTTGACTCATTCTTTTCTTCTTCTGCATAAAATCTTATGTTTTCAAAAAAGATAACTTTCTCCTCAGGCTCTTTAAATAAATCATCTCTTTTGATTTTTAAAATATCTTCACTTATAAAATTAACTCTAGTTTTTATCTTTTTTTCTAAGTAATCACAAATTGGCTTAAGGGAGAGATCTTTATTAAATTTGCCTTTAGGACGTCCAACATGAGAAATTATTAAAATTTTTGAATTTCTTTTTATTAAAAATTTGATAACAGGTAAAATTTTAATTATTCTGGTTTCATCGACAATGTCACCATTTTTCAAAGGGACGTTCAGATCTAATCTTAATAAAACTCTCTTAGCACTAAGATTTTCATTATCTTTAATATTGTTCATTAAGAATTCTTATGAATATATTCTACAATATCACACATTCTATTTGAAAAACCCCATTCGTTATCATACCAGGCTGAAATTTTACCCATATTTTTACTTACTACTTTTGTTAAACTTTCGTCTACTATTGAAGAAGCAGGATTATGATTAAAGTCGATTGAAACAAGCTTTTCTTTTGTAGTTTCAAGAATTTTATTTTTTTTGCTAAAATTTTGAAATGCTAAATTAATCTTGTCAATAGTAATGTCTTTTTTTGTACAAAAGACGAGTTCAATTAATGAAACATTTGGCGTAGGGACTCTCATGGCCACACCTTCTAATTTACCTTTAAGCGAAGGTATAATCTCACCAATTGCTTTTGATGCACCTGTTGAGGTTGGCACAATAGACTGGCTTGCGGATCTGGCTCTTCTTGGGTCTTTATGAGAATTATCTAATATTCTTTGGTCACTTGTAAAGGAATGAATTGTGATCATAAACCCTTTTTCAATTTCGAAATTTTGGTCTAAAACATGAGCCACAGGGGCAAGACAATTTGTTGTACAAGAAGCAGCAGATATAATCTTATCCTCTTTTTTTAATTCAGTTTCATTTACTCCATATACAATAGTTCTGTCAGCATCTTTACACGGAGCAGAGACAATAACTCTTTTTGCACCATTATTAATATGTGTGAGTAATTTTTCTTTTGAGTTAAATTTACCTGTGCACTCTAAAACATAATCCACTCCATATTTATTCCAATGAATATTATTTAAATCTGTTTCTTGGCCAAATAAAATTTTATTTTTGTTGATAATAATATGATTTTCACCAAAATCTATTTCTGCATTAAATTTTCCGTGAATGGAGTCATATTTTAATAAAGATGAACATGTTTTAGAATTAGTTCTATTATTGATGTATTTAATTTCTATATTTTTATTTTTATTCTCGATAATTGATCGAACAATCATTCTTCCAATTCTTCCCATTCCATTTATTCCAACTTTGACTGTCATAATTTTTTTTTAATTTTTTTTACGATAATCTTTGAGTTTAATCCAAAGTGATTATATATATCTTTATATGGCGCACTTTTTCCAAAATCATCAATTCCAAAATTAAGTCCTTTGCTGCCAGTATATTTTTTCCAATAACCAGTTTCAGAGGCTTCTATAGAAATTACCAGCTTAGTTTCATTTAAAATTTTATTTTTGAAGACTTTACTTTGTTGATCAAATAATTCCTGGCAAGGCATTGATATTACTTTTGAGTAAATGCCATCTGTGGCTAATTTATGACTAACTTCTATTGCAAGACTAGTTTCGGATCCTGTTGCTATAATAGTTGCACTTATTCTATTACTTGTTCTTAAAATTTCATAAGCGCCAGCTAAAGACAAATTTTTTGATGATTTTTTTGTACGAATTGGATTTAAGCTTTGTCTTGTTAGGGCTATTACGCTTGGAGAACTTTTGCTATTTAACGCCAATTGCCAACACTCAAAAGTTTCTATTAAGTCAGAAGGTCTAAAAACATTCAAATTCGGTATTGATCGCAAACTTGTTAATTGTTCTATTGGTTGATGGGTTGGTCCATCTTCTCCAAGACCAATTGAGTCATGTGTAAAAACATAAATAATTTTTTGCTTCATCATAGCCGCCAGTCTTATTGATGGTTTACAGTAATCGCTAAATATTAAAAAAGTCCCACCATAAGGAACAAGCTCACTATGAAGTGAGATACCATTCATAATACCACACATTGCATGTTCTCTCACTCCAAAATGGATATAATTTCCGGAAAAATCATTTGGTTGAATAATCTTATGATTTTTGGTTTTGGTATTATTGGATCCTGCTAAATCTGCTGATCCACCAATTAAGTTTGGAAGTTTGGAAGCAATTTCTAAAAATTTTTCTGAACATTTTCTAGTTGCTATTGGTTGTAATTTTTTTAAGTAGTCTGATTTTGCTTTTTCTATTTCTGCGTTGATAGTATTTTTATTAAATCTTAGTGAAAATTTTTTTTTATTTCTATTAGCTTTAATTGATGCTTTTTTACCAATTGATCTCCATTGATCCATCAAGTTTTTTGGAATTTCAAAAGTATTGTGTGGCCAGTTCAATTTTTTTCTGACTAATCTTATTTCATCTTCACCTAATGGACTGCCATGAGATGAAGCTTTACCACCCTTATTTGGAGATCCGTATCCAATCGTTGTTTTACAAGAGATTGCTACAGGTTTTTTTGATTTTTGTGCTTTTTGA
Source organism: uncultured Pelagibacteraceae bacterium (assembly GCA_902563555.1). GTDB lineage: Bacteria > Pseudomonadota > Alphaproteobacteria > Pelagibacterales > Pelagibacteraceae > Pelagibacter. The sequence continues at coordinate 33,305 of CACEXM010000007.1, read as the reverse complement.
AGAGCCTTTCTTATTTCTTTAAAATTATGACCATCAATTTTTAAATAATCCCAACCATAGCTTTCGAATCTTTTTTCATGATCATCTGAAACTGTTAAGTTTGTTGGACCATCAATTGAAATCGAATTATCATCAAAAAGTAAAATAAGATTTTTCAGTCTGAGGTGTCCTGCAAGACTTAGCGCTTCGTGGCTTATCCCTTCCATTAAACATCCATCTCCAGCTATAACATAAGTTTTGTGGTTAATAATTTTTTTTCCTACTTGCTTTTTTAAAATTTCTTCTGAGATTGCAAAACCTACCGCATTAGATATACCCTGTCCTAATGGACCTGTTGTAGTTTCAATCCCACTGTTAGGGTGATATTCAGGATGGCCAGCACAAATAGAGTCAAGTTGTCTAAAATTTTTAATATCGTTCAAGGAAACACTTTTATAACCAGTTAGATAAAGCAATGAATAAAGCAGCATAGAACCATGTCCTGCAGAAAGTACAAATCTATCTCTATTTATCCAGTTAGGATTACTTGGATTAAAATTTAAAAAATCTTTAAATAAAACAGTTACTGCGTCAGCCATACCCATCGGCATTCCAGGGTGTCCTGAGTTTGCTTTTTGCACTGCATCAATAGATAAAAACCTGATACAATTAGCCAATTCCCTATATTGTGTACTCAAAATTATCCTGTCTAGACTAAGAAGATTCTATTTAATATTATAGTTGTTATATATGAATTTTTTTAGCGAAAAAGAAAAAAAATTAAATCAAGCACTAGCAAGTTTAAAAAAATTAAATCTTAATAATCCTGAATTAAAAAATAATATTGAAAATCTAACACAACAAAAAAATCAATTAGAAATTGAAAAGCAGGAATTAGAGAAAAAATACACATCTTTGAATGTTGAACATGAGGAATTAACTAAGAAATTAGATGAATTTAAAAATCGGGAGAAGGTTGAAAAAGAAAAACAATTAAAATTTTCTGAAAAAATTGATGAATTAAATCAAGAAACAGATATTTTATTAGATGAAATGGACAAATGGCAAACGTAAGCATTAAATTTAATGGAAAAGAATTCTTACTTTCTTGTGAAGACGGGCAAGAAGATCAATTAGAAGAATTATTAATTCAAATAAACCAAAAGTTTAATAAACTTAAAGATGAACTTGGAAATTTGGGTGAAAATAAACTTTTATTAATTACTGCAGTAAAAATCATGGATGAATATTATGAAACAAAAAAAAAAGTAGATCAAAAAAAAATTGAATTAACTAATTTGTCTAATAAGTTTAAGGAACTTAAATCTTTGATTTATGAATACAGAGATAAAAAAGAAGATGAAATAAATAAATTAAATCTAAAACATTTACATTTAAAAAATGAAATTGAGTTAAGTCATCAAAGTTATGAAAAATTGATTGATGAAGCAACGAATGAAATTTCCAATTTTATAGAAAAAGCAAACTTGGAAAAGTTGTCTTAAAATTTTGTGAAAAAATCTCAAATAAGAAAAAAATTTTTAAAGCTAAGAAAGAGCAAATCGCAAAAAGGCAATATAATTAATTTTAAAAACATTATAAAAGTTCTAAAAAAAAGGGGAATAAAGGGAAAGGTTATTGGAGGATACTATCCTTACAATAATGAAATTGATTGTATTCAAATCTTAAAAAAATTAGAAAAAAAAAGTTATATTATTTCTTTACCAAAAATAAAAAGTAATTTTCAAATGGATTTTATTCAATGGAGTTTTAAAGAACCTCTAGTTATTAATAAATATGGCATACCAGAGCCGAGCATGGGTAAATTAAAATTTCCAGATATACTATTAATTCCTTTATTAAGTTTTGACACAAACTTAAATAGAGTCGGATATGGAGGAGGCTTTTACGATAGATATATCCAGAAAGTTAAAAAAAGAAAAAAACCTCTTCTTATTGGATTGGCATTTTTATTCCAAAAAGTTAAAAAAATACCTGTAAATAAATATGATATGAAACTAGATTTTATAGTAACAGAAAAAAATATTATAGAATGAGAATATTGTTTTTAGGTGACGTTGTAGGTAGTTCGGGCTGCGCAAAATTAACTAAAGATCTTCCCTCTCAAAAAAAGCTGAGAAATATTGATTTTGTAATAGTTAATGGTGAAAATGCTGATGAAAGTGGAGTTGGTCTAACAAAAAAAATTTGTGAGAAATTTTTTTCTAGTGGAGTTGATGTAATTACGACTGGAAATCATGTTTGGGATCAAAAAGAAATAATGAATTTTATTGAAAATGAAAAAAGATTGTTAAGACCAAAGAATTTTTTTGAACCATCGCTAGGAAGAGGATTTGAAATCTTTACCACTTCTAATAACTCTAAAATTGGAGTTTTAAATTTAATGGGAAACGTTTTTATGAAAAAAAGTAATGATGTTTTTGAGATTGCTAATCAATTTCTTAATAAATTTAAATTAAAGGAGGATTTTGATTTCTTAGTTGTTGATTTTCATGGAGAAATTACAAGTGAAAAAAATGCAATTGGACATTACTTTGATGGAAAAGCATCACTTGTAGTGGGAACTCATACTCATATACCAACTAATGATACAAGAATCCTTAAGAAAGGGACTGCTTATCAAACTGATGCAGGAATGTGTGGTGATTATGACTCAGTAATTGGGATGAATAAAGAAAATTCAATTAACAAATTTATGAAAAAAGACTCTATCAAACATTTTCCAGCAAATAGAGACGCTACGTTATGCGGTGTTATTGTTGAGTGCAATTTAGAAACAGGTTTAGCTAAAAAAGTAGAAAGTTATATATTTGGAGAACAATTAAAAAATTGTTAATTTATGGCGGGACATTCTCATTGGGCAGGTATAAAGCATAAAAAAGGAAAGGCAGATAAAGAGAGATCAAAGATATTTTCCAAGTTATCAAGAGAAATCACAGTTGCTGCAAAATTAGGAGACAAAGATCCTGATATGAATCCAAGGTTAAGATCAGCAATTCAAGCTGCGAGATCCGCAAATATGCCAAAAGATAATATTGAGCGGGCTGTAAATAAATCATCACTAAACAATGGTGCTAATTTTGAAAATTTGAGATATGAGGGGTTCGGACCAGATAAAGTTGCTGTTATTGTGGAGACACTAACAGATAACAAAAATAGGACTGCATCTAATATTAGGACTATTTTTCAAAAAGCTGGAGGCAACCTTGGAACAAAAGGCTCAGCATCTCATAATTTTACTCAGTTAGGTGTGATAAAGATTGACAAAAAAGAAATTTCGGAGGAAAAAATTTTAGAATTAGCTATAGAGTCTGGTGCAGATGATTGTAAGTCAAATAACGAATTACATGAAATCCAATGTTCAGTGAATGAAATTTATAATGTTAAAAAAGCGCTTGAGAATAAAATTAGTAATTTTATATCAACTGAAATAGAGTGGATACCACTAAACAATATAAAAATTTCAAAAGAAAAACATGAAATTTTAATTAATTTTCTTGTTTCATTGGAGGATGATGATGATGTTCAAAATGTATATTCAAATGCAGAGTTTTTAGATTAAGCTATGTTAATAATAGGTATAGATCCGGGTGTTTCTGGTTCAATTTGTTTTTTTAAGGATGGAAAAATCTTAGATGTTATTGAAATGCCAATCATGAATGAAGGGAAAAAAAATAAAAAACAAGTGAATGGCGCACAAATTTATAATGAAATTATTAAAAGAATTGACAACACTTCTGGCACAAGAACCAGAGTAGTGATAGAGCATGTTACAGCTATGCCTGGGCAAGGAGTAACAAGTATGTTTAATTTCGGTCAGTCTTTTGGAATCTTAAAGGGTGTTTGTTCTGCAATGAGACTACCAATGTTTTTTGTTAGACCAGCAAAATGGAAGAAATATTATAATTTAATCAATTCTGAAAAGGATGCTAGTAGAACTAGAGCTATCGAGATATTTCCAAATTTTTCATCACAGTTATCAAAAAAGAAAGATTCAAATAAGGCCGATGCTATATTAATTGCTAGTTTTTATTATGAAACTTATAAATCTGAGGAATAAATCTTATTAGATAAGTCAAAATCATGACACATTTAAGTGACAGAAGCAGCTTATATGGAAGCTGATATATCATCTCAAGCAGTTGGGCTTGCCTCAAGTGCTGATTTTTCACTAATGAATTTGTTCTTAAGAGCAGATATAGTAGTTAAATTAGTTATTTTAACACTTATTGTCTGTTCAATTTATTCATGGGCTGTAATAATTGAAAAAGTTAGGCTTTTTAAAAAAATAAATAAGTCAACTGAGGAATTTGAAAATAAGTTTTGGAATTCAAAGTCAGCAGAAACTTTCTATAATAATCTTCCTGCTAGTACTGAAGATCCAATGGCTTTACTTTTTAAAGACGCAATGCAAAATTTGCTCAAACGTAGATCTAAAACAGATTTGAACAATAGAATGACAACCCTACTTGAAACCGGAATTGATAAACAAATGACAAAAATTGGTAGAGGTTTCACTTTTTTAGCCACAGTGGGCTCTACTGCACCATTCATAGGTCTTTTTGGAACGGTTTGGGGAATAATGAATTCGTTTCAATCAATTGCCATTTCTAGGAACACAAGCTTAGCAATTGTTGCACCTGGAATTGCTGAAGCTCTTTTTGCAACTGCTTTAGGTTTGTTAGCTGCTATACCAGCAGTAGTTGCTTACAACAAGTTTAATAACGACTCAATTAAGTATTCTCAAAGATTAGAAAATTTTTCTAAGAGATTTTTAACAATAATCTAAGTAATGGCATTTAAATTAAATCGCTCTTCAAAAGAACCTATGAGTGAAATAAATGTAACACCTTTTGTTGATGTAATGTTGGTGCTTTTGATAATCTTTATGGTAACTGCACCTTTACTTACAGTTGGAGTACAAGTTGATTTACCCGAAAGTTCTGCTGACTCGCTTCCTGAGGAAGCTGAACCCTTGACTTTATCAATTAATTCAAAAGGTGAAATTTTTATACAAGAGTCAAAAGTGGAATATGAAAAAATAATTGCAAAAGTATTAGCAGTTTCAAAAAATAGAACTGATACTAGAATTTATGTTAGGGGTGACAAAACCATTAATTACGGTAGAGTACTGGAAATAATGGGTCTATTATCTGGATCAGGTTTTACGAAAGTAGCTTTGATTTCAGAGCCATATAAAGAAAGGTAAAACTTGAATAGAAGTGTAATTATATCTTCTGTTTTACATGCAGTATTCATATTCTTAACAGCTATGAGTTTACCATTTTTAACAAAGAAACCTATTGATCTACCTCCAATTGTATCCATTGAACTAATACAAATTACTGACAAAACCAATATACCATTTGCCCCTAAAGCACAAAAAATTATAGAGGAAGTAAAAAAAAAAGAAAAAAAGTTGGTATCAGAACAGGCTCCACCTAAAAAAGTAAAAAAAATTAAACCTGACTCTGTTCCAATGCCAGATGATCTAGTAAAAAATAAAAAAGAGCTTAAAGAAGATAAGCAAAATCCTGAAGCAGTTGATAATGAAGTCAAACAAGTTTCAGAGTTTGAAAAAGACGAACTTTTTGATCCAAATAATATTGCAGCTTTAATAGATAAATCAAAAGAGGAAATAGCTGAAACAACAAAGAAAAATGATAAAGTTACTCAAGATCAAAAAAGGAATGTTGAGAATGCTGGTTTATCTTTAAGCGAGGAGGATGCTCTTAAGGCACAAATATTTGGATGCTGGAGTATACCTTTAGGTCTACCCTACAACGAGAATTTGTTAGTTAGAATTAAATTGCAATTGAAACGAGATGGCACAGTAGCTAAATCAGAAATTATAGATCATGCAAGAATGAATAAGCCAGGACAAGGTTTTTATAAGGTATTAGCAGAAAGTGCACTTAGAGCAGTAAAATTATGCCAACCACTCAGAGTTCCGACTACAGGTTATGAAAGATGGAAAGAATTACAACTTAACTTTGATGCAAGAGAAATGTTAGAAGGGTAATGTAAATCTATGAGAATTTTTGTAAAGATAATCATTTTTCTGATTTTGATACCATCCAAAAGTTTTAGTCTTATTGAAGTTGATATCACTCGAGGAAACCTAGATCCTCTTCCTATAGCAGTTTCACCTTTATCAATTGATGAAAATTCAAGGCAGAATTTTGAGAAAATTTTAAAAAAGAAAAATATTGGTGAGGAAATTTCAAAGATAATTGAGGTAAATTTAAAAACTTCTGGACTTTTTAATCCATTAAATAAAGATGCATTTTTACAAGCACCTGATATTGCAAATCTAAAACCAAGATTTGAAGATTGGAATTTAATTAAGGCTCAGGCATTAATTACAGGAAAAGTTAGCTATACAGATGAAAAGTTACGAGTTGAATTTAGACTTTGGGATGTATTAGCTGGAAAAGAAATGGTTGCACTAGCTTTTACAACTGTACCAACTAATTGGAGAAGAGTTGGACACATTATAACCGATAAAGTTTATCAAAGATTGACTGGAGAAAAGGGCTATTTTGATACAAGAATAATTTATGTTGCAGAAGAGGGTCCAAAAACTAAACGTATTAAAAAATTAGCAATAATGGACCAAGATGGAGCAAATAATAAATTTTTAACTTTAGGAAATGAGCTAGTTTTGACACCTAGATTCAACCCAACAAGTCAAATGGTGACGTATCTTTCTTACTTTAGAAATTTACCTAGAGTATATCTTTTGGATATTGAGACGGGCACGCAGGAGGTAGTAGGTGATTTTCCCGGTATGACTTTTGCCCCACGGTTTTCCCCAGATGGAAAAAAAATTATCATGAGTTTTGCAAAAGATGGTAATTCAGAAATTTATACTATGGATTTAGAAAATCGTATTGTAGAAAAAATTACCAATCATCCTTCAATTGATACCTCTCCCTCTTTTTCTCCAGATGGTAAATTTATTTGCTTTAATTCTGATAGAAGTGGCTATCAGCAAATCTATATAATGAAAAGTGATGGCAGCAATGTTAAAAGAATTTCATTTGGCAAAGGTCTATACGGAACTCCTGTTTGGTCACCTAGAGGTGACTTAATAGCATTTACAAAACTTCATAAGGGTAAATTTTATATTGGTGTTATGAGAACAGATGGTAGCGGGGAAAGACTTTTGACTGAAAATTTTTACCAAGAAGCACCATCTTGGTCACCCAATGGAAGAGTTTTAATATTTTATAGAGAGACTAAAACTGATGATAAAGGACAAGGATTTTCTGCCAAATTATGGTCTATTGATTTAACAGGTTATAATGAGAGGATGGTAAAAACCCCTACAGACGCCTCTGACCCATCATGGTCATCATTATTAAGCAATTAACTTAAATTATCTTGATTTTTTAACTTGAAACATCTATTTAGTTGTGAAAAAGTCAAGAATAAGAAATATTGATCAAGGAGCAATAATGAAATTAAACAAAATTCTTAAAAACACTTTATTAATAATTTTTGCTTGTTTTGCGCTGTCTGCTTGTGCAACATCAAAAAAAACTACAGGACAAATGCAAGGTGATGTTTACACCGGTACAGACACTGTTGAGTATTTAGCGTCAGGGGTTCCTGATAGGGTATTTTTTGCAACAAATGAGTCAGTTTTGACTACAGCGTCAAGAGAAACTTTAAGAAAACAAGCTTCATACTTGAGAAAAAATTCAAAAATTACAATTGTACTTGAAGGTCATGCAGACGAAAGAGGAACAAGAGAGTACAACTTAGCATTAGGTGAAAGAAGAGCAAATGCTGCCAAAGATTACTTGATGACATATGGTATCTCTTCAAACAGAATATCAGTTTTAAGCTATGGTAAAGAGAGACCAGTTGACTCAGGATCAAATCCTTTAGCTTGGTCAAAGAATAGAAGATCTGTAACAGTTAAAGCAAACTAATTTTTAATTTAAGACCCTTGGACATGTAATGTTTGAGGGTCTTTTTTTTGCCATTATTTTAATAATAACCTTACTAATGAGAATGTTCTTTAAAAAAATTAAGGTTGGGATTTTACTAGCAACTTATCTTTTCTTCCCCTCGTATTTAATAGCAGACAATCATAATATTTATGAAACTATAGAACAGTTACAAAAAGATATTAAAACACTCGAGAGGGCGGTTTACTCAGGATCAACAATTTTAAATAATGAAACTAATAATACAGATACATCCCTAGATCCTAATTCAGAGGATGTATTAACAAGACACTTATTAAAACTTACTGAAATTGAAACTCAATTTCAAAATTTAACGAACAGATTTGAAGAAATAAACTTTAAAATTGATAAACTATCAAATAGATTATCAAAGGTCCAAGCAGACAATCAAATTAGATTTCAAGATTTAGAAAATGCTTCGATCACTAATTATGATGAAAAGACTTTAGCTCAAAAATCTAAAGATAAAATTTTACCTGGCAGTTCACAACCACAAGATCTTGGCTCAATATCTTATAAAGACACGAATACTAACGAAACAGTTCAACAAACTCAGTCGATAGACACAACCGCAACAGTTATTACAGAGACTTTTCAAGCTGAAGAAAAAATTCTTCCAAGTGAGGCACCAGAAAATCAATATGAATTCGCAACAAGCTTTTTGAAGGTTGGTGACTACTCCACAGCAGAAAGAGCTTTTAGAGAATTTGTACAAACAAACCCAGACCATAAACTTGCTGGCAATGCACAATATTGGTATGCAGAAACTTTTAGAATAAGACAACTTTATACTGATGCAGCATCTGCATATTTAGAAGGATATCAAAAATACCCAAAAGGTGAAAAAGCTCCTGTAAACTTATTAAAGTTAGGTGTATCAATGGTTCAGATAGGAGAGAAAGATCAAGGTTGCAAAATGATTAATGGTGTTGAAAAACAATATCCAGATGCAAACCAGTCTGTGATACAAAAAGCTAAATATGAGTCTCAAAAATTTGAGTGCAAAAATCAAAATTCCTAAAGTCCTAAAAAATAAATTAAACAATAAAAAAATTGGTCAAATTTATAAAGAATTTGTGAAGAATGTAAGTATTAATGAAAATTTTATAGTTGCTGTATCTGGAGGTCCAGATAGTCTTGCATTAGCTTTTCTTTCTAAAATTTATTCGATTCAAAAAAAACTTAAAGTTAAGTTTTATATCATTGATCATAAATTAAGATCAGAGTCTACTATTGAGGCAAAATATGTAAAAAAAATACTTAATAAATTTAAAATAAATACTGAAATTTTATATTGGCAGGGGAAAAAGCCTACTACCAATATTCAATCAGAAGCAAGGACAAAAAGATTTGAACTTTTGCTTTCTAAATGTAAAAAGCTAGGAATAACACATATATTACTGGGACATCATCAAGAGGACTTACTTGAAAATTTTTTTATAAGAATTCTCAGGGGGAGTGGATTAAAAGGTTTAATTTCATTGAGTAAAAAAACGAAACTACAAAATGTTACAATCTTAAGACCTTTAATAAATCAAAAAAAAGACGATTTAGTGTTTATTTCCAAAAAGGTTTTTGATTTTTACGTTAAAGATCCGTCAAATAATGATGAAAAATTTCAGAGGGTGCGAATAAGAAAACTTTTGAATGAGCTCAAAAAAGATGGTTTAGATCAAAATAAATTTATTAAAACGATTGAAAATTTAAAAAAATCAAATGATGTTGTTAATTACTGTGTTAAAAAAAATTTAGAATATAATACCTTTTTTTCACACACAAAAGAACAGCTAATCTTAAATGACAAATTTTTTAAACATCCTCACGAAATAGTATTTAGATCGTTGTCTGATTCTTTAAATTTTGTGAGTAAAAAATATTATCCTGTCAGAGGAAAAAAAATTGATAAAATCATTAAAGATATTCAAAAAAGCTCATTTTCTAAGAGGACATTGGGTAGTTGTTTGGTCGAAAAGGTTAACCAAACAGTCATAATTTCAAAAGAACGTTAACTTTTACTAATATTAACCAAAATTGACACTTGTTAAATCTTAAATAATTCTTATTTTAGCTTTATGAATTTCAAAAATATAGCTATGTGGGTCGTAATAGTCTTTTTGACTATAGGCCTTTACAACATGTTCAAGAACCCTCAGACAAACATCCGAGGTAACAATAAAGTAATATTTTCAGAATTTTTGACAGCTGTTGACAATGGGGAAGTTGTTAAAGTAGAAATTCAAGGTAACAATATAAAGGGTACTTACTCAAACGGAAATAATTTCACAACATATTCTCCAAATGATCCTAACCTAATAGAAAAACTTTCTGAAAAAGGTGTAAGTATTTCTGCGGCGCCTATAGAGGAAAAAATGCCATCATTGTTTGGAGTGTTACTTTCCTGGTTTCCAATGTTGTTGTTAATTGCAGTATGGATTTTCTTTATGAGACAGATGCAAGGCGGCAAAGGTGGAGCTATGGGTTTCGGTAGATCAAAAGCAAAAATGATGAATGAGCTTAAAGGAAAAGTAACTTTTAATGATGTTGCAGGAGTAGAGGAAGCTAAAGAGGAAGTTGAGGAAATTGTAGAATTTTTAAAAGATCCAAAAAAATTTAGTAGACTTGGTGGTAAAATTCCTAGAGGTGCTTTGTTAGTGGGTCCGCCCGGTACAGGAAAAACTTTACTTGCCAGAGCTATTGCAGGCGAAGCAGGCGTCCCATTTTTCACTATATCAGGTTCTGATTTTGTCGAAATGTTTGTAGGAGTTGGTGCATCTAGAGTCAGAGACATGTTTGAACAAGGTAAAAAAAATTCTCCATGTATAATCTTTATTGATGAAATCGATGCTGTCGGTAGAAGTCGTGGAGCAGGTTTAGGTGGAGGAAACGATGAAAGAGAACAAACGCTTAACCAGCTTTTGGTAGAAATGGATGGTTTTGACACAAACGAGGGTGTTATTATAATTGCTGCAACTAATAGACCGGATGTTTTAGACCCAGCTTTATTAAGACCAGGTAGATTTGATAGACAAGTTGTCGTTTCAAATCCAGATATTATAGGTAGAGAAAAAATTTTAAAAGTACACGTTAAAAAAATTAAAATGGCTCCAGATGTAAATTTAAGAACTATCGCAAGAGGCACTCCAGGTTTCTCAGGAGCTGATCTAGCCAATCTTGTTAATGAGGCAGCATTATTAGCTGCAAGAAAAAATAAAAGAATTGTTACTTTAATGGAATTTGAGGAAGCAAAAGATAAAGTAATGATGGGAGCGGAAAGAAGATCCATGGTCATGACTGAGGATGAGAAAAAACTTACAGCTTATCATGAAGGTGGACATGCTTTAGTCTCTTTTAATATGCCAAGTTATGATCCGATTCATAAAGCAACAATTATACCAAGAGGAAGAGCTCTTGGTATGGTAATGAATCTGCCTGAGAGAGATAAACATGGATATTCAATCAAATATCTCAAAGCAAGGTTGGCAGTATGTTTTGGTGGTAGGGTAGCAGAAGAACTAATTTTTGGAAAAGATGATATCACAACAGGTGCTGGTGGAGGGACGGGTTCTGATATAAATCAGGCAACTCAACTTGCTAGAGCCATGGTAACAAAGTACGGCATGAGTGAGGAAATGGGACCCGTTGAATACGGTGAAAATCAGGAAGAGGTATTTTTAGGTAGATCAGTGACGCAGACACAATCTGTATCTGAGGCAGTCGCGCAAAAAATTGATAAAGAAATAAGAAAGCTTGTAGATGAGGGATATAATCAGGCAAAAAAAATATTAACTGAAAAAATAGACGATTTACACAAAATCGCTAAAGCATTAATAACTTACGAAACTTTGAGTGGAGAGGAAATTGAAAACATAATTAATAAAAATGTTTATCCAAAAGATAAAATATCAGAAAATCCAGAGGATGAAGATGATAAGAGTTCTGCCTTAGGTGCAATGGGTTTAAAACCAAAAATTGTCCATTAATAAATAATGAAAAGATATTACACAAGAGCGTGTAATTTCTACTACGGTAATTTTTCAAAAAAATTAGTTAAGAAAAAGAAATCAATATCTTTACATCAAATAAAAGAAATATCTTTTGATCATATAGAAATCATAACTAGAAAATCAAAAAAAAAAATTTCCTTAGATAAAATAAAAAATTTACCAAAAAACTTGAGGAAAAAAGTAAATTTAGATTTAAAAAAAATTAATTCAAAAAAAAGAAACTTTTCAAACTTAAATTTTAGAAAGATACCAAATATATTAGGGATATTAAATTTAACTCCTGATAGTTTTTCAGATGGAGGAAAATTTAACACAAGAAAAAAGGGCATGGCTCAAGCTATAAATTTGTATAAAAAAGGTGCAGACTTAATTGATGTCGGTGGAGAGTCGACCAGACCAGGGTCTATGCCAGTTAAAGAAAAAGATGAGTGGAATAGAATCAATAAGATTCTAAAATTTATTGTAAAAAAAATACCAATTTCTTTAGACACAAGAAAATCAAAAATTATGCAAAGTGGGATTGAATTAGGAGTAAAGTTAATCAATGATGTTTCTGGATTAAACTACGATCCTAAAACTTTAACAGTTTTAAAAAAAAATAAAATTCCTTTTGTAATACAACACTCAATAGGGATACCTGAGAATATGCAAAAAAACCCTTATTACAAAAATGAGTTATTAGATGTTTACGATTTTTTTGAACAGAAGATTAAGTTAATAAGATCTAAGGGTATTAAGCATAATAATATAATTTTAGATCCTGGAATTGGATTTGGAAAAAATTTGAAACATAATATGAATCTAATTAGAGGAATTTCCATTTTCCATTCTTTAGGTTTTCCTATACTTGTAGGAAATTCTAGAAAGAGATTTATTAAAGAAATATCTAAAAAAAATGATAGTAACACTAGAGTTGGTGGAACAATGGCATCCTCAATATTTTTGATGATGCAAGGCATACAAATACTTAGAATACATGATGTGAATGAAGTAATACAGGGAATTAAAGTTTTTAATGAATTAATTAAAAATTAATGACAAAAAAATATTTTGGAACTGATGGAATAAGAGGAGCTGTTAACAGCAAATATATAAATGGAGACATGTTTTTTAAATTTGCACTTGCAAGTGGAATTTATTTCAAATCTCAGAAAAAAAAAAAACAAATAGCTATAATAGCTAAAGATACCAGGTTATCTGGTTATACACTTGAACCTGCTCTTGTTTCTGGATTAGCATCGGCTGGTATGCATGTTTATACCCTTGGGCCTTTACCGACTAATGGATTGGCTATGCTTACAAAAGAAATGAAAGCTAATATGGGAATAATGATTACAGCTTCCCACAACCCATACTATGACAATGGCTTAAAGTTATTTGGTCCTGATGGAATGAAATTGTCAGATCAAATTGAAAAAAAAATTGAGAGTCTTATAGATAAAAAAATTTCAAAATATCTTTCTCAACCTAAAAAAATGGGGCGAGTTAAAAGATTGGAAACTGGCACAAAAAAATACATTAAAATATTAAAAAAAAATTTTACAAAAGAGTTTAATCTAAGGGGATTAAGAATTGTTATTGATTGTGCTAATGGCGCAGGTTATAAAGCAGGGCCTGAGTTGTTAAAATCATTGGGAGCTAAAGTTATACCAATTGGTGTAAATCCAAATGGTTTAAATATAAACCTAAGGTGTGGTTCAACTTTTCCAAGAAAAATTAGATCAGCTGTTAAAAAATATAAAGCTCATATTGGTATATCTTTAGATGGTGATGGGGATAGAATTATAATGTGTGACGAGAAAAGCAATATCATTGATGGAGACCAAATTATAGCTGCGCTAGCAACAAGATGGAAAAATAAAAAAATGTTGAAAGGTGGGGTAATTGGAACCTTAATGTCAAATTATGGTTTAGAAAAATATCTAGAATCAGAGGGAATAAAATTTATTAGAGCAAATGTTGGTGACAGATATGTAAAAGAAAAAATGCAAAAATATAAATTTAATCTGGGTGGTGAGCAATCAGGTCACATAATTTTAGGTAAATTTGCAACAACAGGAGATGGTTTGCTTGTGGCTTTAGAGGTTCTTTTCGCTTTAAGAAAGGGACAGAAAGCAAGTGAATTTTTTAAAAAATTTAAGAAAACACCTCAGCTCTTAAAAAATATTGATGTAAAAAATAAAGATATTATTAATGAACCAAAAATAAAAAAAATTGTAAAAATTGCAGAGAAACTTATTAAGGGAAAAGGAAGAATTTTAGTTAGAAAGTCAGGGACGGAATCAAAAATAAGAATTATGGGAGAAAGCGAAAATAAAATTCTTTTATCAAAATGCATAAATATAATATCAAAAAAAATAAAATAATTTGAGACTAAAATCTAAAATTTTAATTATCGCTGGATCAGATTCATCTGGTGGAGCAGGAATACAGGCTGACATAAAGACAGTTACAGCTCTTGGAGCTTATGCAATGACGGCAATTACTGCAGTGACTGTTCAAAATACATTAGGTGTTAAATCTGTTATTTCAATACCAACTAATGAAGTAAAAAATCAAATAATTTACTCGTCAAAAGATATAAAGCCTGATGCAATTAAAATTGGTATGCTTCATTCTAATGAAGTTGTTGAAAAAGTAGCTCATGTTTTGAAATCATTAAAAACTAAAAAAATAGTTTTAGACCCTGTTATGGTTGCTAAAGGGGGTGCTAAATTAATTGACAGTAAAGCAATACAAACTTTAAAAAAAAAACTTTTAAAAAATGTTCTTTTGATTACACCAAATATTCCAGAAGCAGAAATTTTAGCAGATACTAAGATTAAAAATAAGGAGGATATGATTTTTGCTGCTAATAAATTGATAGATTTAGGAGCTAAAAACGTATTGTTAAAGGGTGGCCATTTAAAATCAAAAAAGGTAACAGATCTATATCTAAGTAAGTCTGATTTCAAAATATTTAGAAGTTTTAGGCATAGTACAAAAAATACTCATGGTACGGGATGTACATTATCCACTGCGATAGCAACTTTTCTTTCATGTGGAAAAAGTATTAAGAGTGCTTGTGCGCTGGGAATTAAGTATGTAAATTCTGCAATACTGACAAATCCAAATTATGGAAAAGGACATGGTCCTATAAATCATGTTAATTCAATGAAAATAAAACAAAAATTTAACTAATGAAAAATATAGTTGTTGTTGGTTCCCAATGGGGAGATGAAGGAAAAGGCAAGATAGTTGACTGGTTATCTGAGCAAGCTGATGTTGTAATCAGATTTCAAGGTGGTCACAATGCTGGACATACTCTTGTGATAAATGGCATAACTTATAAACTTCGACTACTTCCATCTGGAATAGTAAGAAAAAACAAAATATCAATTATTGGAAACGGAGTTGTTGTTGATCCGTGGGCATTATTAGATGAGATTGAGGAAATTAGAACAAAAGGAGTTAAGGTTGACACTGATAATTTTATGATTTCAGAGTCTGCAAATTTAATTTTACCCTTTCATAGGGAGATGGATCAAATACGGGAAGATAATGCAGGTAAAGAAAAAATTGGAACAACTAGAAGAGGAATTGGACCCGCATATGAAGATAAAGTTGGTAGACGATCAATTAGAGTAATGGACCTGAGATCTGAAAAAAACCTAGATCAAAGATTACAATCTGTTCTTTTACATCATAATGCAATTAGGAAAGGCTTAGGGAAAAAAATTTATGAGAAAGACCAATTAAAAAAAGATTTATTAAAAATTGCTCCTAAGATTTTAAAATTTTCAAAACCAGTTTGGTTGAAACTTGATGAATTCAAAAAACAGAAAAAAAGAATATTATTTGAGGGAGCTCAGGGTATTTTATTAGATGTTGATCATGGAACATATCCATTTGTGACATCCTCAAATACTGTAGCATCAAGCGCCGCTACTGGCACTGGGTGTGGACTAAATACAATTAATTATGTTTTAGGAATTACCAAAGCATACACAACTAGGGTTGGAGAAGGTCCATTTCCAACAGAATTAAAAGATGACATTGGTGAACTTTTAGGAACTAGAGGAAAAGAATTTGGAACAGTTACAAGTCGAAAAAGAAGATGTGGTTGGTTTGATGGTGTTTTAGTAAGACAAACTATTAAAGTCTCAGGGATTGATGCTATAGCACTTACAAAGCTGGATGTTTTAGATGAATTAGATGAAATAAAGATGTGCGTTGAATATGAATTAGATGGAAAAAAAATTAATTATTTACCAGCAGCAGTAGAGGATCAGCTCAAAATAAAACCTATTTACAAAACTTTTGATGGCTGGAAAAAATCAACAAGTGGTATCAAGAATATAGATGACCTTCCAAAAAATGCTAAAAATTATATTAAAGGTGTTGAGAATTTTATTGAGACTAAAATATCAAGTATTTCAACTAGTCCAGAACGTGATGACACAATATTAATCGAAAATCCTTTTGAGATTTAATTTACAGGTAATAAGTTTTTTGACTTTGCGAGTAAAAGCATATGTTTTTGCAATTTTTCAAAAGCTTTATTTTCAATTTGCCTTACCCTTTCTCTACTAATTTTATATTTTTTACTTAGGTCTTCCAATGTAGTTGAATTATCATTTAATCTTCTAGAATATAAAATTTCTCTCTCTCTTTCATTTAAGACTTTAATTGAGTTTTTTAACAAGTCTTTTCTTTGTTCCATTTCCTCTTGATGGGCAAATTTTAACTCATGATCTAATTCTTTATCAACTAACCAGTCTTGCCACTCGTCTCCATCTTCACCAACTTGTGCATTAAGTGAAAATTCTTTTCCTGACAACCTTCGGTTCATCGAAATTACCTCATCTCTACTAACATCAAGTTTATTAGCTATTTCGTTGACGTGTTCATTTTTTAAATCTCCCTCTGTTTGAGGGGCTATTTGGTTTTTTAGTTTTTTAAGATTAAAAAATAATTTTTTTTGTGCAGTTGTCGTACCAATTTTAACTAAACTCCATGATCTTAAAATATATTCTTGTATTGAAGCTTTTATCCACCACATCGCATATGTGGCTAATCTAAAACCTTTTTCAGGTTCAAATTTTTTTACCGCTTGCATTAAACCAATATTTCCTTCAGAAATCATTTCGTTTACAGGTAATCCATATCCTTTGTATCCCATTGCAATTTTTGCAACCAATCTCAAATGACTTGTCACTAATTTTTCTGCTGATTTGATATTACCAGTTGTTTTCCAATTTTTTGCCAACATATATTCCTCTTCTGCATCGAGCATTGGGAATTTTTTAATTTGATCTAAATACGCAGATAGACCGCCTTCGTTACTTAGGATTGGTAAATTGTTATTTATTGCAGTATTCATAATGAGTTTATCTAATTAATTATTTATATTTTTCAATGATTTATTTATTAGTATTTCTTAGTATTTTTAAAATATTCTCAAGTTCAAAAGGTAAATTTGAGTTGAAAACCATTTCTTTGCTTTTCGTGGGGTGAATGAAGCCTAGTGTCTTAGCATGAAGAAATTGTCTATTAAGACTATTTAAATTTTGCTCTATCAATGGATTGATGTTTTTAATTTTCTTAAACTTTTTTTTATATTTATCATCACCAACAATACTATTTCCTAAAAAATTCATGTGAACTCTAATTTGATGGGTTCTACCCGTTTCAAGTTTGCATTCTACTAAACTTAAAGTTGGTGTGTGTTTATTTTCAAAAATTTCAATAGTTCTATAATTAGTAATTGCTTTTTTTCCTTTAGTCCGACTAATTTCCATCATTTGTCTATTCTTTGAACTTCGTGTTATTAAAGTTTCAATTTTTCCCCTGGAAGGCCTAACTTTTCCCCATATTAATAATTGATAAACTCTTGTTATAGAGTGTTTATTAAACTGATTAGATAAGTTCTCATGCGATAGATTATTTTTTGCTATGACTACTAAACCTGATGTATTTTTGTCTATCCTGTGTACTATTCCTGGTCTAAGTTCATCACCAATATTCGAAAGAGAATCTTTATCGTAATTTACTAATGCGTTTACAATGGTATTGTCAAAATTCCCAGCGCCTGGATGCATTACGATACCTGCTGGTTTGTTTAGTACTATTATATCTTTGTCCTCATGAATAATATCTAATTTGAATTTAAATGGTTTCAGAGAAGCTTTTTTAGGCTCTGGAACTATTAATTCTATAGCATCGTTTTTTAAAACCTTTTTGGCAGGATCTGAGATAACTTTATTATTAATCTTAAGCTTCTTACTTAAAATTAAGTTTTTTATTCTAGTTCTACTTATCTCATTTTCCTTACTATTAATAAAAACGTCTATACGCATATTCTTATTACTTTCTTCTACAATCAAATTTATTTTTTTTTTCATAAAATGATATATTAATATTATATGCGCTTGTAGCTCAACTGGATAGAGCGCCTGACTTCGGATCAGGAGGTTCTGGGTTCGACTCCTAGCAGGCGCACCAATTATTCACCCATGTTAATTAATGTTCCTTTAATTCGAGCTCTCAAAAAAGATAAATAAAATAGAACTATTCCAATGATTAAATAGATCAGGTTTAATAAATATGCTTGTTTCAAATTTGTATAATCAATTGACCCATTTAGAAGTATGTTTCTAGTCTCATCAAAAATATAAACAAGTGGCAAACCTTTTGCTATGAATTGAAATAATTCTGGTAGAATTTCTATTGGATAGTATATGCATCCCAAAGGAGCTAGTAAAAAAAGGGACGACCATGCAATATTTTCAAATGATGGACCAAATCTAATTAGTCCTGAACTCACAAACAACCCAAGTGTTATACCAAAAAGATATAAACTTAGAAATAGGAATAAAAGTGGTAATCCCAATTTTAAAATTGATACACCAAATAGAGGAGAGGTTAGCATTATCGCAGGAACCAATCCTATTAAAGTTCTTATCAAAGCTGTAAAAATTAATGAAACAATAATTTCTTTAAGCTTAAGTGGAGCTATAAACAAATTTGTGAAATTTCTACTCCAGATTTCCTCTAAAAAAAGCATGTTAAAACTAATGCTTGATCTAAAAAGAATATCATAAAGTATTGCACATGTTAAAATTACTCCTAAAGTATTGCTATAGTAGTCACTATGTATTGAAAAGAACTTTGAGATAAAACCCCATAAAATTATTTGAATTGTCGGCCAATAAATTAAATCCAAAATTCTTGGTAAAGAACTTTTAATTAAATAAAAATGTCTTAGGAAAAGACCATACATTTTATTGAAATTCATACTTTTTCCCTTGTAAGTTTTAAAAAAACTTCTTCCATATTTTTTCTTCCATGTTTTTTAATTAATTCCTCCGGTCTACCCTCATCAATAATTGATCCTTTGTTCATCATTAAAACTGAAGAACATAGTCTCTCTACCTCTGCCATATTATGTGATGCTAATAGAATTGATGTTTTATTTTCCTGTTGATATTCCTCCAAAAAACTTCTTACAAAATCACCTGTTTCAGGATCAAGTGATGCTGTAGGTTCATCAAGAAGTAAAACTTTTGGATTATTAATTATTGACTTTGCAAGACTAACCCTATTTTTTTGACCAGATGACAACTCTCCGGTTAATTTATCAATGAATTCGTAGAGTCTTAATTTTTCACACAGATAATCAATTTTTACCTTATGTTTATTCACATCATAAAGCCTCCCATAAACTTCTAAATTTTGTCTGACTGTCAATTTTTTTGGTAACTCTATATAAGGTGATATAAAATTTAATTGGTTTAATAAATCTACACGTTGGTTTTCAATTTCGACTCCATTTATTAAAACCTTTCCTTTTGATGGTTTTAATAAACCTAAAATCATACCGATTGTAGTAGTTTTTCCACACCCGTTAGGACCAAGTATCCCAATAATTTCATTTTGATTTACTTTAAAAGAAATCTCTTTTACTGCTTCTTTTGAATTATAAGTTTTTGATAATCCTATTACTTCAAGTGTTTTTTTCATTGAATCTTGATGCTCTTAATAACCTATCATTAATAGTTTTACCATATCCTCTATCAGGAATTTTACATACTGCTATTGAGATATATTTCTTTTTTTTAATTTTTCTCAAAGTAGAATATAAATTTTTTGCAGCCTCTTTTAGATTTCCTTTTTCTGACAAAAAATAATAATTTGATTTACTTACTTTTTTCTTTCTAATCAACAAGTATGCTTCATCTTTACGAATATTTTTTGCATTAAGTCTGATGGGCAAACCTGGTGAATAATGAACCTTAAATTGACCTGGTGAGACGATCTTTGAAGGTTTGTTATTTATCGATATTTTTTTTCTCAGTATTTTTTGAATAGTTGAAACATTTAGACCACCCAATCTTAAGATTTGAGGATTCTTTCTGAGATCAATAATTGTTGATTCCACTCCAATAGATGATTTTCCACCCTCAAGTACGTACTTTATTTTTTTCCCAAAATCCTCTTTTACATCAGCAGATGTAACAGCACTTACCCTAGATGAGGGATTAGCACTTGGAGCCGCTAAAGGAAATTCTAAAATTTTTAGTAATCTTCTTGTGACCGAGTGCCGTGGAAATCTTACTGCTAATACATTCTTTTTATTGGTAATTATTTTTGAAATTTTTGATGATTTTTTAAGATTTAGAATAAATGTTAAAGGACCAGGACAAAATTTTTTATATAATCTAATAAAGTCATCGTTAAAATGACAATCTTTTTTCAACCTTTGAATATTCAGATAATGAACTATCAGTGGGTTATTTTTTGGTCTTTTTTTAAGCTTGTATATTTTTTGACAGGCTTGGCCTGAGTAAGCATTACCAGCTAAACCATAAACTGTTTCTGTAGGTATAGCAATACACTCCCTTTTATTAAGCAGTTTTTTTGCTTTTTTAATATTTGCAAGATTCATTTTCATGTATTATTTGAGAGTATTATATGAAAGATAAAGATTTACCAAATGATTATGAATCTTCGTCTCTGGAGGAATTAACTTTCGAAGCTAATAAAATAATTGAGGATTTAGAAAGTCAAAAAGATTTACAAAATTCAATTGAAAAATATCAAAATTTGATAAAACTAAACAATATTATCGAGAAAAAATTTAAAAAAAAAGTCATCGACATTAATACAACAACTAAAGATAATATATCTAAGATAACTTCCAAAAATAATGCAAAAAAAACTAAATAAAATTGCTAAAGATACAAATGTTTTTTTAAAAAGATTTATAAAAAAGCAAAAAAAATCAGAGCTGATTGTCCCAATGCAATATGGATTATTTTCGGGTGGCAAAAAAATAAGATCAAAAATACTAGTTGATGTCGGATCAATATTTAATTTAAATTATAAAACTTTATTAATTATTGGTGCTGCAGTTGAATGTATTCATGCTTATTCACTTATTCATGATGATTTACCATGTATGGATAATGATTTAATAAGACGAGGCAAGCCTTCTACTCATATTAAATTTGGAGAGTCTACAGCTGTTCTTGCTGGGAACTCACTCTTAACTATGGCATTCGAAATTTTGAGTCATAAAGATTTGAATGTCAATGAAAAAACAAAAATTAGATTAATTAATAAAATTTCTGAGAGTTCTGGACATCTTGGGATTGCTGGTGGTCAATATTTAGATCTTAGCTATGAACATAAGAGAATTTCAGAAAAAAAAATAATTGAAATGGAAATAAAAAAAACTGGAAAACTTTTTAGTTTTTGTTGTGTAGCTCCATTGATATTAAAGAACAAAAGTAAAAAAGATATCCAAAAATTTGAAAATATTGGAGCTGATATAGGTTTACTATTTCAGGTTGCTGATGATTTAATTGATTATAATGGAAATCTTTTAGCTGCAGGAAAAAAAACTGGAAAAGATAAAAAAAAAGGTAAAGCAACTCTTATTAGTTTACTAGGAGATAAAAATACTATTAAATATGCAAATAAGCTAATGTTAAAAATAAATACTAAGTTAAAAAAGTATGGACCAAAATCTAAGAATTTAACTGAAACCTTAAATTATATTTTAAATAGAAATAAATGAAAAAAAATTACGAATTTTTAGATCAGATTAATTTTCCATCAGACTTAAAAAAAGTTCCTGAGACAAAACTGCAAAAGGTTGCTGATGAATTAAGAGAGGAAATGATAGATGCAGTATCAGTTACTGGAGGACATTTGGGTGCTAGTTTGGGTGTTGTAGAATTAAGCGTAGCATTACATTATATTTTTAATACACCAAGTGATAAATTAATTTGGGATGTAGGACACCAATGTTATCCACATAAAATTTTAACAGGAAGAAAAGATAAAATAAGAACACTTCGGCAAGGAGGAGGTCTCTCTGGATTTACGAAACGTTTAGAAAGTGAATATGATCCCTTTGGAGCTGCTCATAGCTCCACTTCAATTTCATCAGCTTTGGGAATTGCAGAAGCAAATAAATTATCAAAAAAATCAGAAAATGTTATAGCAGTGATTGGTGATGGTGCAATAAGTGCAGGTATGGCTTATGAAGCCATGAATAATGCGGGTGCCTCAAAGACCAAAATGATTGTGATATTAAATGATAACGACATGTCAATTGCAAGGCCTGTTGGAGCAATGGGAACATATTTAGCTAAAATTTTTTCTGGTAAAATATATTTTAGTTTAAGAGAAACTATAAAATTGATTACATCAGCATTTTCAAAAAGATTTAGTGCAAAAGCGGGCAAAGCTGAAGATTTATTAAGATCAGCTGTAACTGGTGGAACTTTATTTAGTTCATTAGGTTTCTATTATATTGGTCCTATCGATGGCCATGATCTCTCTTCATTGATTCCAATTTTAAGAAATGCAAGGGATTCAAAACACCAAGGTCCAATATTAATTCATATAAAAACAAAAAAAGGAAAAGGCTATTCTTTTGCTGAGGAAGCAAAAGATCATTATCATGGTGTATCCAAATTTAATGTAAAGACTGGAGAACAGGAAAAAAGTTCCAGTAAAATACCGTCATACACCAAAGTTTTTGCTGATACTCTGATACAACACGCGAAAAAAGATAGTAAAATTGTTGCAATAACAGCAGCAATGCCAGATGGAACTGGATTAAGCAATTTTAGAAAAGAATTTCCAGATAGAACTTATGATGTTGGTATTGCTGAACAACACGCTGTTACTTTTGCAGCCGGCTTAGCGACTGAGAATTATAAACCTTATGCAGCAATTTATTCAACTTTTCTTCAGAGAGCATATGATCAAGTCGTTCATGATGTTGCAATACAGAGTTTACCTGTAAGATTTGCAATAGATAGAGCAGGATTAGTTGGAGCTGATGGACCTACACATGCAGGTAGTTTTGATACGACTTATTTAGCAACACTTCCAAATTTTATTGTGATGGCTGCAAGCGATGAGGCTGAGTTGGTAAGAATGATTAACACTTCTACAGAAATTAATGATAGACCCTGCGCATTCAGGTATCCAAGAGGGACCGGTATTGGATCAATATTGCCATCAATTAATGAAAAGATAGAAATTGGTAAATCAAGAATTATTCAAGAGGGAAAAAAGTTAGCCTTAATCAACTTTGGTGCGAGATTAAGTGAAAGTTTAAAAGCATCAGAAAATTTAAAAAAAAAAGGTATTAATATTTCAATAGTGGATGCGAGATTTGCCAAGCCGTTGGATGAAAATTTGATATGGCAATTAGCAACAACACATGAGGCAATTGTAACCATTGAGGAGGGATCGATTGGTGGATTTGGTTCTCATGTAATTGATTTTTTATCAAAAAAAGGATTAATGGACTCAAATTTAAAATTTAGATCAATGAAACTTCCAGATATTTTTATTGATCAAGACAAACCTGAAAACATGTATAAACTCGCAAATTTAGATAGCATTTCTATTGAAGAACAAATTTTAGATGTATTAAATTCAAATATTATCTTACAAAAACAAAAATAAAGTAATTATCCACATTGAGCTTGATTCAATAAATAATGATCAAGTAAAACGCATGATAGCATAGCCTCACCCACTGGAACTGCTCTAATTCCAACACACGGATCATGTCTTCCCTTAACAGATATGCTAGTATTTTTTCCAAATTTATTAATTGTCTTTCTGCTCTTTAAAATTGATGATGTAGGCTTTACAGCAAATGAAACAATTATTTGTTGACCAGAAGAGATGCCACCAAGAATTCCACCTGCATTATTTGAGTTAAACTTTAATTTATTTTTTGATTTTGAAATTTCATCTGAATTTTCTTCTCCAGACAATTGGGCGGAATTCATTCCAGAACCAATATTAACACCTTTAACAGCATTAATACTCATCATTGCAGATGCAATATCGGAGTCTAATTTTGAATAAATTGGTGCCCCCAGTCCTGCCGGAATACCATTAGCTCTAATTTCAATTATAGCACCACAGGATGAACCTGCCTTTCTAATACTCAAAAGATATTTCTCCCATATTTTAAGCATAGATTTATCAGGACAAAAAAACGGATTTTTATAAATTATCTTATCATCCCACTTGTTTGTATCACATCCAAGAATTCCAAGTTGTGTAACTGCACCAGAAATTTTAAATTTTTTACCTAATTTTTTTTCCAAAACTTTTTTTGCTACAGCTCCTGCTGCAACTCTAGAAGCAGTCTCTCTCGCTGAAGACCTTCCACCACCTCTATAATCTCTAATTCCATACTTTTTAAAGTAGGTATAATCAGCATGACCTGGTCTGAATTTATCCTTTATATCACTATAATCTTTTGAGCGCATATCCTCGTTATAAATTATTAAAGAGATTGGAGTTCCAGTTGTTTTACCTTCGAAGACTCCTGAAAGAATCTCTACTTTATCACTCTCTTTTCTTTGAGTAGTAAATTTAGATTGACCAGGTTTTCTTTTGTTGAGTTCTATCTGAATATCTCGTTCATTGAGGTTTATTAGTGGTGGACAACCATCTATTATACAACCAATTGCAGGACCATGAGACTCTCCCCATGTAGTGAAACGAAAAACCTTTCCAAAAGTATTAAATGACATTATTTATATTGTATAGATTATTTTGTTAAAATTATGAATGAAAAAAACTCACTAGGGCTTAATAAATGCTTTCTGGATTTAGATGATCCTTTTAAATTATTTGAAAGCTGGTACGAAGAGGCAAAAAAGAATGAAATTAATGATCCAAATGCTTTAGCTCTGGGAACTGCAACAAAACAAGGTGTTCCATCAGTAAGGATGGTGCTTCTTAAAGGTTACGATAAAAATGGATTTGTTTTTTATACTAATCTTAATAGTCAAAAAGGAAACGAAATAAAAGCAAACCCCTATGCAACAATGTGTTTTCATTGGAAAAGTTTGTTAAGACAAATTAGAATTGTAGGTACTCTGAGCCAAGTGGAAGATGAGGTAGCTGATAATTATTTTAATTCTAGAGCTTATGAAAGTAGAATTGGGGCTTGGGCATCAAAACAAAGTAGTGAATTAGTCAATAGGGAAGAACTGATAAAATCACTAGAAAAATTTAAAAATAAATACCAAGATCAAAATAATGTTCCAAGACCAAATCATTGGTCGGGCTGGAATTTAAAACCTACGAGCATAGAATTTTGGTTAGATGGAGATAATAGAATACACGAAAGACTAAAGTATAAATTGACAGCAAATAATGATTGGATAAAAAGTCTTTTAAGCCCCTAAAAATTTCTTGATAAACTAAAAGACGTTAAATTTTCGAGGATATTTTTTTCTTCAGAGTCTTTAAATACCGACAATGAATTAGATGACAAATTAATATAGTGCTTGGCTTTTTGATAACAACTATTTATAATATCGTATTTCTTAATTAAAGATAAAGTAAAAATTAAATCATTTTGATTTCTCTCTTCTTTTGCGAAAGTTTTCTTAAGAGTTTCTTTTTCATCTTTATTAGCTTTTTGAAACAGAAGAATTATTGGTAGTGTAATTTTTCCCTCATAGAAGTCTTGACCGATATTTTTTCCAAATAGTTTTAATTCTGAATTATAATCTAAAGTGTCATCAGCAATTTGAAAAGTTAAACCTAAATTCCTTCCATAAAACTCTAAAGCTTCTTTCTCTTTAGTTTTCATTTCTGATAAAATTGCTCCTACTTTAGTTGCAGCAGCAAATAACTCAGCCGTCTTTGAAGAAATTATTTTCAAATAAGTTTCTTCAAGCATATCAACTTCACCTTTATGCTGGAGTTGTAAAATTTCACCTTGAGCAATTATCGATGATGTTGACGATAATAGTTTTAAAACTTCAATATTTCCATCTTCTACCATCATTTCAAAACACCTACTAAGAAGATAATCGCCAGCTAGAACAGATGAGTGGTTGCCCCAAATTTTATTTGGTGTTTTTTTACCTCTTCTAATTGAACCATTATCTATAACATCATCATGCATCAAAGTTGCAGCATGAATTAGTTCCACACAAGCTGCTAAATTAATATCTCTGGTACCTTTTGTATAACCACATAATTTTGATGAACCCAAAGTTAATAAGGCTCTTAACCTTTTGCCACCAGTATTTAAATGATAATCTGTCATTTTTTTAACTAGCTCAACATTACTATCTAGTTTTGATTTAATTTTTTCTTCAACAAGCATTAACTTATTTTCAACTGAGTTTTTAAGTTGAAAGTAAGAGTTATTAATTTGTTTTTTAAGTTGAATTACGCTTCCCATAATGTGAGCAAATTAGTGTAATAAGTTTCTTTTGATACTTATCAATTGACGCACCTAAATCTTCAATTATAAGGTGTCTTTATATTAATACAAAAATTCTATAAAGTTTTATTATGCTCTCAATTTTTAAAAAGAAGAAAATTATTCCTCATATTAAATTAGCTGGTGTTATCGGAAATGTAGGTAAATTTAAACAAGGTATAGATTTTTCAGGTCAAGAAGAGATAATTTTAAAGGCTTTTTCTGTAAAAAAAGCACCATGCGTTGCTATTACAATTAATTCTCCTGGTGGATCACCTGTTCAATCACACTTAATCTTTAATTTTATAAGACAACAAGCGAAAAAAAATAAAAAAAAGGTAATAGTTTTTGCAGAAGATATTGCTGCATCAGGAGGCTATTTGATTGCGTGTGCTGGTGATGAAATTTATGCAAACTCTAGTTCAATTATCGGATCTATAGGTGTTATTTATTCATCATTTGGTTTTACAGAGTTAATTAAAAAAATTGGAGTTGAAAGAAGAGTTCATACTGCGGGTAAAAATAAAAGTACTCTCGATCCGTTTCTTGAAGAAAAAAAAGAAGATATAGAAAGATTAAAAAATATACAATTAGATTTGCATAAAGATTTCATTAATGTTGTTGAAAAAAGTAGAGGCAAAAAACTAAAGAAATCAGAAGTTGAGTTATTTTCTGGAGAGTTTTGGTCTGGAACTAAATCCAAAGAACTTGGTTTGATTGATGAAATAGGTGATGCAAATCAAGTGTTGAGAGAAAAATTTGGAGAAGATGTAATAATCAAAAAATTTGAAAAATCTAAAAGTTGGTTAAGTAAAAAATTATCATCATCTAACGATCACGTTGATCAGGTCGCAAATATATTAGAAGAAAAATCTATTTGGCAAAAATATGGCCTCTAAAAAAAGTAAAAAAAAACCAAAATTTCAAACTTTTCAGGATACAATTATAAACCTCCAAAAATTTTGGAGTAAACATGGTTGTATAATTTTACAACCATATGATATGGAGGTTGGAGCAGGAACTTTTCATCCAGCCACAACCCTGAGGTCACTTGGACCAAAACCATGGAAAGCAGCTTATGTACAACCTTCTAGAAGACCGACTGATGGAAGATATGGAGATAACCCTAATAGACTTCAGCACTATTATCAATTTCAAGTTATAATTAAACCTTCGCCGTCAAATATAAAAAAACTTTATTTAAATAGTTTGTCTACAATCGGTATTGATCATAAAAATCATGATATCAGATTTGTTGAGGATGATTGGGAAAGTCCAACTTTAGGCGCAGCAGGTCTTGGTTGGGAAGTTTGGTGTGATGGAATGGAAATAACTCAATTTACATATTTTCAACAAATGGCTGGCTTTGAATGTAAACCTGTTTCAGTAGAAATTACTTATGGCTTAGAAAGGATTTGTATGTTTACACAACAAAAAAATAATGTTTATGATTTAATTTGGAATAACGAAAATGTTGAATACAGAGAAGTTTTTCATCAAGCGGAGAAAGAATTTTCGGCTTATAACTTTGAACATGCTAATACCTCGAATCTGTTTAAAATATTTGATATGTTCGAAAGTGAGGCTAAATCATTAATAAATAAAAAGATATCGCTTCCAGCTTATGATCAATGCTTAAAAGCAAGTCATGTATTTAATATACTTGATGCAAGAGGAGCTATCAGTGTTGCCCAGAGAGCAGAATATATTGGACGTATAAGAGAAATTACAAAATCTGTTGCTTCAATTTGGATTGATACACAAATATAAATGTCAGAATTTTTTTTAGAATTATTTAGTGAGGAAATTCCAGCTAATTTACAAAAAAATTTTCGTGAAAAACTTTTAGAGGAATTTAGAAAATATTTTATCAATAAATCTATAAAATCAAAAAAAAGTTTTTCATTATCAACTCCAAACAGAGTAATTATCGTATTTGAGGGTTTACAAAAAAAAATTAATGTTGGGTCTGAAGAAATAAAAGGACCCAAAACTAGTGCTGCTGTAGAAGCAATTGAGGGTTTTTTGAGATCAAATAAAATTGACAAAAAACAACTTATTAAACGTGATACAGAAAAAGGAGAATTTTACTTTTTTAAAACACCCTCAAAAACATTGAACACTTCGGATTTGTTAAAAGATTTAATACCAAAACTTTTAGGTAGCTACCAATGGAAAAAATCAATGAAATGGGGTGAATTTAACCTTAATTGGGCAAGACCACTTAAGTGTATTTTGTCAGTATTTGATGAAAAAATAATAGATTTCAAATTTTACCATCTAACTTCATCAAATAAGACTTTTATTGATAAAGACTTTGAGGAAAAAACAGGCGTATTTAAAAATTTCAAATCTTATGAAAAATTTTTGAAGAATCGTGGAACGATTGTTGATCAAAATAAAAGAAAACAAATTATTCAAAAGGAATTCACAAAGATATTAAATAAAAAAAAATTATTTATTTTAGAAAATTCAAAATTATTTGATGAGGTTGTGGATTTAGTTGAGTGCCCACATATTTTACTATGTGATTTTGATAAAAAATTTTTGTCAATTCCGAGAGAAATACTTATTTTGACTATGCAGTCACATCAAAAATATTTTCCTACAATTGATAAAAATAATCAAATTACAAACCAATTTTTACTTGTCGCAAACAAAAAAGACCAAAAAGGATTAATCAAACTTGGAAATCAAAGAGTTGTTGATGCTAGATTAAGTGATGCGGAATTTTTTTGGAATAAAGATAAAGCACAAAATTTAGTGAAAAAGGTATCTGAACTAAAAAAAATTAATTTTTTCAAGGGACTTGGAACCTATTTCGACAAAGTTCAGCGAATGAGAAAATTAGGTGGAATGATATCTGATGAATTGTTAATTAGTAAAGAAAAAGTAGAATTATCAGCATCTATAAGTAAAACAGACTTAACTTCTGATTTAGTTGGCGAGTTTCCCGAATTACAGGGAATTATGGGAGGCTACTTTTCTGCACAACAAGGTTTTGATAAAGATATTTGTTCGTCAATAACTGAACAATATTTACCGATTGGATTAAATTCAAACGTGCCAAAAAAACCTTTCAGTATTGCTTTATCAGTGGCAGATAAAATAGATAATCTTGTTGGTTTTTTTGGGATTGATGAAAAACCTACAAGCTCAAAAGATCCGTTCGCGCTTAGAAGAGCAGCGCTTGGCATAGTAAGAATAATAATTGAAAATAAAAAAAACTTAAAATTAAATGATTTATTGAATTATTCTATTGGCCTATATCAAGAACAAAATTTTACTCTTGGTAATGAAGAATTGAAAAAAGATTTAAGTAATTTTTTAAAAGATAGATTTAGATATTATCTTAAAGAAAAAGATATTCGATTTGATATCATTGAAGCATCCATTTCAAATTTTTCAACTAATAAATTGTTTTCATCTTTCGAAAAAGCAAGATGTGTAAATAAAATAATAAATGATCAAATTGGTATAGATATAACATCAAGTTATAAAAGGGCCTCCAATATACTTCAAAGTGAAATGGAAAATAAAGAAATTGAAATAAGTGATTCAACTGATCCTGGTATTTTTAAAAGCGATTATGAAAAAAATTTGTTTAAAAAAATTACTGATATAAAGAAGTATTATTCAGACATAAATAATAATGAAAATTATGAAGAGTCTTTATCAGTCTTAGCTGGAGCAAAAAAAGAAGTTTTTGAATTTTTCGATAATGTAAAAGTAAATGAAGATAATGAAGATTTAAGAAAAAATCGTTTGGAACTTATAAATATGTTATGTAAAACCTTTCAAAACTTTATGAATTTTCAATTATTAAAAACGAATAATGAATAAGTTGATTTTAAATTTTAAATCTAAAGACTCTAAAAAAATTAAAAATCCTAAAAATTTTTTAGGCGGCAAAGGTGCTAACTTATCAGAAATGGGAAGAATGGGTCTTCCAGTTCCACCTGGATTTACAATTTCAACAAGTGTATGTGATCTTTTTTACCAAAATAAAAAGAAATTGAATTCTTCATTACTAAGCCAAATTAAAAAAGAGTTAAAGGTAATTGAGAAAGATGTGAGAAAAAAATTTGGAGATCTAAAAAATCCTCTTTTATTATCTGTGAGATCTGGTGCTAGAGTGTCTATGCCTGGTATGATGGATACAATACTCAACCTTGGTTTGAATGACAAAACAGTTAAAGCACTAGCTAATAAAACATCTAACGGAAGATTTGCCAAAGATAGTTATAGAAGATTTATTCAAATGTATGGAAATGTTGTTCTTGGGGTAGAAAGTTATCATTTTGAGGAACTTATAGAAAATTATAAATTAACCAAAGGAGTTTTGCTGGATACAGATCTTGATGAAGATGATTGGGATGGTTTGATAAAAGACTTTAAAAATGTTGTTAAAGAAAAAACAAAAAAAGAATTTCCTCAGGATGTTTATCAACAATTATTTGGAGCAATAAGTGCAGTATTTTTATCTTGGGAGAGTAATAGAGCTAAAATTTATAGAAAGTTAAATCAGATACCGTCTGAATGGGGTACAGCAGTTAACGTCCAATCTATGGTTTTTGGAAATATGGGAAACGATTGTGCTACTGGAGTTGTTTTTACAAGAAATCCGTCAGACGGATCAAATAATATTTATGGAGAGTATTTAATTAATGCTCAAGGAGAGGATGTAGTAGCAGGAACAAGGACACCACTATATATTACGAAAAAAGCTAAACTAGAGGCAAAAATTAAGGCACTTTCTATGGAAGAGTCTATGCCAAAAGTTTATTTGGAGCTTCATAAAATTTTAAAAAAGTTAGAAGCGCATTACAAAGATATGCAAGATGTAGAATTTACAGTTGAGAATGAGAAATTATGGATTCTACAAACTAGGTCAGGCAAAAGAACTGCAAAATCAGCAGTTAAGATTGCTGTAGATATGGTAAAGGAAAAATTAATTTCAAAAAAACAAGCAATTTTAAGAATAGATCCAAATTCTTTAGACACATTATTACACCCTACTTTGGATGAAAAAAGTTCTAAAGAAATAATTGCAAATGGTTTACCTGCTTCTCCAGGAGCTGCTAGTGGAAAGGTGGTATTTACATCTGAAGAGGCTGAAAGACTTAATAATATGATGCAAGATGTAATATTAGTTAGAGTGGAAACTTCTCCAGAAGATATTCAGGGTATGCACGCTGCTAAAGGAATTTTGACTGCCAGGGGAGGAATGACAAGTCATGCAGCTGTTGTAGCAAGAGGAATGGGAAGACCATGTGTTTCTGGTTCGAGTGAAATCGATATTGATTATGAGAAAAAAATTTTTAAAACTGCATCATCTGAAATTAAAGAAGGCGATATAATTACAATTGATGGGTCCTCTGGACGAATTATTTTAGGAAGTGTGCCAACATTAAAACCTGAAATTTCTGGTGAATTTTCAAAATTAATGAGTTGGGCAGATAATGTTAGAAAACTTAGAGTACGAACAAATGCAGAAACTCCATTAGACACAAAAGTTGCAAGAGATTTTGGAGCAGAGGGAATTGGCCTATGCAGAACGGAACACATGTTTTTTGATGAAGAAAGAATTATTTCTGTGCGAGAGATGATACTTTCTAAAACTAAGGAAGACAGATTAAAAGCACTTTTGAAGCTTTTACCATATCAAAAAAAAGATTTTGTTGAAATATTTAAGATTATGCATGGATTACCAGTTACAGTACGTTTGCTTGATCCTCCATTACATGAGTTTCTACCAAAATCTGAAAAAGAAATTTCAGAGGTTGCAGAAGTAGTTGGTATAAGTGTTAAAGAGGTAAAATCTCGAATTGATGAACTTCATGAGCAAAATCCAATGCTTGGACATAGAGGTTGTAGATTAGGTATTTCATTCCCTGAAATTTATGAAATGCAATGTGAAGCAATCTTTAAAGGTTTGGCAGAATTAAAAAAAAATAAGCAAAAATCTGCATTTCCTGAAATAATGATTCCTCTTGTGTCGACCGAGGCAGAAATAAAGATAATGAAAGATCTTGTTATTAATACTGCAAGAAAAGTACAAAAGGAGAATAAAGTTAAAATAGAATTTTTAGTTGGAACGATGATTGAGTTACCAAGAGCTGCAATTAAAGCAAAAGATATTGCAAAGCATGCTGAATTTTTTAGTTTTGGTACCAATGATTTGACACAAACTACTTTTGGAATAAGCAGAGATGATAGTGGTAAATTTTTAAACGATTATATTGAAAATAAGATTTTTTCTATAGATCCGTTTATTTCAATAGATGAGGGTGTAGAAGATTTAGTTGAGATAGCTGTCACTAAAGGAAAAAAACAAAATAAAAAAATCAAGTTAGGTATTTGTGGTGAACATGGTGGTGATCCAAAAAGTATAGATTTTTGTTCTAGAGCTGGTTTAAATTACGTTTCCTGCTCACCTTATAGAGTTCCAATTGCAAGATTAGCTGCAGCACAAGCTGAATTAAAAAAAAATTACCAGTTTTAGGGGGGGGGTCCTGCTTTACTACAACAATATAGAACTTCAAATAACTATTTGTGATTTTTAAATTTTTT
>CACEXM010000006.1 GCA_902563555.1 uncultured Pelagibacteraceae bacterium | reverse complement strand
TTGCCAATCCATCTTTCAGTTTTTGATATTCAGAACTGTCTACTGGAAATAAACCACAAAAAACTACTGGTTTACTTGGTTTAAAGCCTGGTAAAGCTTCAACTTTCGGTTTTGAAGCGTCACAAATTGTATCTCCAACTTTAGTCTCTGATAATACTTTTATGCCGGTAGTTATAAATCCTATTTCTCCAGAATTTAGTTCATTAATATCTTTTGGCTTTGGAGTAAATAATCCAACTTTCTCTACAATATAATCTTGATTGGTCGAGAGCATTTTAATTTTCATATTTTTAACAATTTTACCATTAATAACTCTGACTAAAATTACAACTCCAAGATAAGTGTCATACCAACTATCCACTAACAGACACTTTAAATCTTGGTTTGGATTACCCTTTGGCCCAGGTAGCTGATTGACTATTTGTTCTAATATGTCATCTATGCCTTCACCTGTTTTTCCTGAACAGGGAATGGCATTTTCAGTTTCAATACCAATCACATCTCCAATTTGTTTTTTTGTTCTATCTAAATCTGATGCTGGTAAATCAATCTTATTTAGAACAGGTATTATCTCATGGTTTATATCCATAGCTTGATAGACATTTGCTAGTGTTTGTGCTTCTACGCCCTGAGTACTATCAACAATAAGTATAGAACCCTCACATGCATAAAGAGATCTACTTACCTCATAGCTGAAATCTACATGACCAGGTGTATCAATTATATTCAAAATATATTCTTTACCGTTTTTAGATTTGTAATTAAGTTTCACCGTTTGAGCTTTGATAGTAATACCTCTTTCTCTCTCAATTTCCATTGAGTCTAAAACTTGAGCTTTCATTTCTCTTTCGGTCAATCCTCCACATTTGTGAATTATTCTATCTGCTATTGTAGATTTGCCATGGTCTATATGTGCAATTATTGCAAAATTTCTTATATGATCAATTGTGGTCATTTTTATTAAGAACGGATCTTTGCGCCAGTTTTATTTTCTACTGTTTCAATAATTAACTTATTAATACTTTCTAAATCATTGTCATTTAATGTTTTCTCTGTAGATTGTATAGTAACACTTATTGCTATCGATTTTTGATTCTCAGGAATATTGTCACCTTCATAAACATCAAAAACTTTAATATTACTTATCAAATTCTTGTCTACACTTGCAATGGCATTAATTAGGTCTTGCGCATTAACATCTTTGTTTATGATAAATGCAAAATCTCTTTCAGACTTTTGATAATCTGAAACATTAAATTTATTTTTTTGATCATTTAAGGTTTTTACTGGTAGTT
Organism: uncultured Pelagibacteraceae bacterium; assembly: GCA_902563555.1. Classification (GTDB taxonomy): domain Bacteria; phylum Pseudomonadota; class Alphaproteobacteria; order Pelagibacterales; family Pelagibacteraceae; genus Pelagibacter. The sequence continues at coordinate 58,587 of CACEXM010000006.1, read as the reverse complement.
TCAAATTATCTAAAAAAATTTCAAAACCTACTAACGATTCTGTTTTCATGTCGATTTTTTTAGTTATGTTGGGGTGAATTTCTCCAAAATAAGCTGCTACTAAGTCTGCGTCTTTTTTTAAAAATAATCTACCAGATTTACCAGGATGATAATAATTTGGAGTTTTGTTGTCTATAAAAAATTCTTCTGATTTATACCCTGCCTCAATTAAAGTTTGGACTACATCTTTTTTGACATCAAAGACATCAACATTTCTCTCTTTTTCAATCCAAGACAATCTTGATTTTTTTCCTGATGACAAACCACATACCACAGTATTTTGTTCACCTGGCTTAGAACCAGTAAAAGTTGGGCCAATTTCATAAATCGATAAATCCTTAAAACCTCTATCAAGATTTTTATTCATATATATTATCAAGTTTGAGAATATTGAATTTCTTAAAACATCTAATTCCGTACTTATTGGATTTACAATCTTAACTTCTTTTTTAGCGTCTCTGAAATAATTATTGTAATTTGAATCTGTAAATGACCAAGTTATTGCTTCTAGATAACCTTTAGAAGCAATTGATCTCTGTAAAAAATGGAATAATTTTTGGGATTTATTTAAAGTAGACTTCTTTCTTTTCTTAATTGGATCTATAATCCTTATTTTATCGTAACCACTTATTCTAACCAATTCTTCGACAATATCTATTTCTTGCGTGATATCAGGTCTCCATGATGGAACAATTAATTCAAAAAAATTATTTTTCTTTTTAAATTTAAAACCAAGATTTTCTAAAATTTTAAAAATTTCTTTAGTAGAAATTTTAAATCCTGCTACTTTTTCAACTAAATTTATATCAAATTTAATTATTTTTGTTTTATGAGTTTCAATTTTTTGAACATCAATTTTACTGATTTTACCACCACAAATTTCTTTAATTAATATTGTGGCTTTATTTAAGCCATCCTCAATTGATAATGGATCAATTCCTCTTTCAAATCTAAACTTTGCATCAGTATCAAGATTCAATTTTTTTGCCGTGGTCCTTATTGATCCAGGTTTAAAATAAGCTGACTCTAATAATATATTCTTTGTATCTAATTCTGTTGCTGATCTTGTTCCACCAATAATTCCGCCCAGTCCTAAAACACCTTTGTGGTCACTGATCACACACATTCCATCTTCAAGCTTATAATCCTTATTATCTAAAGCAGTAAATTTCTCTCCTGATTTTGAATTACGAACAATAATACCTTTTTCGATTTTATCAGCATCATAAGCATGTAACGGACGATTAAGATCGAACATTACATAATTTGTAATATCAACTATTGCAGAAATTGGTTTTTGGCCTATTGAGATCAATTTGTCTTTAAGCCATTGAGGGCTTTCAGTATTCTTTACATCATTAATAAGGCAACTACCAAATATGCTACATCCCTGATTTTTTCCTTTTGATATTTTTACTTTTAAAGAATGTCTATTATTTGATTTAATTTTTTTTTTTTTTAAATCAACCAATTTTCCGAAACCTGAAGCGGCCAGATCTCTTGCAATTCCCCTTATGCCAAGACAATCTGGTCTATTAGGTGTTATAGATAAATCAATCAAGTTAGATTTTGATTTTGAAAAATAACTCTTGCCAATAATTTTTTTGTATCCTGATGATAGTTCAATTATACCATCACTCTCATCAGATAAATTTAATTCAGACTCTGAGCAAAGCATTCCATAAGAAGTAACTCCTCTTATTTTAGCCACAACTAATTTTGTTTTAGTTTTTGGGATAATTGATCCTGGAGGTGCATATACTGTAATTAGTCCCTCAACTGCATTAACGGCCCCACATACAACTTTTTTAAACTCTTTTTCTCCAACATCAACATCGCAAACTTTTAGCCGATCTGCATTTGGGTGCTTTATTGTTTTAATAATTTTAGCGACTTTAAAAAGCTCTTTATCTGAAGAAAGATTTTGTACTCCTTCTACCTCTAATCCAACATTAGTAAGTTGTTCTAAAAGATTTTTTTCTTTTAAATTTGTTTTTAAATGATCTTTAAGCCAGTCAAATGTGATTTTCATCTACTCAAGCCTCTATAATTTGTTGGTACATCCAAAGGATCAAATCCAAAATGATTTAACCATCTATAGTCACAATCGAAAAAAGCTCTTAAATCGTTAATTCCATACTTTAACATAGCCAACCTATCAATGCCCATCCCAAATGCATATCCTTGAAACTTTATTGGATCTACTTTAACATTTCTTAAAACATTTGGATGTACCATCCCACACCCCAAAATCTCAAGCCATTGATTGCCTTCACCAATTACTATTTTGCCATCCTTCATCTCGTATCCTATGTCAACTTCAGCAGACGGCTCTGTGAAAGGAAAATGACTTGGTCTGAACCTCATTTTAATTTTATCCAATTCAAAAAATTCCTTAATAAAATAATTTAGACATCCTTTTAAATGTCCCATATTAATATCTTTGTCTATATGAAGACCTTCAACCTGATGAAACATAGGTGCGTGTGTCTGATCACTATCTGACCTATATGTTCTGCCAGGAGCTATTATTTTAAACGGTGGTTTGTCTTTTAACATTGTTCTAATTTGAACTGGAGAAGTATGAGTGCGTAATAATCTTTCTTTTTTTTCATCAAGATAAAATGTGTCATGCATATCTCTAGCTGGATGATTTTCTGGTGTGTTGAGTGCAGTAAAATTATTATATTCACTCTCAACATCTGGACCTTCTTCAACGCTAAAACCAATTTCAGAAAAAATCGAAGATATTTCATCTATTGTTTGTGACACAGGATGAATTTTGCCTCTTACAAATGGTCTCTCAGGCAGAGTAATATCAATTTTTTCTTTTTGTAACTTTTCTCTAATTTCCTCATTTTCAATTTCCTTTATTTTCAAATTAATTAAATCTTGTAATTCATCTTTAATAACATTCAGTTCTGAGGCAAATTTTTTTCTCTCAGTTTCTGCGATGGTTCCTATCTTTTTAAATTGTGATGAAACTAATCCATTCTTACCAAATAAATCAGATTTCATTTGATTTACCTCTGACAAGTTTAATTTACTTTTCAGTTTCAAAAGAAGTTCATCTTTTATTTTTTTAAGATCTGACATTTTTACAGATTATTTCTTCAGTGAAATAAAACAATAGTGAAGATTAATTTAGTGCAGATTGTGCTTTTTGGACAATAGTTTTGAAGGCTTCTGGACTATCATATGCTATCTCAGCAAGTATTTTTCTATCAATTTTAATTCCACATTTATTTAGGCCATTAATAAATTTGGAATAAGTTAATCCTTCAGCTCTCACACCTGCATTAATTCTTTGAATCCACAAAGATTTAAAATCTCTTTTTTTATTTCTTCTATCTCTGTAAGCATATTGCATTGCCTTTTCCATAGCTTGTTTTGCAGCTCTAATAGTATTTTTTCTTCGTCCCCACTGACCTTTAACAGCTTTTAAAACTTTTTTATGTTTTGCTCTACTTGTAACACCTCTTTTTACTCTAGCCATTTTAACCTCTTAAACTATAAGGCATGTACGACTTAACAATTTTTCCATCTTGCTTTGACATTGTGGTAGTGCCTCTTAATTTTCTTATTTGTGAATTAGTTCTTTTAATCATTCCATGCCTTTTACCAGCCTGGGCCATGATAACTTTTCCTCTGGCTGATATCTTAAATCTTTTTTTTGCTGAGCTTTTAGTTTTTAATTTTGGCATAATTGAGCGAGGTTATACATACAAAGAAATAAATTTACAACCTATATTAAGGCTTATAAGGGCTGGATTACCATAATCATTTGTTTACCATCAAACTTTGGATGTAATTCTATTTTGCCAATATCTTTCATATCCTCTTTAATTTTAGCCATAAGCTCGTTTCCAAGGTGAGAGTGTTGAAGTTCTCTACCTTTAAATCTTATTGTAAATTTTACTTTATCACCTTTAGCAATAAATTTTTTTGCATTTTTTACTTTGAATTCATAATCATGGGTCTCTGTAACAGGTCGCATCTTTATTTCTTTCAATGAGACTATTTTTTGCTTTTTCTTTGCAAGGTTGGCTTTTTTTTGAGCATCATATTTAAACTTTCCCATATCCATAATTTTACAGACAGGTGGATTAGCATTGGGAGATATTTCTATAAGATCTAATCCCTCCCTCTTCGCGATTGTAATTGCCTCATTTGTATTCAAAATTCCTAAATTATTTCCATCATTTGCAATAACCTGAACTTCGGGTGACGAAATTCTATTATTAGATCTTGGGCCACGATCTTTAGTTCTTTTTTGGAAATAATTTTGTTTGATGTCTGGCACTAAATTTTAAGATACATTGTTTAGTGCAGAAAAACTTTTTAAAAATAAATCTAGTTTCATATTTTCTTGTTTATTAGAATCCAATCTTCTAATGGTTACACTATTACTGTCAACTTCTTTTTTACCACAAATCAGTAGAATTGGTATTTTTGCTAAAGAATGTTCTCTAATTTTATAATTTAGATTATGTTTTTTTAAGTCAACAATTGAACTTATACCTGCATCTTTTATTTTTTTAGTCACTTCTTTTGCATAGTTCTCAAAGTCTTCTGAGATAGGTATTACCACAGTTTGTAAGGGAGAAATCCAAAATGGGAATTTGCCAGCATAATTTTCAATTAATATTCCTATAAATCTCTCAAGCGAACCAAACATTGCTCTATGTAACATCACTGGTACTTTTTTTGCTCCATCCTTATCCACATAGGAAGCATCTAATCTCCCTGGTAAATTTAAATCGACTTGCACTGTCCCACATTGCCAATCTCTACCAATAGCGTCTCTTAAAACAAATTCAATTTTAGGTCCATAGAAAGCACCTTCCCCTTTATTGATGCTATATTCAAGTTTAGTAGCTTTTACTGCTTCCAATAAAGAGGCCTCTGCTTTATCCCAAACATGATCTTCGCCGACTCTTATCTTTGGTCTGTCTGCGTATTTCAAAATAACATTTTCAAATCCTAAATCCTTATAAATATCTAAAATTAAATTTGTTACGTTTAAACATTCGCTAGTAATTTGATCCTCTGTGCAGAAAATATGCGCATCATCTTGAGTAAAAGCTCTCACTCTTAATAGGCCATGTAGTGCACCTGAAGGTTCATATCTATGGACTTTTCCGAATTCTGTAATTCTTAATGGTAAATCTCTGTAACTTTTAAGCCCTTGATTAAAAACTTGGATATGACCTGGACAATTCATTGGTTTGATAGCGAAAACTTTTTCATCAGGTGTTTGAGAAGTATACATATTTTCCCCATATTTTTCCCAGTGACCAGATTTTTCCCAAAGTAATCTGTCTAATACCTCTGGAGTATTTACTTCTTTGTATCCTGCTTTATCTTGTTTAGCTCTTAAATAACTAATAAGTTTTTGAAAAAGTGCCCAACCTTTTTCGTGCCAAAAAACAGAGCCAGGACTTTCCTCTCTAAAATGAAATAAATCCATTTCTTTGCCCAATTTTCTATGATCTCTTTTCTCAGCTTCTTCAATTCTTTTTAAGTAATCATCTAAATCTTTTTTGGTTGCCCAACCAGTTCCATAGATTCTTTGAAGCATTTCATTATTAGAGTCGCCACGCCAATATGCCCCTGATACTTTAGTAAGTTTAAAAGCTTTACCAATTTTGCCAGAAGATAATAAATGTGGCCCTCTACATAAATCATGCCAAGTATCACCGTGATGGTAAATTGAAAGCTCCTCACTTTCGGGAATACTTTCGATGATTTCTGCCTTATATTTTTCGCCAATTTTTTTGAAATGCTTAATTGCTTTTTCTCTATCCCAAACTTCTCTTCTTGTTTTTACATTTTTGTCTATTATTTCTGACATTCTTTTTTCAATTTTTTTAAGATCTTCATCAGTAAATGGATCCTTTCTTGCAAAATCATAATAAAATCCATTCTCTATCACTGGTCCAATGGTAACTTGGGTTCCAGGATATAGTTCTTGAACGGCCATAGCCATAATGTGAGCAGCATCGTGTCTAATAACTTCTAATCCCTCTGGATCTTTTGCGGTAAAAATTTTTACTGAAGAGTCTTCTTTAATCAAAAAATATAAATCTTTCAGCTCCCCATTTACACTCATTATCAGGGCTTCTTTGTAAAGCGATTTACTTATTTTTTCTGCTATTTCTAAACCTGTGACCTCTTTTGGAAACTCAAGATTATTTCCATCTGGTAATTTTATTGTAAGCATTTAATTAACTAATCTTTTATATTCTGAATAAGTAGAAAAGCACATTTTTTCAACATTAAATTTTTTTACAATGTTTTTTCTACCTTCAATACCCATAGTTTTCAATAAGCTTTCGTTCATTGTTAAAGCTTGCATTATTTTTTTACTTAAAGATTTTGGATCTCCAGACTCAAATAATAATCCTGTTTTTTCATTAATCACAGTTTCATTTGATCCACCAATATTACTAGCAATTATTAGTTTTTCCATTGATTGGGCTTCTACCGCAACTCGTCCAAATGCTTCCGGTTCAATTGATGCTGAAACAATTATATCTGAAACTTTATAAGCTAAAGCCATATTTTTACATGAGTCAATAAATTTTATTTGATTAGAAATTTTGTATCGTTCACAAAGAGCATGCAATTTTTTTTTATATACATCTCGTCCTTGATCATTACCTAGGATTACTGCATAAAATGCTTCGTAACCTAATTCAATGTTAACCAAATTTATCGCTTCAATGAATAGTTCCTGACCTTTCCAGGATGTTAATCTACCTGGTAACAAAATAATCTTTTTATTTTCCAATATACCCCATTCGTTAAGTAATATTTTTTCATCCTTTTCTAACAATGTGCTGGAGTCAAAATAATCAACATTTATACCTCTAAATATTACGAGTAATTTTTTTTTTAAATTAATGAAATTTGAATAATTTTCTTTAATGTGGGAAAAAATAAAATTAGATCCAGCTATAATAAGATCTGACCTAACCATGACCGAATTATAAAATTTTTTAATTTTTCCATTAAAATTATATGTACCATGGAAAGTTGTTACGAATTTTCTTCTTGTAAATTTAGTTGCAATTAAACAAGACCAAGCTGGTGCTCTACTTCGAGCGTGAACTATGGATATATTGTAAAATAAAATTATAAAAACTAAAATTATTGAGTTTAATAAAATTAAGAAAGGATTTTTGCTATGAACAGGTAATCTAATTAATTTAACTTTTTTCCTATCTATAAATTTTGTTAACTCACCACCACTTGTAACTATAAAAGATTTACAGTCATTTTCTGGAAGATAATGAGCAATATCATAACAACCAGTTTCAGCTCCCCCGTAGCCTAGTTTGGGGATAACTTGCAAAACTTTTAAATTAAATGACATTGGAATTAATTATATAATAATCGAAATAACTAATAAACTTTTATGACTAAGTTTAAATACTTAAAACTAACAAAAACTAAAAGAATAAGATATTTGACGAATTTTAAGAGAAAAAACACTTATCTTGTTTTTCTTCATGGTTTTAAATCAGACCTAGAGGGTCAAAAACCCAAAATTTTTTTAAGATTTGCAAAAAAAAATAATTTAGGTTTTTTAGCTTTAGAATATTCTGGCCATGGAAAATCATCAGGGAAATTTATTGATGGGAATATAACTAAATGGACAAATGAAACTTCAAAACTAATTAGAAAAATTGTCAAAAAAAATAACATAATATTAATTGGGTCAAGCATGGGTTCTTGGATTTCATTAAATCAATTTAAATATTTTAAAGATCAAATCGTAGGTTTTTTAGGAATTGGATCTGCACCCGAATTTCTAGAACACTTAATGTGGAAGAAATTTACAAAAAAGATTAAATCGGAAATCATTAAAAATGGTATATATCTTCTTAAATATGGTGACTACACTTATCCAATTACTCACCAATTAATAAAAGATGGAAAACAGAACAAAGTTTTAAACAAAAAAATAAATCAAAATGTAAATGTAACTATGGTTCATGGGAGTAAAGATGAGTCTGTTCCTGTAATTTACTCAAAAAAAATTTTGAAAATGTTTAAATCAAAAAAAAAGAAATTAGTAATTGTAAAAAACGGTGACCATAGTTTGTCTTCACCTAAATGGCTTAAGATATTGAAAAGAGAGCTAAAATTAATGATTAGCTAACTTTTTGTATTTTTATTTTTGTAGAAATTGGATTTTTAAGCTTATCTATCATTTCTTTTGGACAGACCTGTACAAAATTCTTTAACTCGTTCTCAAAGTCATCAATTATTTTTTTAGACAAATTGGATCCAGTTTCATTACTATGTTCAAGTACTAGTTCTTTTAAAAATTTTGACCAATATTCAGTCTCTACATTTTGCCATACAACTGAGTCAGGGTTTACTTTTTTTTCAAATTCTTTTGATTTATCGTAAATAAAAGCCATACCCCCTGTCATACCAGCTGCAAAATTGTCTCCAACATCCCCAAGAATTACTGCCGTTCCACCTGTCATATATTCACAACCATTTGAGTCACAACCTTCGATAACAGTTATTGCACCAGAATTTCTTACTGCAAATCTATCCCCAGCTTGACCGGCTGCAAAAAGTTTACCTGACGTTGCGCCATAAAGAACTGTATTCCCAATAATAGTATTCTCATTTGAAATCAAATTACTTTCATCAGGAAGTTTTATTGAAATGGTGGCTCCCGATAAACCTTTCCCGACGTAATCATTTGCATCACCTTTTAAATTGAGTTTAAGTCCTTTTGATGTAAATGCCCCAAAAGATTGTCCAGCTGAACCTTTAAAATCAAGAGTTAAAAAATTTTCTTCTAATTTTTCATAGCCATATTTTTTGTACAAGTGATGTGAAATTCTGGTACCCACTGCTCTATTAGTATTTTTAATTAAAAACTCATTATTTATTTTCTCAGAGTTATCTAAAGCCTTTTCTATTTGAGGCCAAATCTCTTGATCCAGCGTATCTGGAACTTGATTAATTTCCGATGTCTCACAATAACTCTTGTTATTACCAGGGTCTGCTTGTACAAATAGTGGATTAAGATCTAAATCATCTAGATTAGGTGAGGCTTTACTTACCTGCATCAATAAATCTGTTCGACCGATAACTTCATTTAAAGATTTAAAACCAAGAGAAGCTAAAATTTCTCTTACTTCTGTAGCGATAAACGTAAATAAATTCACAACTTTATCAGGAGTTCCAGTAAATTTTTCTCTTAATTTTTCATCTTGTGTACATACCCCTACAGGACAAGTATTGGAATGACATTGCCTTACCATAATGCAACCCATTGCTACTAAAGCTGTAGTTGCTACACCATACTCTTCAGCACCCATCATGGCTGCAATAACCACATCTCTTCCAGTTTTAATACCTCCATCAGTTCTTAAAGTAACTTTGTGTCTTAGATTATTTAATGTTAAAACTTGATTTGCCTCTGTAAGTCCCATCTCCCAAGGAATACCTACATATTTTACACTTGTTTGTGGTGTAGCTCCAGTTCCTCCATTATGTCCTGAAATTAAAATTATATCAGCTTTTGCTTTTGCCACACCGGCTGCAATAGTACCTACACCAGATGACGCAACTAATTTCACTCCAATTCTTGCCCTAGGGTTGATTTGTTTTAAATCATAAATTAGCTGAGCTAAGTCCTCAATTGAATAAATATCATGATGTGGAGGTGGAGAAATTAATGTAACGCCTGGTGTTGAATGTCTTAGCTTAGCAATTTCATCTGTTACTTTAAATCCTGGTAATTGGCCACCTTCACCAGGTTTTGCACCTTGAGCAATTTTGATCTCAATTTCATTACAATTGTTCAAGTAATTAACTGTTACGCCAAATCTAGCAGATGCGATTTGCTTTACCCTCGAATTCGCACTATCACCAGAGTCCATGATTTTGAATCTATTTGCATCTTCACCACCTTCTCCGCTACAGGATGCACCTTTAATCCTATTCATTCCTATAGCCAAAGTTTCATGTGCCTCCTTAGATAACGCTCCATGAGACATACTTCCACTACCAAATCTCTTTAATATTTTTTCTATCGGCTCAACCTCAGAAATTTGAATAGATGAACCTAATTTTTTTTTTCTAAAATCAATCAAATCCCTTAAATTAATTGGTGGCAAGTTATATATTCCCTCAGCATATTTTTTATATGCTGAATAAGAATTTGACCCCACTGCACTCTGTAATAAGTGGATTAATCTACCTTGATATTGGTGTGTTTCTCCATTCTTTCTGTATCTATAAATACCACCAATAGGCAAAACCGTATCGGTACTCTCAAATGCTTCTTTATGTATTGCGCGTATTTTTTTTTCAATTCCTGACAATCCAATACCAGAAATTTTTGAGGTAACTCCTGGAAAATAATCATCAACTATTGATCTGCTTAGACCAACAGTCTCAAAATTACATCCACCCCTATAAGAACTTAAAACAGAGATACCCATTTTTGACATGATTTTTAACAATCCTGCATTCACTGACTTGATATACCTTTCGACACATTCATCAAAACTATACTGACCAAATAACTTTTTCTCATGTCTTTGGTACAAACTATCAAAAGCTATATATGGATTAACTGTAGTTGCTCCAACTCCTATCAATGTTGCAAAAGAGTGGGTATCTAACGCCTCACCAGATTGAACATTAATTGAAACATATCCTCTCAATTTTTTATCAATTAAAAAAGTATTAATTGCTCCAACGCATAACAACATTGGCATAGGTATTCTTGAATCTGAAATATCTTTGTCACTTAAAACTAATTGCGTCACACCTTGTCTAACAGCAATTTCTGACTCTTTTTGGATCCTTTTAATAGAGTCAAACAAATTTTGCTCATTCGAAAAAGTACAATCTATAGAAACTGAATTTTTTCCAAAAAAATTGATAAATTTGTTAAATTGTGAATTCGATAATATTGGACTATTCAAAACATAGATATTTTCTTTTGTTAAGGTATCAAAATCTAAAATATTCCCAAGATTACCAAATCTAGTTTTCAAACTCATAACTTTATTTTCTCTTAAAGAGTCAATCGGTGGATTAGTCACTTGGCTAAAATTTTGTCTAAAAAAATGATAAAGTGGTCTGTATTTGTCTGATAAAACTGCTAAAGGCGTATCATCACCCATAGAACCTGTAGCTTCTTTAGCATCTTCGGCCATTGGATGTAAAATTAACTCTAAATCTTCTAAGCTTATTCCAAAGGTGTGTTGTCGTCTCCTTAGATCTTCACCATCAAAGTTATGTCTCTCATTAACAATGGATAATTTTTCATCTAAATCTATTATCTGAGAATTGAAATGTTTGTATTCTTTCGCTAAATAGTCTTTAATTTGATTATTCGTAAATACTTTACCTTTTTCAATTCTGACCCCAATTATCTCACCAGGTCCTAGTCTACCTTTTGATAAAATTCTTTTTTCATTTAATTCAATCATTCCAGTTTCAGATCCAGCAAAAAGAAATTTATCTTTTGTTATTACATATCTTAAGGGTCTTAAACCATTACGGTCATTTGCTGCAATAACCCATTCATTATCTGTTGCAGCGATTGCTGCAGGACCATCCCAAGGTTCCATAGTGCTATTTAAAAAATTAAACAATTGCTGATGGGTTTTTGGTAGAGTTCTGTTTCTTTTTGACCAAGCATCAGGTATCATCATTAATTTTGCTAAAGGAGCAGGTTGCCCTGATTTATTTAATAACTCAAAAACATTGTCTAATGCGGCAGAGTCTGAAACTCCTTTTTGTATAACCGGTTTTAAATTTTCAACGTTTTCAAAAAAAGGACTATTCATCTCTTGTTCATGAACTCTCATCCAGTTTTTGTTTCCTTTATAAGTGTTAATTTCACCATTATGTGCAACTGCTCTAAATGGTTGAGCCAAACTCCAGCTCGGCGCAGTATTAGTCGAAAATCTCTGGTGAAAAATTGCAAATCTTGAAATAAATCTCTCATCTTTTAAATCTAAGAAAAAATCTGAAATCGCCTCAGCTAAAAACATTCCCTTGTAGATAATTGATTTAGCGCTCATTGAACAAATATAAAAATTATTTAATGATAAATTGAATGCTTTATTTTCAATTTTTTTTCTTATTTCATAAATTTTTCTCTCAAGATCTTTATCAAGTAAATTTTTATCATTAGATTTAAAAAGCACTTGAATTATCTCTGGCATAGTTTGAAGAGCCTTTTCTCCTAAAACTTTTGGATTAACAGGCACTTGTCTCCAACCATAAATACTAAAATTGTTTTTGGTTAACTCACTTTCTACAATTGTTTTACAGCTTTCCTGTGAGGCGTAATCATTCCTAGGTAAAAAAATCATCCCAACACAAATATCAGAACCATCGTGTGTGTGACCTGTAACTTCTATTTTTTCAACAAAAAAATCTTTGGGTATTTCTAAATGTATTCCTGCCCCATCGCCCGTTTTTCCATCAGCATCAACAGCACCTCGATGCCAAACAGCTTTTAAAGCCTCAATTCCATATTCTACAACTTCTCTTGATTTTTTTCCTTCCGTCGATGCAATTAACCCTACTCCACATGCATCATGTTCCATTTCTTTAGAATAAACATTATTTTTTGTAAGTAGTTCCAAATTTTTTTTGTAAATTCTCATTATGCAACTCTTGATTTTTTTAATTCGATATTTTCAAGATAAGACTTAATTGATGAGGCTGCATCTCTTCCATCTTTTATTGCCCAAACAACTAAAGATGCGCCCCTAACAATATCTCCAGCAGCAAAAACACCTTTAATGTTTGTTTCCATAGTATCAAAGTCAGCTTTAATTGTTCCCCATTTTGTAACTTGTAACTCTTGTTTTTCAAATAATAATGGCAAATTTTCTGGGTCAAATCCCAAAGCTTTTATTACCATATCTGCTTTAATTTCAAATTCAGATCCTTGTTTAATTTCTGGTCTTCTTCTACCTGAGTCATCTGGATCTCCAAGTTGAATTTGATCTACAATCAATTTTTCAATTTTATTTTTTCCTTTAAATTCTTTTGGGCTTGACAACCAAACAAATTCCACACCCTCTTCTTCTGCGTTAGCTACTTCTCTTGCAGATCCAGGCATATTATCTTTATCTCTTCTGTATAAACATTTAACCGAGTTGGCTTTTTGTCTTACTGAGGTTCGAACACAATCCATTGCTGTGTCCCCACCTCCAATAACTACAACATCTTTACCCTTTGCATTTAATATACCTTTATCAAATAAATCAACTTTGTCTCCTAATCCCTTTTTATTTGATGCTGTTAAAAATTCCATAGCAGGAAAAATATTATCTAGGTCGTTCCCTGGTAGGTCAATTTCTCTTGCTTTATAAACCCCGGTAGCAATTAAAATTGCATCATGTCTTTTTCTCAGTTGCTCTAAAGTTGCATCCTTACCAACTTCAAAATTTTGTTCAAATTTAATTCCACCATCTTTCAACAATTTGGTTCTTCTTTCAACTACATGTTTTTCTAGTTTAAAATTTGGTATACCATAAATTAACAAGCCACCTGCTCTGTCATATCTATCATAAACAGTTATTTGATATCCATTTTTCCTAAGTTGTTCAGCAGCTGCAAGTCCAGCAGGTCCAGCACCAATTATTCCAACACTTTGATCTTTTTCATGTTTAACTGAAATTGGTTTTACCCATCCATTCTCCCATGCACTATCTGTAATATATTTTTCGACTGATCCAATTGTAACAGTGCCATGACCTGACTGCTCAATAACGCAGTTACCCTCACATAGTCTGTCTTGAGGGCATATTCTACCACAAACCTCGGGCATATTATTTGTGCTTTGAGATAACTCATAAGCCTCCTTCAATCTGCCTTCAGCAGTCAGTTTAAGCCAGTCTGGAATATTGTTACTCAACGGACAATGGACTTGGCAAAAGGGAACACCACATTGAGAGCATCTACTTGACTGCTCTTGTGCTTTTTGAGTTATAAATTCGTCATAGATTTCATTAAAATCACCTTTTCTATTATCAACTTCTCTTTTAGGTGGAGTTTGCTGACCTATTTTGACGAATTTGAGCATTTTATCAGTCATAATTTTTTAAATTTAACGCAAGATATACATTGTTTTTATTAGTAAAAGAAATATATAGGTCAGTTACTTTGACCTAATTATAGCAATATTTAGCGTAAAACCTGGTTATTCTGATTTTTGCATATCTAATATGATTAAATCGAATTGTTTAAAATGAATATTTTTTAAGTTACGACACTTATATGTTTCGAGATTTTATAGAAATTTTAATTCTCTCTTCAGTTCAAGGAATTTCTGAATTTTTACCCATAAGCTCATCGGCTCATTTAATATTAGTATCAAATTTTTATGATTTAGAGACAAGTTCTTTGTTGATAGATATTAGTTTACATTTAGGCTCGTTAATTGCAGTAATTTTTTATTTTAGAAAAGAGTTATTTGATCTAAGAAATAATAATAAATTATTAAGTTTAATAATTATTGGTTCTTTGCCTTTAATAATATTCGGATATATTTTGTACACCACTGAATTTATTCATCTTTTAAGAAACACAAAAATAATTGCATCAACAACATTATTTTTTGGATTTATACTTTTTTTTGCTGATCAAAGAAAAACTGATCGAAATATCTCTAAAGATTTAAATATTAAGTCAGTTTTATTAATAGGTTTATTTCAAATATTAGCATTAATACCGGGAGTTAGTAGGGCTGGAATAACAATTACTGCGGCAAGATTTTTAAATTTTAAAAGAATTGACTCTAGTAAAATTTCTTTTTTATTATCTATACCTGCTTTAGCGGGAGCAAGCTTCCTAGGTTTGAGGGATGCTTTTGAACAATCAATAGAAATAAATTATTTATTATTGATTGCCGCTTTCTTATCATTTATGTTTTCATTTTTTACGATTAAATATTTCCTAAAATTTATAAATAAAATTTCCTTCAATATATTTGTAGTATATCGAATAATTCTTGGCTTAATTTTATTTTTAATAATATATACTTAGTTACTTTTCCTAATTAATGGAACTAATTGAGATAGTAAGACTCCGCTTAATATGAAAAAGCAACCAAGTAAATTATTAATTCCTAATATTTGATTTAGAAGAAACCAAGCAGCGATTGTTGCAAATACACCTTCCAAAGAAAAAATTATTGCTGCCGGCGCTGGTGTTATATTTCTTTGAGCGTAAATTTGTAAAACAAACGCAAAACCACCAGATAAAATTCCAGCATATAAGATTGAGTCTATTTCATTCAAAATATTATCAATTACAAATTCTTCAGAAAACAAACCTATAATAAATGAAAATAAAGCAACTAGTAAAGTTTGAATTGCACCAATCGTTAATGGTAGATTATACTTTTTAATAATCATACCAGTAAAAATAATATGTGTGCTCCAAAATAAAGCTCCCAATACCACAAGAGTGTCACCTAATCTTACTGTTGCATCTTGAAAATTTGTTAGTAAATATCCTCCAATTAAACATAAAATTACTGAAGGCCATACACTCCAATGTAAAAAATCTTTTTTAAAAATGAAAATAATTATGGGGACCATTGGCACATAAAAAATTGTAAAAAAAGCAGCATTTGCTACATCGGTATAAAGCAATGCAACCTGTTGTAATGCTGAGCCCAAAAATAATGACACTCCAATTAAAAATGATAAAATAATGAATGTTTTCTTATCAAGTCTAAATTCTTTTTTTAGGTTTCTTGCCTCAAACAATAATGCTAAAGGAATAATTGCCAAAAAACCTACAAAAAATCTTACAGAATTAAACGTGAATGGACCGATGTCGTCCATACCTGTATCCTGTGCAATGAATGTGGTCCCCCAAATGAGAGTGCATAGTAATGCACTAAATAATGAGAGAGTTTTTGACATATTCTTTATACAGCTAATTTATAAGCAAAATTTTTTCCAAGATTATCTTTCAAATCGTTGTTAAATCGGGCAGCTTCAGCTCCATCAATTATTCTATGATCATATGATAAAGATAAAGGTAGAATTGTTCGTGTTGTGAACTTTCCATCAATAAAAATTTGTTTTTTTTGAGATTTGCCAACTCCTAGGATTGCAACTTCAGGATAATTAATAATTGGTGTAAAAAAAGAACCGCCAATACCTCCTAGACTAGTTATGGTCATGGAACCACCAAATAATTCTTTTTTGTCAATTTTAAGATTTTTACATTGATCACTTATTTTTTTTAGTTCAGTACCTATTAAAGATATATTCTTATTATCAGCATTTCTTAATTTTGGTACCATAAGCCCATGCTTCGTATCCACAGCTATTCCAATGTGATAATACTTTTTTAGTGTCATTTTTCCTTTATCAATTTCATCAATAGATGAATTAAAATTTGGAAATTTTTTAAGTGATGCAGTTAAAGCTTTGACAATAAAAGCTAAAGGAGTAATTTTTTTTTTTTCTCCAGTGTAAATATCTGTAAGAGAAGTTCTAAACTCCTCTAATTCAGTTATATCTGCTTCATCATGATTGGTCACATGAGGAATATTGGACCAAGAATTCATAAGATATTTAGATGAAAGTCTTTTTACTCTTGGAATATCCTTTATTTCCGTTTTTCCAAATTCAGAGTGAGGATACTCTAGTTCTATTGTTTCATCTTTTTTGAACTCTCTTTCAATATTTCTCTCAGGGATTTTTGCAACAAATGACTTAACATCACTTTCAGTTACTCTTCCTAATCTTTCACTACCTTCAACTTTACTAATATCGACACCAAGTTCTCTAGCAAATTTTCTGACTTTTGGTGAGGCTGAAGTTTTTTTTGAAAAATCTTTTACGATAATATTTTTTGGTCTAACTTCTTTTTTAATTTCTATTTTGTTGTCTTTGATGTTTTCTTTTTTAGTTGATTGTATCTCTTTAGTTTCTAAACTGTTGTCTTTTAATTCAATTTCTAAAATCTTACTACCCTCAGATACCTTATCACCAACTTTTAAGTTTAATTCTGTAACTAATCCATCATGTAATGAGGGAATTTCAACGCTCGATTTATCACTTTCAATTGTGATTAAAGGATCATTTTTTTTAATCTCTTGACCTTTTTTGATTAAAATTTCAATAACCTCTACATCTTTGAATTCACCAATATTTGGAACTTCTATATTTTTTTTTGGCATTCTATAGTTTTGTTGGCATAGGTTTATCAGTATCAATCTTATACTTTTTAATTGCTTCTTTAGCATATTTTGATGCTATAAGCTGTTCCTTAGCTAAAATGCTCAACCCATATGTTGTAATATGCTCCTTATCAACCTCAAAAAATTTTCTTAACTCTTTTCTTGTATCACTTCTTCCAAATCCATCTGTTCCTAGTGAATAAAAACTTTTATTTACATAAGGTCTTATCTGATCGGAGTTCATTCTCATATAGTCAGAGGCTGCTAAAATTGGTCCTTCAGCATTACCTAAACATTTTTCTACATAGCTTTTTTTAGGTTCTTTATCAGGGTTTAGAAGATTATATCTCTCTACTTCAAGACCGTCCCTTCTTAATTCATTAAAGCTTGTTACACTCCAAATCTCACTATCGATTTGATATTCATTTTGTAATATTTCTGCACCAGCTATCATCTCTCTTAATATTGTGCCAGATCCAAGAAATTGAATTTTAGTTTTTTTAAACTTATTAAACTCCTTTATTTTGTACATTCCTTTTAAAATACCCTCCTCACATGATTTATCTTTTGGCATTTCTGGATGAGGATAATTTTCATTCATGGTTGTAATATAATAAAAAATATTTTCTTTTTTCTCATGCATTCTTCTTAAACCTTCTCGAAAAATGACTGCAAGCTCATAATGAAATGTTGGATCATATGATATGCAATTAGGAATAGTCGAAGCAATTAAATGACTATGACCATCTTGATGTTGCAAACCTTCTCCAGCAAGAGTTGTTCTTCCAGCAGTAGCTCCAATCAAAAATCCTCTAGACTGACTATCTGCACCTGCCCAAGCAAAATCTCCAATTCTCTGAAAGCCAAACATTGAGTAGAAAAGATAAATTGGGATCATTTCAATATCATGATTGGTATATGAAGTTCCAGCAGCTATCCAAGATGACATTGCTCCAGCTTCATTAATTCCTTCTTCTAAAACTTGACCGCCCTTTTCCTCTTTATACGAACTTAGTTGAGCAGAGTCCTCTGGTTCATATTTTTGACCCTCATGTGCGTAAATTCCTATCTTTTGAAAAAATCCTTCCATTCCAAAAGTTCTTGCTTCATCAGGAATGATTGGGACCAGTCTTGGCGCAACATTTTTATCTCTCAAAAGATTTGTCAACATTCTAACTAGTGCCATTGTGGTCGACATTTCTTTTTCACCTGTTGAAACTTTCATATTATCGAAAATGTCTTTTGGAGGTGCTTTAATAGGTTTTGCATAAGTAGTTCTCTCAGGAATAAAGCCACCCAACTGAAGTCTTCTCTCTTTAATATATTTTATTTCAGGAGAATTTTGATCTGGCTTATAATACTCAATATTTTTAACCTGCTGGTCTGTTAATGGAACATCAAATCTATCTCTATAATACATTAGGTCTTCAACATCTAATTTCTTAGTCTGATGAGTTGTATTTACGCTCTCACCACTTTTACCCATGCCATAACCCTTTATAGTCTTAGCAATTACCACAGTGGGACTACCGAAATTTTTAGATGCTTTATCATATGCTGCAAAAACTTTATGGGGATCATGCCCGCCTCTATTTAATCTCCAAATATCCTTATCTGAAAGACTTGAGACAAGTTCTGAAGTTTCTGGATATTTTCCAAAAAATTTTTCTCTAACGTAAGCTCCATCTCTAGCTTTCATTGCTTGATATTCTCCATCAACTGTTTCATTCATTGTCTTAATAAGATGGCCTGTTTTGTCATTCGCTAAAAGTGAATCCCAATAAGAACCCCAAATTACTTTAATAACATTCCACCCGGCTCCTCTAAAAATTCCCTCTAATTCTTGTATAATTTTTCCATTACCTCGCACTGGACCGTCTAATCTTTGAAGGTTACAATTTATAACAAATATTAGATTATCTAAATTTTCCCTAGCTGCTAAACCAATTGCTCCTAAAGACTCTGGTTCATCCATTTCGCCATCACCTAAAAATGACCAAACTTTTCTACCCTCATCCTTAATTAGGCCTCTATTAATCAAGTATTTCATATATCTTGCCTGATAAATCGCTAACATTGGTCCTAAACCCATAGAGACTGTTGGAAATTGCCAAAAGTTTGGCATTAACCAAGGATGTGGATATGAAGATAAACCGCCAGGCTTAACTTCTTGTCTAAAACTGTCCAATTGTTTTTCATTAAGCCTTCCTTCAAGGAATGCTCTAGCATACATACCAGGTGCACTATGACCTTGAAAATAAACAAGATCTCCACCGAATTTATTATTTTTAGCTCTCCAAAAATGATTCATTCCAACATCATATAAAGTTGCTGCAGATGCAAAAGTTCCAATATGACCTCCAAGTTCAGGAAATTTTTTATTAGCTCTTACTACCATTGCAGCAGCATTCCACCTAATTAATGACCTAATCCTTCTTTCAATATTCTGATCACCATTTGATTTCTTTTCATCACTCACAGGAATCGTATTTATATAAGGGGTATTTTGCGTGTATGGAATATTGGCGCCCTCCATATAAGCTTTATTAATTAATTCCTTAATCAAATAGTGAGCTCTGTGATTACCATCTTTTTCGATGATATCTGAAAGAGACTCTATCCATTCACGTGTCTCTAAAGGATCAATATCACCCTCATTTACAACTTCAATTTTGCTAGGTTTTTCTTTCTCTAATTCTGGAATTTGCTTTTCTTGCTCTTTATTTTTCTTTAAAGAATTTTCCGCCTCTAAAATTAAATTTTCAGTCCTTTTTGGAACCTCTTCTAATTTAGACAATTTTTTACTAGGGCTTGATATATTGAGAAGCAAATCCCCTTTTGAAACTTTATCACCAACTTTTACCTCAATGTTTTCAACTTTTCCTGAAAAAGTTGATGGAATTTCAACACTAGATTTGTCACTTTCAATAGTGACCACAGGATCATTTATTTTAATTTCTTGACCTTCTGCAACAAGTAATTCAATTACCTCAACATTTTCGAAATCGCCAATATCAGGAACTAATAATTTTTCAGTCATTCTTATGTTTTATACATAATAAAAATTTAGTTAATTGCAAATTTTAACACATTCTGTCCTATTTTTTGACACTCTTTTACTCTTAAATGCAAAAATGATTAAAAAGTTATTAAAATTTCTTATTCGCTCAAATGATAATAAACACATAGACGCTAAAATATGGATACAAAAAATATTACTAGAAGGGAAGTACGGAAAGACAAATTCCTAAATTTTTTCAATACATAGAGCTATACCCATTCCACCTCCAATACAGAGACTCGCACAACCCTTACTTTTTTTTTTTCTCTTCATTTCATGTACTAAAGTTACAAGTATTCTTGCTCCTGATGCGCCAATAGGATGACCTAGCGCGATTGCACCACCATTAACATTAACTTTATTTGGATCAATGCCCAACTCACGAATTACAGCTATGGTTTGAGCTGCGAAAGCTTCATTAATTTCAAATAGATCCACCTCATCTAAATTCCATCCAGCTTTTTTAATTGCTTTTCGAACAGCCTCTATTGGCCCTAAACCCATTAGAGTTGGGTCAACTCCCACTGATGCCCATGACACTATTTTTGCAAGCGGTTTGATAGATTTTTTTTCTGCTTCTTTAATAGTAGTTAAAAATAAAGCTGCAGCGCCATCATTTATACCAGAAGAATTTCCAGGCGTAACTGTTCCATTTTCTTTGAAAACTGTTTTAAGTTTTTCTAAATCCGAAATTTTTAAACCTTTTCGTGGATGCTCATCTAAATATAGCATGTTATCACCTTGATTAATCTTGATTAATTCATCGTCAAATTTATTATTTTTGATAGCGTCCTCTGTCTTTTTTTGAGAATTTAGAGCAAACTCATCTTGTTCTTTTTTAGATATGTCGAATTTTTTTGCAATATTTTCTGCTGTAACTCCCATGTGATAATTATTAAATGCATCCGTTAATCCATCATTAATCATTGTATCTGTCAGTTTATCTTCTGAAATTTTTCTTTCATCTCTAAAAAAAATTGAATGTGGTGCTATTGACATATTCTCTTGTCCTCCAGAAATAACATTTAATGACTCTCCTAATTTGATAGATTGATATCCAGATATTACTGCTCTTAATCCAGACCCACAAACTTGATTAATTATATGGGCTGGTTTTGAAATTGGTATTCCAGCATTTATTGCAGCTTGTCTAGCAGGGTTCTGTCCAGCCCCAGCGGTCAATACTTGGCCCATTATTACTTCATCTACTTCATCTGAGCTAAATTTAGTTAAATTTAAAGCTTCTTTGATCACTAAAGATCCAAGTTGATCGGATCTCATTTTTTTTAATGAGCCTCTATAAGATCCTATAGGTGTCCTAACAGCGCTAACAATCACCACTTCTTTTGATTTATCTGTCATAAATTTTTAAATTTATCTTATAATTAAAATATACTAAAAATTAATATATTGTATTTAAATAAAATTATAAATGCGCCTGTAGCTCAACTGGATAGAGCGCTTGGCTACGGACCAGGAGGTTCTGGGTTCGACTCCTAGCAGGCGCACCAAAAAATATAAATGTTTGATTGGCTCCTTAAATCTTCTTTGCAAATGTCTGTGATTTATTTTTTCATAATAATCTTTATAATTTTATTAATTTTAACTTTTATATTATAAAAATTCTATGACAGATAAATTTGAGCAAATTAGTCTAAAAACAGGATTTATGAAACATAATGGTGGAGTTTTATTTAGACAAATTTCTGAAAATCATTATGAATTCAAATCTACAATAACAAAAAACCATCTGAATTCAGCTGGCGTCACTCACGGTGGTTACCTTGCGGCTTTGATTGATGCGGGTTCCGGTTCAGCCGCTCACAGATCAGCCGAACCTTCACCTTGTGTGACCATTTCATTAGATTTGAAATTTATAAGCACATCCAAAATTGGTGATGAAATAATAGGTCGTGTCAAAATTTTAAAAAAGACCAAAACACTTGTTTTTTTATTTTGTGAACTAAAATGTAACGATGAGATAATAGCGTCGGCAAACGGTATTTGGAAAATCTTAAAAAGTAGGATCACTAATAGCTGAATTTATTAAAATTTGTTAGCACTGAAACAAATTGAATATGATCATTTTAATCCATAAAAGAATTAACAATTATTTAAAATTTTATATATATGCTAGAATAAGTTTGGATAATTTTAAAATGAGAACTTTTTAGCCTGCGATTCGGTCTTGTTTTAGTCTATTTTTGTTCTTTAACACTAACAATATCTAGTAGGTTAAAAAAAAAGTACACTAAAGATAGAATGAGTAAAAATAAAATATCTGCAATTCTTGGTCCA
Source organism: uncultured Pelagibacteraceae bacterium (assembly GCA_902563555.1). Lineage (GTDB taxonomy): Bacteria > Pseudomonadota > Alphaproteobacteria > Pelagibacterales > Pelagibacteraceae > Pelagibacter. The sequence goes on along the minus strand of CACEXM010000006.1, from coordinate 35,980 downwards.
ACTAATACTGGAAAAACGCATCTAGCAATTGAAACAATGTTGTCTTTTGAAAGTGGAATGATTGGTTTTCCACTAAGATTATTGGCACGTGAGGTTTATGACAAGGTGCTTAAAAAGATTAACTCAGAAAAAGTAGCATTAATTACTGGTGAAGAGAAAATAATTCCATCAAATGCAAAATATTTTTTGTGTACAGTCGAGTCTATGCCAATCGATAAACAATTAGATTTTGTTGCTGTAGATGAAATACAAATGTGCTCAGATCATGAGCGAGGTCATATTTTTACGGATAGACTTTTAAATATTAGAGGTGAAAAATTAACAATGTTTATGGGTTCAAATACAATTAAAAATATTATCAACAAGTTAGATGATGATATAGAATTTATTAATAGAAATCGTTTGTCAAAACTTTCGTACTCTGGACATAAGAAAATTTCTAGAATCGATCGAAAAACCGCCATAATCGCATTTTCTGCAGAAGAGGTTTATGCGATAGCTGAACTCATCAGAAGACAGAAAGGAGGTGCATCAATTGTCATGGGATCTTTAAGTCCCAAAACTAGAAATGCTCAGGTAGAATTATATCAATCTGGTGATGTTGATTTTTTGGTTGCAACAGATGCTATAGGTATGGGAATTAATATGGATTTAAATCATGTTTACTTTTCAAATCTAAAAAAATTTGATGGAAGAAAATTGAGGCGATTAAATTTATCTGAAATGGGTCAAATTGCTGGTAGAGCAGGTAGGTATATGAATGACGGTAGCTTTGGTATTACTGGACAATGTAGAGAAATTACTCCTGAGGAAGTGGAATTACTTGAAAATCACAAATTTGAGGAAATAAATTTTTTATTTTGGAGAAATTCAAGCTTAAATTTTAATAGTCCATCTTTATTAATAAAATCACTGGATGAAAAGCCTCAGAACGATTGGTTAAGAAAAATTTATGAATGTGAAGATGAAAAAGCCTTAAAGTTTTTTTTGAGAGACAAAAACTTTGAAAATAGAGAATTTAATCAAGAAAAATTGAAACTTTTATGGGAGTGTTGTCAAATTCCTGATTTTGTAAAAAAAACTTACGGTAATCACTATGAGGTAATTGGAAATGTTTTCAAATATTTAAATAGCAAAAAAGGCAAAATTACTGATGATTATATGCGAATACAATTGATGAAACTTGATAAATTAGAGGGAAATGTAGATTCTTTATCAAATAGAATTGCAAATGTAAGAACTTGGTCATATGTTTCAAATAAAAATAATTGGGTAGAAAATCAAAGCTACTGGATTGAAAAAACAAAATTATTAGAGGACAGACTTTCAGAAAGATTACATGAAGAACTTACAAAAACTTTTATTGATAAACGTGCAAGTGTTCTTGCAAGAGGTTTAAAGCAGGATATGGAATTTAATACAAAAATTTTGGAAAATAACGAAGTAATGATCGACAATCAGTTTATTGGTAAAATAAACGGGCTTAAACTACAATTAGATTTAAAAAAAGGAGCCTTAGAAACAGATATTAAATCTCTCAAGAAAGCAGCGAGACAAACTGTAGGACCTGAGCTCGAAAAAAGAATTAAAATTATTATTGATACTGGTCTAATTGAACTTAAAGACGATTTTAAAATTTATTGGAGCAACTCCGCTATAGGAAGATTATCTTCAGGTAAGGATTATCTTAATCCCAATTTAGAATTAATAGTTGATGATATTTTAGAGCAAAATCAAAAACAAAAATTATTAGATTTCATGAATAAATGGTTAAAAAATAAGATTAACAAAGTTTTAAAAAGTTTAGTTGATCTAAAAAATATTAACGAGAAAAATTCTTCCATAAAAGCTTTGGCATACCAACTTTATGAAAATAATGGTGTTATTAAAAGAGAACAAATTACTGAATATTTAAAAAATTTAGGTCAAAATGAAAGAAAAATTTTACGTAACTTAGGAGTAAAATTCGGAAGATATCATGTTTTTTTATATAAACTAATTAAACCTGAGGCAGTTTCTCTTAGAACTCTGTTGTGGAAAAACTATCATCAAAAATATTATGATTTAAAACCACCAGTATTTGGTTTGAATTTTTTAGATGATAAAAATTTTCAAAATAAAAACTTTATGTTATTATGTGGATTTGAGAAGTTTAGCACTTTTTTTGTTCGGATTGATATCCTTGAAAGACTTTTTATAAAAATTATGAATTCTAGAAATGAAGCAGAAAAAAAAGATGAAATCAAAATGGTCCCGGATATGATTAATCTCTTGGGGTGTAGCAAAGAGAATTTCAAAAAACTTCTTAAACTGATGAATTACAAATTAACGGCTAGAAATGATGAAGTCTACTTTAAATACAACCCGATAAAAAAAGTGAAAAAAATATTTACAAAAAAAACTAATAATGAAAGCCCATTTGTTGTACTTAAAGATCTTAATTTAAATTAATATATGCTTTTTAAAAAAAAAGAGAATGAAACAATTGGTAATGATTTAAAGAAGATATGCGCTCTTCTAATACATGCTGCAAAAATAGATGAGGATTTCTCAGATAAAGAAGAAAAAATAATAAAAGAGACAATGCTTAAAATTGGGGTAAGAAAAGATAATTTGGAAAGATTATTTATTGATGCAAAAAACATTGAACAAAATGCTAATCAAATTCTAAGTTTTACTAAAGAAGTCAAAAATATGAATGAGCATAATAAAATTAAGATTATTGAAGCTCTGTGGCATATTATATATTCAAATAACGAAGCAGACATTTATGAAACAAATTTAATGAGAAGACTTGCTGGATTATTATACATTGACAGTAAAGTAATGGGAGATATTAAAGAAAAGATTAAACGGGAGAGTTCACAATAATACATGACTTATATTGTTAATGATAAATGTATAAAATGTAAGTTGACTGATTGTGTTGACGTTTGTCCGGTAGATTGTTTTTACGAGGGAAAAAATATGCTTGTAATTAAGCCTGATGAGTGTATAGATTGTGGCGTTTGCGAGCCTGAATGTCCTGTTGATGCAATAAAATCTGACACAGAATCGGGTAGTGAAAAATGGTTGGAAATAAATAAAAAATATTCTGAAATCTGGCCAAATATAAGTGAAAAAAAAGATCCTCCTTTGGATCACGAAAAATATAAAGATGAGCAAAATAAGTTTGAAAAATATTTTAAAGAAAACATTTAAAAAGAAAACAAAGAAAAAATTAAAAAAAATTACCACACCAAAAGTTGCAAAAAAAATAAAAAGACCTATCAAAAAAATAGCAAAAACAATAATAAAAAAAACACCAATTAAAAAAAAATTAAAAAAAAATCAAAAAGAAATAGAGATAAAATCAGAAAATTTAAGGATTTCTAAAGGAACTGAAATCAAACCTGAAATTAAAAAGGTAAGTAAACAAGCAACAGAAAAAAGAGAATTTAAAATTAAAGATTTTGTAGTTTATCCTAAACATGGTGTAGGGCAAATATCTGAATTTAAAAAAATTAATATTGGTGGAATTGACGTTGAAACATATGTCATAAAATTTGAAAAAGACAAAGCTAACGGTATGGTGCCTGTAAATAAACAATCTCATCTTAGGCCTTTATCGACTATTAACCAAGTCAATAAATGTATTTCAATTTTAAAAGGTAAACCAAAAATCAAAAGGTCAATGTGGAGTAGAAGAGCACAAGAGTATGAGGCTAAAATTTCTTCAGGTAAAATTTATGAATTGGCAGAGGTAGTAAGAGATTTAAATAAAGGAGACGATTTAATGGTTGATCAGTCCTATAGTGAAAGACAACTTTTTGAAAAAGCCTATGAGAGAATTTTATCTGAATTTAAAATAATATTAGATATATCTTTGGAAGATACCCAAAAAAAAATTGGATAAAGCGCTAAAAAGAAACTTAGATGGCCAAAATAAACCAGAGGCTACAGCAATTAAAAGCTCAGCACCTGAAATACAAGATGAAGAACCAATTTCAGAAAGCGATAATGACGAACCTGTTGAAGACTAAAAAAAAACGCCTCTCACACATAACGTTATGAGAAGCGTTTTTAATAAAGAATACTAAGTTATTATCTTCTTCTTCTTTTTTTAGCTTTTTTCTTAGCTTTTTTCTTAGCCTTCTTTGCTTTTTTTCTTCTTTTAGCCATCTTTAGCTCCCTTTTTAGTTAAACGAATCAAAATTGATTCGTAATTACTTATTTTTATTTTTTTATACACGTTATGTCAATTCTTTAATTGAAGTTAAAATTTTTATAAAAATTTTTTTAAATTCAAAAATATTTTTATAATTTCAATGCATAAAAAAGTTAATGTTTATGCGCTTAATAATCAAGTATTTTACTATAATTAATAAAGTTTTTCTAAATCGCCTTTATATTTTTCTAAAATTTTTTTTCTTTTTAATTTCAAAGTTGGTGTCAACATTCCATTTTCAATTGTAAATTCCTCTTTTATTAATTTAAATTTTTTTACTTTTTCTACTAATGACAAAGTTTTATTTAAATCGTCCAAATAAGTTTCAATTTCTTTTTTGTTTTCATTACTTTCACTCACGATCAATGCAACCAGATATGTTTTTTTGTCTCCATATACAAAGCTTTGTTTAATTTTTTCATTTAAACATAATAAATTTTCAATTTTAGAAGGTGATATGTTATCTCCACCAAGATTTACAATTATTTCTTTTTTTCTATCTGTTATTTTTAAATTTCCATTTTTTGTAATTTCACCTATATCCCCAGTATGTAACCAGCCATCTTTAATTACTTCATCTGTCTCTTTCTTTTTATTCCAGTAACCTAACATAATATTTTCACCTTTAACTAGGATCTCGCCATCTTCAGCAATTTTTACTTGATTAGTTTTGAAAGGAGGGCCTACTGTTTCAATCTTTATTTTTCCGGGAATATTACAACTAACAACGGGAGAGGCTTCAGTTAATCCATATCCTTGTAAAGTTGGTAATCCTATAGAATTCAAAAATTCACCAATTTTTTGATCTAAAGCACCCCCTCCAGAAACAAAGGCCTTTAGTTTACCACCAAATTGATTTTTAATTTTTCTTCTAACCAATTTTTCACAGAAAATATTAATGAAATTTTCTTTCAAACTTAATTTACCTTTATTTAGTTTTTTAATCCCAAGTGAGATGGTAGATGAAATCAACTTTTTCTTAAGACCCTTTTGTTTTGAGAAATTCATATAAATTTTACTATATAAATTTTGATAAAATCTAGGGACTGCTGTCATTATTGTTGGTTTTGCAACCGACATATTGGATAATAATTTTTCCAAACTTTCAGCGTAATAAACTTTGGCTTCAAGTGAAATTTGAATAAATTGAACTGCATGTTCATATGAGTGAGATAATGGTAACCATGTTAGAAAGACTGGTTTTTCATTTTTAAATAAAGGTACTAAAATATCTAATGCTCCCTCACAATTGGATAAGATTCCTCCATGACTCAACATTACTCCTTTTGGGTTTCCAGTTGTTCCAGAGGTATAAATAATACATGCAAGATCATTTCTTTTTAGATTGGTGTTTATAGAATGTTGAATTTTAAAGTTCTGATCAATCATTATGGTATGCCAATTAGTAAAAATTTTTTGAAAAAAAACCAATTTTTCATCAAAGCCATCCATAGAAATAACTTTAATGTCTTTTGTTAAATATTTTTTAATTTTATCAAATTGTTCTTGGTTAGAGACAATACAAACTTTTGGCATACAGTCTTTAATTATATATTCGTAATCCTTATCAGAATAAGTTGTAAATAAAGGTACGGTCACTCCGCCAGCATTCATAATTGATAAATCAGAGATTAGCCACTCTGGTCGATTTTCTGAAAGTAACAAACACCTATCTCCCCTAGATATTATCTTTTTTAAATAAGTAGATAATATCCTAATTTGTCCATCAACTACTCTCCATGAATAATTATTAGGTTGTCTTAATTCTGGTAACTCATTTTCTTCTGGTTTTAAATTTGTCAAAAACGTAGACTCATTCATACTAAATTTTTTTGGTATATTTTTTTCAGATTTTCTAAAAAAAAGTTCTACAAGACTATTGATATTTTTTAATTCCATAAAAAATGGTGGGCGAAGAGAGAATCGAACTCTCACTTCTTACGAAACACGATTTTGAGTCGTGCGCGTCTACCAGTTCCGCCATTCGCCCGTAATTGTTTAATAATTTATTAAATAGTATAAGAACTAAAATTATATTAAAACCAAAAAATGTTTAATAATCTTTATAAAAAGTGTTTAGATTTAGCAGCACACAAAAGTTCAAAGTACTACTTGGCAATTGTATCTTTTGTTGAAAGCTCTTTTTTTCCTATTCCTCCAGACGTTATGATTATACCAATGGTGATCTCAAAAAAGAATGATTTTGTCAAAATCTTTCTTATAACTACGATTTTTTCTGTTTTGGGTGGTATGTTAGGTTATTTAATTGGAGCTTTCTTTTTTGATTTTGGATCACAAATTATGAGTTTTTATGGATATGAAAATAAATTATCGAGTATCAAAGAAAATTTAGTTAATAGTGATGGTTTTTATGCCTGGCTGGGTATACTTTTTTTAGCAGGATTTACACCTCTTCCCTATAAAGTTTTTACCATTGCAAGTGGCCTGATAAGTTTTAATTTTTTTATATTTATAGTTATTAGTTTGGTTTCAAGAGGGTTGAGATTTTTTATAGTTTCATACCTCTCTTATAAATTTGGGAATTTATTTACTGAATTTATGGAAAAGCACGGGTCAAAATGGTTTACAATAACTGGATTAATAATTGTTATAATTGGCTTATTGATTTACCTAATTATAAAATTTTATGTTTGATTTAAAAAATGAATTCTATCTAAAAATTATTTTAATTATTAGCTTTACTGCATTAATTTTTGCATATTTCGTAGAACATATTTTAGGTCATCAACCATGTAATTTATGCATTATTGAGAGAATTCCTTATGGGATAAGTATAATCTTAATCGCAATGATTTTTATCATGAAGAAAAATCAAAAATTTTTAACTTTGTTGCTAATTCTTACCTTTGTCTTTTCGTTTACAATTTCTGTTTACCATTATGGAATTGAGCAAGATTTTTTTCAGGAATCAACTGTATGTAGTGCGAGAAATTTTACAGAAAATATAACTAAAGAAGATTTACTTAGAGAGTTGAGTAAAAAAACTATAAGCTGTAAAGATGTGACATTTAGGATTTTAGGATTATCACTAACAAGTATTAATATTGTAATAAGTTTATTATTTATTATAACTTTTATAAAAATTTTTATTAAATATGAAAAAAACAAGTAATAAAGTTGAAGAATTTATAAGAGTTGATCATGCAGGTGAAAGAGGGGCTGTCAAAATTTATGAAGGACAGCTGTTGGCTCTAAATACAATTGTCAAGAATGAGAATCTAAAAAAGACAATTGAAGATATGAAAGAGCATGAGATAGAACATTGTCAATTTTTTGAAAATGAAATAAAAAAAAGAAATATTAAACCTACAAAATTTTTACCTTTATGGGACTTAATGGGTATAGGTTTAGGATTTGGATCAACGTTATTGGGGAAAAAAGCAGCGATGTTGTGTACTGCATCAGTTGAAGAAGTAATAGACAAACATTATTTAGATCAAATTAATCAGTTAGGTCCAGAGGAAAAAGAGTTGAAAAAAAAAATAACTAAATTTAGACAAGATGAGCTAGATCACAAAGATATAGCCTATGAGGAGGGTGCATCAAAAAAAGGTTTTTACTCAATTATGGACAAAATAATTAAAACGGGTTCAAAAATAGCTATTCGTATTTCAGAAAAAGTTTAGAGATTAAGCCTCAAGCTCAACATCCCAATATAAATAATCCATCCAACTTTTATGTAAATAATTTGGAGGAAAATTTTTTCCGTTACGATGTAAATCTTCTGTTGTAGGTTGATAAGGGTACTGACTTAACTTCATTCCTGATGTTTTTAAAAGTTTACCACCCTTTTTAACATTACATTCAGAACAAGCTGTTACAACATTATCCCAATTAGTTTCACCCCCTTTAGATCTTGGCAACAAGTGATCAAAGGTTAGCTCCTCACCGCTACCACAATATTGACAAGAAAATTTATCTCTTAAAAAAACGTTAAATCTTGTAAAACTTGGTTTTGTTTGGGGCACAATATAATTTTTTAATGCAATAACGCTTGGTAGCTGCATATTAAAAGATGGGCTCCTAATTATTCTGTCATAACTACTTACTATAATAACTCTATCTAAAAATACTGACTTGACAGTATCTTGCCAAGACCACAAGGATAAAGGATAATAGCTTAGCGGTCTATAATCTGCATTTAAAACTAATGCAGGACATTTTTCTAAAGAAACATTTTGTTCAACAAAATTATTCATCAAATAATACTAGCTTAATTAAAAAATTATTTCAATAATTAGCAATCATTAAATTTTTCTAAAATATAATTTAATCCTATGCTTGAAGCTTCTACTGGGATATGATGTCCACAGTTTTTTATGAGTTGAGTTTCTACATTCACACTATTCCTAATAAAAAAATCCTTAGCCTCAAGTAAAAAGTTGGGTGACACTATTTCATCTGCGTCACCATGAATCATCAAAATATCTGCATCAACATTTTTTTTTTTCATTAAATATTCTTGATTAATTATTTTTCCTGAAAAACCTACTATACAGCTATATCTTTGATCAGAGATTAATCCCAAGTTTAATGACATCATACACCCCTGGCTAAAACCAGATAAACAAATTTTATTATTCTGTAAGTTAAACTCATCTTTTATTTCATTTATAAATTTATTTAGTTTAGTCTCTGCTTTTTTAGACTCATCTAGAATATATTGAGGATCATCTTCTGATAAATCAAACCACTGATAACCTGAAGGGTTTATTTTACATTTTTCATGACCGTTTGGACAAATAAAAATTGTGTTAGGCAAATGACGTCTCCAGCCTAAAGATAACATACTAATGTCTTGACCATCACCCCCATATCCATGGAGTAAAATTATTGCATTCTCAATCTCCAAATCATTCTCAGGTTTCAATATTATTGAGTCAAGACAAAATGTCATAGTTTGTAATTAATGTTTTTTTAATGTAGAACACCTTACAATAAACTAATGATTTCTGGAATAATTTTAAAAGTATTATCAATAGCGCTATTAATCGTAGTAGGAGTAGTCCTTATACTTGGAATCGGAACCTTATTTAAAGGTGGAGAGACTAGTAAAAAATACTCAAATAAATTAATGCAGTTAAGAGTAATATTACAATTTATTGCTATTATCGTATTAGTGGGTTTTGCTTATTTTTTTAAAAACTAATTATAAAGTTTAAGCCACTCAATAAAATTTTCTTCATTAAAATCTATTGAACCAATAACCCTAGCAAATTCTTTTCCATTTTTATTAATAAAAATTGAGGTTGGAATTCCTCTTAAAGCAAACTTTTTTGTCAAATTAATATTTTCATCAAAATATAAATTTAAATTTTTAATATTCAAATCATCAAAAAATTTTTTAGCTTTTTTCACATTGTCCTGTCCAACATTTACAGGAAATATTTTAAGGTTATTTAAGCCTTTGTTTGATTTCAATAAATCTAACGATGGCATCTCTTCTTTGCATGGAGCACACCAAGTTGCCCAAAAATTTAGTAATAAAATGTTTCCTTTATAGTCACTTAAATTTATTTGGGCATTTTGATCATCTAAGACAGTTAAATTTGTATATCCTTTTAATTCTTTATTAATTATAAGGTTTTTAATATTCAGAGTTTCATTTGCATACGTATTTGAAATTAAAATTATAAATATTACTAAAAATCTCATATTAAAAAGGTATAAATAATTAGCATGGTAAAAAATAAAAACAATAAGGCAATTTGGAATACTCGAATAAAAACAAAGACATCTGCTCTCTATAAAAAATATGGGAGCTCAATTAGCATTGATAAGAAACTTTTTAAAGAAGACATAATAGGATCTATCGCTCATGTAGAAATGCTTTTTAAACAAAAAATTATTTCTTTTAAAATTAAAAACAAAATTGTTTATGGACTCAATAAAATTGAAAAAGAAATATTAAATAATAAATTTGAATTTAATCAAGAATTTGAAGATATTCACATGAACATTGAAAAAAGACTTACACAATTAATAGGTGACGATGCTGGATACATTCATACAGCTAGATCAAGAAATGATCAAGTTATTACAGATTTGAAAATATGGATGAAATCAGCTACTCAAAATATAGACTTAACTTTAAAAAAATTGATCAAGACCAATCTTAAGATTGCTGAAAAAAATATTAAAACTATCATGCCAGGTTTTACTCATTTAAAAAATGCTCAAGCACTATCTTTAGGTCATTACTTAATGTCATATGTTGAAATGTTTACTAGAGATAGAAAAAGATTTTTAAATAATTTAGAAAGTCTTAATGAAAATCCTCTTGGTGTATGTGCATTAACAGGAACTTCTTTTAATATAGACAGAAAACTTACAACAAAAAAATTAGGTTTTAAGAGTCCTACCAACAATTCGGTAGATACTATATCCGACAGAGATTTTGTCATAGACTTTTTATATAGTTGTTCTGTATGTGCAATGCATATATCCAGAATAGCTGAGGAATTAATAATTTGGAACTCTGATGGTTTTAATTTAATAAATTTATCAGACAAAGTTGTGACAGGATCTTCCATTATGCCTCAAAAAAAAAATCCAGATATGCTAGAATTTTTGAGAGGAAAGACGGGTGGAGTGTACGGTAATTTATTTTCAATGTTAACTGTGCTTAAAGGTTTGCCTTTATCTTATTATAAAGATCTTCAGGAAGATAAAGATATAGTCTTTAAAACTAATGATACTTTAAATAACTGTTTAAAAATTCTTAACGAAATTTTGAATAATTTTAATCCAAATAAAAAGAAAATGTTAGAACTGGCAGGCAGTGGTTATATTACCGCAACCGATTTAGCTGACTACATTGTTAAAAATCATTCTAAATCTTTTAGAGAAGCTTATCAAAAAACAGCCACTATAATAAATATGGCTGAGAAAAGAAAAAAAAAATTAGATGAATTAACATTATATGATTTAAAGAAAGTTGAACCAAATTTGACAAAAGATGTTTTGAAAGTGTTCGACTTAAAAAATTCTGTAAATTCAAAGAAATCTTATGGAGGAACTGCTTTTGATAATATTAAAAAAATGATAATAAAATATAAGAAACAATTATGATGAAAAAATTTAATCTTTTGTTAATAATTTGCTTACTGTTAATGTCTTGTGGAAAACGGGGAGATCCTACCTATCAAGAATCGACTTCCAAAATACCTTATTATTTCACAAAATATTCATGAGATATGTAAATAAAAATTTTTTTGTAGACGGTATTAAAGCATCTTATTTAGCCAAGAAATTTGGAACTCCACTTTATTGTTATTCATTAAAAAAACTTAAAAATAACATAAGGGATTTAAAAGATAATTTTAAAAAAATTGACCCAATTATATGCTTTTCTGTAAAATCTAATCCCAATACAAATCTGTTACGTGAAATTAACAAAGAAGGTTTGGGCGCTGATGTTGTTTCAATTGGTGAACTAATGAAAGCCCTTAAGGCAGGCATAAAGCCAAAAAATATTGTTTTTTCAGGAGTTGGTAAAACAAAAGTTGAAATTGAATACGCAATAAAAAAAAAAATTTTACTTATAAATGCAGAGTCTAGAAATGAAATTTTGCAAATAGAAAAAGTTGCTAGGAAACACAAAGCTAAAGTTGATGTAGGAATTAGACTGAATCCAAACACTGACGCAAAGACTTTGAGCCAAATATCAACAGGTAAAAAAGAAAATAAATTTGGAGTTTCGGATAAAGTATTCTTAACACTTGTCAAATATGTAAAAAAATCAAAAAATTTAAATTTGAAGTGTTTAAGTGTTCATATAGGAAGTCAAATCTTAGACTCAAAACCATATGAAAAAATGCTCAAGATACTTGATAAGATTATAAAAAAAACAAAGTTCAATTTTGAATATATTGATTTAGGCGGTGGAATGGGAATTAGTTATAATAATGAGAAAAAAACTTTAAATCTCGATAAATATTCCAATAGTATAAAAAAATTTTTAAAAAAAAATAAATCTAAAATTATACTAGAACCAGGTAGATCTATAATTGGCAATACAGGTATTTTAATATCAAAAGTTATTTACAATAAAGAAGGATACAAAAAAAATTTTATAATATTAGATGCTGCTATGAACGATCTTATGCGACCAGCCTTGTATGATGCAAAACATCAAATTAAACCAGCTTTAAAAAATAACAACTATGCAAATAAAGTTTATGAATTTGTTGGTCCAATTTGTGAGAGCACTGATAAATTTGGATCATATAAAAAATTTCAAAAATTAAAGGAGAATGATTTTATCATAATTTTTGATGTCGGAGCTTATGGGGTGTCCTTAAGTTCAAATTATAATTTAAGGCCTAAACCAGCAGAAATATTAATTAAAAAATCAAAAGCTAAGGTGATCTCAAAAAGACAAAAACTTATTGAAATAATATAAAGTTATCTAAATATGATAAGAAACTTTTTATTTTCATTTTCTTTTTTTTCAGGTATTATTTTTATATCAATAATTTTTTTACCCTCGCTTTTATTACCACAAAAAATTACTTTATTAGGTGGAAAACTAATGGGCTATTGGTCTCAATGTTGTCTAAAAATTATTCTATCAACCACCATAGTTATTAAAGGGAAAGATAATATGATTAAAGATGAAAAATTTTTTATCGCCTCTTCACATCAATCAATGTTTGAAACCTTTTTTCTTCAAACTATTTTTAATTCACCAGTGTTTATTTTAAAGAATGAACTTATCAAAATTCCTATTTTCGGATGGTATTTGAAAAAGATTGGCTCAATTCCAATAAAACGGGATAAGATCACTAAAGATAATCTTAATTTTTTTGAGGATATTTCTGAAAAAATTCAAAACTCTAAAAGACCAATAGTTATTTTTCCGCAGGCCACAAGGGTGTTACCAGAAGATCGACCACCTTTTAAAAAAGGAGCATCAAGGATTTATGAAGAATTAGATATTTTGTGTCAACCAGTTGCGATCAATTCAGGTTATGTATGGCCCAAACAGGGTATAAAAAAAACAAATAAAGTAATTACTATATCTATACTTAAACCCATTAAACCTGGATTGCAAAAAGAGGAATTTTTAAAAATGCTTGAAAAAAATATTTATGATGAGTTAGATTTAATTGGCTAACCTTTCATTGGCATTACTATAAAAATACTATCAAAATCACTTGGGTCTTTTATTAAAACTGGAGACCCATTATCATTAAAATGTAACTCAATTTTTTCACCATCAAGCTGTGATGCCACATCAATTAAATATCTTGAGTTAAAACTTATTTCCAAGTTGTGGTCAAATGATGTGGTAAGGGTCTCGTTTCCATCCCCACTATTTGCATTGTTAACAGATAGATTTAAAGAATTTTTTGTTAAACTAAACTTTACCCCATCTTTTTTATCAAGAGATATTGAAGCAACTCTATCAACAGAATTTAAAAATAATTTTAAATCTATTTCTAGTTTTTTATGATTTTTTTTTGGTATAACTTGAATATAATTTGGAAACTTTCCATCGATAAGTTTTGAAATTAGAATACTATTACTGAGTTCAAATTTAATTTTTGACTTCATATTTGAAATTTTTACATCACCATCATAATTGTCTAAAATTGTACATAATTGAAAAATAGTTTTTTTTGGCAAAATGATAGGTTCAAAATTAATTTCTTTATCTAGCTTTATCTTTGAAATTGACATCCTGTGACTATCCGTTGCAACGGCTGTTAAATAATTTTTTTCATCTACCTCAGTTTGATGAAAATATATGCCACTTAAATAATGTCTTGTCTCGTCATTTGAAACAGAAAATTTACATTTATTTAACAATTTGAGTAATTGTTTTGACTTAATTAAAAATTCATTATTATTATAATTTTCATCAGTCACAGGAAATTCTGAATGGTTTATACAATTTAGGTTAAAAATAGATTTATCTGATTCTAATTGTAATTTATTTTTATCGTTTAATGTTAAATTAATTTTTTTTCCAGAGGAAATTTTTCTTACTATATCGTACATAATAGAAGATGTTGTAGTAGTTTTGCCCTCTTCAAATACTTCAATATTATTAATTTGATGAACAAAGATTACATCTAAATCTGTTGCTGTTAGAATTAATTTTGATTTATATGCACTTAGTAAAATATTTGACAAAATTGGTAACGTACTTCTTTTTTCTATAACTCCTTGACAATAATTTAATGCTTGTTGTAAATCTTGCTGGTTTACACTAAATTTCATTTTCTTTATTATTATACAATATTTGATTTTTTAACTTATCTATGTTTTCTGCCATATCTTTGTCATTCTCCTTAAGCTTTTCTATAGTTTTAACCGAATGAATTATGGTTGTATGATCTCTATTAGAAAATTCTCTACCTATCTCTGGTAAAGATTTTGGTGTTAAAATTTTTGTAAGATATATAGCGGTTTGTCTCGGTCTCACTAAATACCTTGATCTTCTAGAAGATAACATTTCATTTTTACTGATCTTAAAAAATCTACACACCAATGTTTGTATTAAATCAATTGTAACTTTATTTTCATTAATATTTAATAAATCTTTTAAAACAATTTTAGTCTCCGCTAAATTTGGCAATTTGTTATAAATTCTTGAAAAAGATATTATACGATTAACTGCTCCAACTAACTCTCTTATACTGTTTGAAATTTCAAGGCTTATAAAGTCTTTAATTTCTTGTGAAATTTCAATCTTATCCGCATACAGTTTATTTAACTCACTTATTTTTTTTTCGATTATATTTTTTCTCAATTCAAGATCAGGTTTTTGAATATCCACGACCAAACCTCCAGAAAATCTAGATTTAATTCTCTCTTGTATTCTTGATAGTTTATTAGGAGGTCTATCTGCTGATAATATTATTTGACCACCTTTTTCAAGCAAAGCATTAAAAGTGTGAAAAAACTCTTCTTGCATAGCTTCTTTACCATTCATGAATTGGATATCATCGATTAACAATATATCTGTATTTCGGAAATATTCCTTAAACTTAACCATATCGTTAGCTTTTATTGATTTGATAAATTGGTACATAAATCTCTCAGCCGGTATGAACATTACTTTTTTCTTTTTTTTTAGCTCAAAACCTACTGCATTTAAAAGATGTGTTTTACCCATTCCAACACCACCGTATATATACAAGGGATTATATTGAGATATATTTTCTGTGACTTTTAATGATGCTTCATATGCAAGTTTGTTGCTTCTTCCAGTGATAAAATTTTCAAATCTTTTATTGTGATCAACACGATTATATTGAAGAAAGGAGTCCTTTAAAAAAGAAATATTTTCACTTCTTTTTATTTGAATATCATTAACATCTGGATTTTCAGAACTGGTGTTATTTTCAACAATTTTAAATTCAATTCTAATTAAATTTTTTTTAAATATTTTAACAATTTGTAAAATTTGGTCTAAATATCTTGAGGTTATCCAATCTCTTATAAACCTTGTGGGTACTGAAATCAAAATATAGCTATTAAATTCCTCAATAAAATCAATTTTTTTTAACCAGCTTTCGTAAACTTCAGATCCCAGTTTTCGTTTCATTTCATTCTGAATTAAGTTCCAGTCTAATTTTTCTGATTTGAGTTTGCTTAATTCTTTATTTTTGTAAATATTTTTCATATAAATGAGGAGGCTTGAGTAAGAGCTATAATAAAAATTATTGCAACAAAATATTTTAAAAATTCAAAAAAAAATAAAATCTAGGATTGTGTAATTAAAAAAAATTTTAAACTAAAATTAAAATCTATGATTGTGTAAAAAATTAAAAAAAAATTTTCGATCTGTAAATATTTCGTTTATAAAATCTTTAATAAAATTTATAATTGAGTTTAAATAGATCATATTATTTACTAAATCTAAATATTGTGTAATAAATAAATTTTAATATAGATTTTGTAGATCCTGAGGTTGTATTACTAAAACAACTTAAAATATAAATTAAATAGACGATATTCTCTTTGTTATTCTGGAGATATTTCTTGAGGCATTTTGTTTTTTAATTATACCAGTTTTTGCAATCTTCATTAATTCTGAATTCAACTTAGGTAAGAATTTTAAAGCTTCGGATTTATCTTTTTTATTTATTAGGAGATTCATCTTCTTTATAGCATTTTTATATCTACTTTTTCGCACCTTATTTACAGCAGTTTGTTTTGATATTCTTCTAATTCTTTTAATTGCTGATTTTGTATTTGCCATTTGAACGGGGTATAACTTGAGAAATAGTATCGGTCAATCAAATAATTGGTTTATTTTTGACAGAAACCACAAAAGAATGTTGATCTATTTGAAATATTTTTTTTTTGAATAATACCTTTACAATCTACCCTTTTACATTTTAGTCCCTCTCTTTGATAGACTTTAAAATTTTTTTGAAATGATCCTTTGCTTCCTGAAATATTTTTAAAATCTCTTATTGAAGATCCTCCTTTTTTTATAGCATTTAAAAGAACTAACTTTGTTTTTTCAAAAATCTTTTTACATTCGACTTTATTAATAAATCTTGCCTCCTTAAACGGATTTATTCTACTTAAATAGAGAATTTCACTAGCATAAATATTGCCAATTCCTGATATAAAATTTTGATCTAAAAGAAAGTTTTTTACACTTTTTTTTTTATTTTTTAAATTATTATAGATATAGTTTGGATCAAAATTAGAATCAAAGGGTTCAGGTCCAAGTTTTTTAAATCTTTTTTCAAATTGATCCTGGTCTTTAATAATTTCAAAAAAACCAAATCTTCTGGGATCATTATATACTAATTTAAACTTATCAAAAAAAATTTCTACATGGTTATGTTTATCAGGCAATTTTGGTGAATTATAAAAACTCATATTAGTTATTAAATTTTTTTTATGATGCTCTAAAAGATGTATTGTGCCGCTCATACCAAGATGAATTAAAAGTTTATTTCTACCAGATAAAAAAATGATTAGATATTTTGAAAATCTACCAACATTTAAAATTTTTTGGTTTTCTAAAATTTTTTTGAAATTTAAAGGTATCTTAGTTCTTAAATTTCTATTTCTCACTATTACTTTTTTAATAGTTTTTTGTATTATTTTTTTATTTAGTGAGTGTCTTACAATTTCTACTTCTGGTAATTCTGGCATTTCATACTATATTATTTGTATATTTAAATTTTATGCAACAAGATCTTCAAAATAAAAAAGGACTAGTACAAAATGTCTTTAATCAAGTTTACGATCAATACGATCTTATGAACGACTTAATGTCCCTAGGAATTCATAGAATGTGGAAAAAAAATCTATTAAATATGATGAACCCTTCTGCCAACCAAAAGTTAATAGATGTTGCTTGTGGAACAGGAGATATAGCGAAAATTTACTTAAAAAGTGTTGGTAAAAATGCTGAGATAACTTGTGTTGATCCCAACAAAGGAATGATAAATATTGCTAAAAAAAAGTTACCTAAATATAAAAATCTTAAATGGTTTATATCATCAGCTGAAAATTTACCTGTTTTAAGTAACTCTTTTGACTTTTATACAATTAGCTTTGGATTAAGGAATACAAAAAATATAAAAAAATCCTTGAAAGAAGCATACAGAGTTTTAAAACCAGGAGGTCGATTTTTATGTCTTGAATTTTCTAAAATTCAAAACTCTAATTTAGATTATCTTTATAAAAAATATTCTAAACTAATTCCAGAAATTGGAAAAATTGTAGTTGGCAAAAAAGAACCTTACAAGTATTTAATTGAAAGTATTCAAAATTTTGTTAATCAAAATGAACTAATTGATTTAATGTATAAAAATAAATTTGATAAGTGTGATTATACAAATCTAACAGGTGGTATAGTTTCTATTCATAGTGGTTGGAAAATATAATGATCAAAAGATTAATAACATTATTTAAACTTGGAAGAAAAGTCGCAAAATCAGATATTTTAGAGATAACATCAAAATTTCATGAACCACCATTATCTATTAAAATTTTGTTTAAAATTCTATCTTTTTCTATTTCATCCAAAAATAATAAACTGGTAAACGCAAATGAAGGAGAAAGATTGTCTAGATCTTTAGAGTCCATGGGGACAACTTTTATAAAACTAGGTCAGTTTTTAGCGACAAGGCCAGATATTATTGGAGAAAGTTTATCAAAAGAACTCGAGAATCTTCAAGATAGATTGCCTCCATTTTCCCAAGATCAAGCCAAAAAAATTATCAAAGATGATTTAGGGACTAATACCTACAACTCAATTATTAATTTAAGCGAACCTGTTGCAGCTGCATCCATAGCTCAAGTTCACAAAGCTCAAATAGACGATAATGGAATAATAAAAGATGTCGCAATAAAAATCTTACGACCTGATATTAAGAAAATTTTCAATGAGGAAATTGATGCTATAATGTTATTTGCATTTTTAGTTGAGTCCTTAGTAAAAAAAACAAAAAGATTAAAACTTGTTGATGTAGTATTTTTACTAAAAGAAATTACTAACCTTGAGATGGATTTAAGATTTGAGGCTGCTGCCGCAAATGAATACGCAGAAAATACAAAAAATGATATTGGTTTTAATGTTCCACAAACTTACTGGAACTATACTAGTGAAAATGTAATGACACTAGACTGGGTAGAGGGTATCTCAATCAGAGAAACTGATGAGTTAAAAAAAAGAGATGTAGATACAAAAAAATTAGCAGAGGATATTATCCAAAATTTTCTTAGGCATGCTGTTAGAGATGGTTTTTTTCATGCTGATATGCATCAAGGAAATATTTTGATAAATAATGATGGTCACATTGTTCCTATTGATTTTGGAATTATGGGCAGGCTCGATAAAATGAGTAAAAGATTTTTAGCTGAAATACTTTTTGGTTTTATTCAAAGAGACTACAAAAAAGTTGCTGAAGTCCATTTAATTGCAGGTTTAGTGCCAAAAGATGTCCCAATAAACGATCTTGCTCAAGCTTTAAGGTCTATTGGTGAGCCTATTTTTGGTCAAGCAGTTAAAGATATATCTGGTGGAAAATTATTAAAACAACTTTTTGACGTCACAGAAAAATTTAATATGCAAACACAACCACAATTGTTAATGCTACAAAAAACAATGGTGGTAGTTGAAGGTGTAGCAAGAAAATTGAATCCTGAAACAAATATTTGGACTACATCTAAACCTATCCTTGAAAACTGGTTGAAAGAGACAAAAAACCCTATGACTAAAATTAATGAAACAATTAATAGCACTTCAGAAGTAATAAAAAGATTACCAGAATTTCCAGAAATAATGGATAAAGCTAATCAGGCTCTTACTTTTTTAGCTAGTGGACAAATTCCTCAAAATTCAAATTCTTATAATTCATTAAGTGATAAAAGATCTGAAATGGTAGCTTTCAGAAATCAATCAATAATAGGTTTTTTATTGCTTGTAATTTTAGGCCTTCTAGTATTTTAATGCACAAAAATGAAAAATTTAGCTTATAAAAAAATTCTATTTATAATTTGCGGAGGAATTGCTGCATATAAAAGCTTAGAATTAATTAGATTATTTAAGAAAAATAAGGCCTCTATAAGAACAATTTTAACAAGGAATGCTAAAAAATTTGTAACACCCTTATCGATCGCTTCATTATCACAAGGGAAAGTTTACGAAGACCTTTTCAATATAGAAAATGAGTTAGAAATGGACCATATTGCTTTATCGAGATGGGCTGATGTAATCATTGTTGCTCCTGCAACTGCAAATACTATTTCAAAACTTGCCTCTGGAAACGCTGAAGATTTAGCTTCAACTGTTATTTTAGCATCAAACAAACAAGTTTACTTGGCTCCTGCTATGAATGTAAGAATGTGGGAACATCAATCGACTAAGGATAATCTAAAAACTCTAAAGAATTATGGATATAAAGTTATAGGTCCTATTACCGGTGATATGGCATGTGGAGAGTATGGTGAAGGCAAAATGTCTGAACCAATCGAAATATTTAATGAAATTCAAAATTTTGTTGAAAATAGGAAAAAAAATAAAAAGATTAAAGCTTTAGTTACCGCAGGCCCAACAAATGAATACATTGATCCTGTAAGATTTATTTCGAATAAATCAAGTGGTAAGCAAGGTTATGAAATTGCAAAATCTCTGCATAAAAGAGGATTTGATACAACTTTAATATCAGGTCCGACTAATCTAGATATAGATCAAGAAATTAAACTTATAAAAGTTGAAACAGCGGATGAAATGTTTAAAGCTACTCAAAAAAATTTACCAACGGATATTGCAGTATTTTCAGCTGCAGTTTCCGATTTTAAGATTGATGTAAAAAGTAAAGATAAAATAAAAAAAAAAGAAAGACTAAATATCAAATTAGAGAGAAATGTTGATATCTTGAATTATATTTCAAATCATAATTCAATGAGACCAAAGCTAGTTATTGGTTTTGCAGCTGAGACAAAAAATTTAGACTCGAATGCCATGAAAAAACTTAAAAATAAAAACTGTGATTGGATCGTTGCAAATGATGTGTCGAAAGAAAATATTGGTTTTAATAGTGATTATAACGAGGTTACGATTCATTATAATGATCTTAAAAAAAATAAAGAGACACTTTCACATAAAAAGAAATCTGAAATTTCAGAGGAGATTGTTGATAGAATTGTCACTCACATGAATTAATGGTCAGAGTATTAATTAAGAAACTTGATCCTAAAGTTACTCTTCCATCTTATAAGACTAAAGGAGCTTCGGGCATGGACCTAATGGCTTTTATAAAGGAAAAAATTGTAATTAAACCACAAACCTCAGCTTTAATTCCAACAGGATTGTCTGTCGCTTTCTCTGAAGATTATGAAATACAAATAAGGCCGCGTTCTGGCCTAGCAGCTAAAAATAATATTAGTGTTTTAAATACTCCTGGAACTATAGATAGTGATTATAGAGGTGAGTTAAAAATTATCATATTTAATCATAGCAATCATGATTTTATTGTTAATAATGATGATAGAGTTGCACAAATGGTTTTAACCCCTATTGCAAAGATGGAATTAGAGGAAGCAAATGAATTGCCCAAGACTTTAAGAGGAGAGGGTGGATTTGGCTCAACAGGTAAATGAGTCAAAATTTAGATAAAAGCCAGGTTGCGAGATACTCAAGACAAATTATCCTGAGAAATATTGGCACTTTAGGTCAAAAAAAAATAATTAAATCTAAAGTTCTTATCATTGGAATGGGGGGTTTAGGTTGTTCTGTTGCAGAATTTCTTACTAGAGCAGGTGTAGGTAACCTTGGGATAATTGACTTCGATAATGTAGATATAACCAATATTCATCGACAAAGCCTTTATGATATAAGAGATATCAAAAAGTCAAAAGTTATAGTGGCAAAAAAAAAATTACGTATAATTAATTCAAATACAAAAGTTAATTGTTACAAAGTTAAACTTAATAAAGGTAATATTAAAAATATTATAAGTAAATATGATTATATCATAGATGGATCAGATAACTTTAAAACTAAATTCTTAGTAAATGATTATTGTAAAAAAACAAAAAAATTTCTTGTTGTAGGAGCTATAAGTAAATTTGATGGGCATATTTTTACTTTTAATTTTAAAAATAAAAATACACCATGCATAAGATCTTTTTTTCAAGAAAGAGAAATTTCAGATGATATTTTAAATTGTGAATATGGAGGTGTTTTGGGAACGGTTGCAGGTATAATTGGCACAATTCAAGCCAATGAGATATTAAAAAAAATTTTGAATATCGGTAAAAATTTAAATGGATATATACTTATACTTGATTTACTTAATTTAAATTTTAGAAAAGTGAAATTAAAAAAAATTAAAAGTGTATAAATAATGTTACATAAGATTATATTATTACTTATTTCATCTTTTTTTTATTTCTCCAATTGTCTAGCAAACGAGGTTTATGTATCTTTGAAGAAAGATAAGGTCAATGTTAGATACGGACCTAGCCTAGAGTCTCCTATTAAATATGTATATAAGAAAATTAATCTCCCAATAAAACAAATAGATAAAAATGAAAATTTTCGGAGGATTATTGATATAAAAAATAATAGCGGTTGGATACATGTTTCACAATTAAAACAGATAAACTCAATTATACCGCTTAAAGATAAAATTTTATTTCAAGAACCATCTAATTTTTCAAAACCTTTGGCAAAAATTAAAAAAGGTAGAATATTGATTGTTAAAAAATGTGAGGAGAACTGGTGTTTAATAAAAACATCAAAATTCAAGGGATGGATTAAAAACACCCATGTTTGGGGAAAAATTAGATAATTTTTAAAATATCTAATTATTTTTGTTGCGCACAAACATCTTTGATTACAGGTGTATTAGCACAATCACCACATTTTGTTTTCTGAACAATGCAACCGTCATCAAGAATTTCAACATCAACAACTTTATCACATTTAGAACAAGTTGAAGAAATGGTAAGTCCACATTTTTTACAGTTATAGTTTTCTGTTTGCATACCCATAAAGTAATATTATGAAAAAAGCTTTCAAGAAAAATCTATGAGAATAATTATCATTATCACATTTTTTTTTGATAATGATAATTATTCTCAAGAATTATTAAAAAAACGAATTATGATTTTTTTTAAATTTTTAATTTTTCGATTTGCTTGCCCACCATTTATCTAAAATGAAATACCAAACGGAGTTAGCTATTGGTTCAACAATCGCATCAGTTAATGCAATCATAAAAGAAACATCAGCGACTAACATTAAAACAGTTATAGCTATCGCAAAGTGTCCAATTGTATAGATTATTGTTCTAAGGATAGACCCTTTATTATTTTGGTAAATATTACCTGCTGCTTTAAATATTCCGCTAGTTATTTCCATTTTGTTCCTTAAAAGGGCTTTCTAGAACGCAAGCTACTAAATGAATTCTAGCCTGTTCCCCACCATTAAAGAAATTATGATATTTTGTGTTGTTAGTTATCCAAACTTTACCATCAGCAGGGAGATGTTTTGCAACATTCTCGATTACCATCGAACAACCCTTGTTAGTAATAATTGGGACGTGCAGCCTACACTCTGGGTCTTTATGCCAGCTAAGTGTTGACCTTGGCTCTTTTAACAATAGTCTTACTCTACCCAGTTTAAATCTTTTACTTAACGTGTCATAAACTTCTTTGAAATAAGTATTCTCAAATTCAGGGATTAATTGTGTATATTTAGACTCATCTATATCAACATCTCTACAAACTTCTTTTCCAGTTTCATCTGCTATAGTCCAATATTTACCTCGAATATTATTTCCTTCAATAGAACTTTTGTCATTTGGAATTTGGTTTAATGATATTGCACCAAAGTGTGTTACTCCAGGAGAGTTAAATTTTTTAGCTTTTAAAATTTTATCTAAATCTTCCCTTAATCTTGTGATATCAAAATAAAGGTCTGGGACCTCATAAAAATCATCGAAAGTTACTGATGGCATAAAATAATCATTTAGTTTTTGTTAATTTAATTTCAAGTCAAATCTGTCTGAATTCATTACTTTAACCCACGCTGCGATAAAATCATTAATAAATTTATTACCTGAGTCCTCACATGCATAAACTTCTGCTAATGCTCTTAATTGAGAATTTGACCCAAAAATCAAATCAACTCTTGTCGCTTTCCATTTAATTTTTTGAGTTTTTCTGTCTTTCCCGATAAAAGTCTGCTCTGATTTATCTTCTTCTTTCCAAGTGGTATTCATATCTAGTAAGTTTATAAAATAATCATTTGTCAGATAACCAGGTCTTTTTGTAAAAACACCATGTTCTGAATTATCATAATTAGTATCTAAAACTCTCATTCCACCTATTAGAGCTGTCATTTCAGGCGCTGTTAAACCCATCAACTGAGCCTTATCTACTAATTTTTCCTCTGCAGAAACATTTGAAGCTCCACCATTCAAGTAATTTCTAAAGCCATCTGCTTGTGGTTCTAGAAGGCCAAATGAATTAATATCAGTTTGGTCTTGTCTCGCATCTCCTCTTCCTGCTGAAAATGGAACTTTAACTTTATAACCAGCTTTTTTTGCGGCCATTTCGACTCCAACTCCACCTGCTAGTACAATTAAGTCGGCCATTGAAACATTTTTTTTATTACTGTCAAATTTACTCTTGATTTTACTCAAGGCTTTAATCACATTTGATAACTTCTTAGGATTATTAACTTTCCAATTTCTTTGGGGCTCTAACATTATCCTTGCACCATTAGCACCACCTCTTTTGTCTGATCCTCTAAAAGTTGACGCTGACGCCCAAGCGGTTGATACTAAATCTGAAATTGATATTTTTGATTTAGAAATTTTATTTTTCAAATCTTTAATATCTTTTGACTTAAGTTTATATTTTGGTTTATCTATTGGGTCTTGCCAAATTAACTGTTCTTTTGGAACTTCACTACCAAGATAACAAACTCTAGGACCCATATCTCTGTGAGTTAATTTAAACCAAGCTCTTGCAAAAGCATCATGAAACTCTTTTGGATTTTGATGAAAATGTTTTGTAATAGGGCCATAACTTGGATCAACTTTCATTGAGATATCAGTTGTTTGCATCATTGGTGGGTGTAGCACACCTTTCTTATGTGCATCAGGAACCATTTTAATTTCTTGACCATTTTTCTTAGGCGTCCATTGGTGAGCACCAGCAGGGCTTTTTGTGAGTTCCCATTCATGTCCATATAAACAATCTAAATAGCCCATGTCCCATCTAATAGGATTTTGAGTCCAGGCGCCCTCAATACCACTACTTATTGTATCAACACCTTTTCCAGATTTGTAACCACTATTCCATCCAGTAGACTGGTCTTGAAGTTTTGAGGCCTCAGGATCAGGACCCTTAAATGATTCAGATGCTGCACCATGCGATTTTCCAAACGTATGTCCTCCAGCAACTAATGCAGCTGTCTCATAATCATTCATGGCCATTCTGCCAAATGTCTCTCTAATATCATGCGCTGCAAGTTTTGGATCTGGATTAGCATCAGGACCTTGGGGGTTAACATAAATTAAACCCATATGTGAGGCACCTAATGGTTGTTCTAAATCTCTTTTTCCACTATATCTCTCAACACCTAACATTTCTTTTTCCGAGCCCCAATAGATATCATCTTCTGGCTCCCAAATGTCTGTTCTACCAGCTCCAAAACCAAAAGTTTTGAAACCCATTGAGTCTAACGCAACATTACCAACAAGTATAAATAAATCAGCCCATGAAATTTTTCTTCCGTACTTCTTTTTGATCGGCCATAAAAGCAATCTAGCTTTATCCAAATTCACATTATCTGGCCAAGAATTAAGAGGAGCAAATCTTTGATTGCCTGTTCCAGCTCCACCTCTACCATCACCAGTTCTGTAAGTTCCTGCAGCGTGCCAAGCAAGCCTGATAAAGAGTGGTCCATAATGACCGTAATCAGCTGGCCACCACTCTTGTGAGTCAGTCATTAATTTTTTTAAATCTTTTTTCAGTGCTTTATAATTAAGTTTTTTAAACTCTTTAGCGTAACTAAATTTTTTATCCATAGGGTTAGATAAATTTGAGTGCTGACTAAGAATTTTAAGATTTAGGCTATTAGGCCAAAAATCTCTCACCGTTTGTCCCCGTCCTGCAGAAAACTTTGCAGGTGTTCCTGCACCTGTAAAAGGACATTTGCTCATTTGATTTGCTTTAAAAGATTTGTCTTTAAAATTTTCAGTACTCATTATTTTCCATTAGGTTAATTTATTGATATTCGCAGTTTATAATGATTCTAAAAAGCTGTCAATTGGTTTAAAATGACGCTAAAGTAAATGCAAATAATTAGTCTTCTAGCTTAACAAGAACTTCGACAGATTTAATCTTTTTACCGTTTATTTTTTTTAAGATGTTTATTGGGCCTACATCAGAATTTTCTAAATCAATCAACTTTTCATCTTTTAAATCATAAAAATGATGATGATCGGTAACATTTGTATCAAAATAAGTTTGGTTTGAATTAATCGGGATCTGTTTAAGGTATCCTTTTTTTTCAAAAGCATGAACAGTATTATAAATAGTTGCTAAAGAAATTTTGTTATTTTTTTGCTTCTTAATTTTCTGATCTAGCTCATTAATCGTGAAATGAAATGTCTTTTCAGTATCAAATAAAACCTCACATATTTGAAGTCTTTGTTTAGTTGGTCGTAATCCAGAATTTCTCAATTTATCGATATATTTCACTATTTAACCGTATTGTTATTTAAAATTATTCTAAACTAAAGTTAAATTTATATTATATAATGGTAAAATCAAGTAAATAAGGGTACTCAATTTTATGAAAAAAAACTCATACTCGTATGATGAACTTATAAATTGTGGAGAAGGAAAATTATTTGGCCCAGGTAATGCTAAATTACCACTTCCACCAATGCTGATGTTTGATAGAATTACAGAAATTAATGATGACAAAGGAGCATTTAAAAAAGGTTCTTTAAAAGCTGAATTAGATATTAAAAAAAATCTTTGGTTTTTTGATTGTCACTTTAAAGAAGATCCTGTTATGCCTGGCTGTCTTGGTCTTGATGCTATGTGGCAGTTAGTAGGTTTTTTTTTAGGTTGGATTGGAAATCCAGGAAAAGGAAGGGCTTTAGGTGTAGGTACAGTGAAATTTACAGGAGAAGTTTTGCAAAATATAAAATTAGTAAAATATGAAATTGATATGAAAAAAATCATGTCTCCTGGAGGTACTACAGTAGGTCTTGCCAATGGTATGGTTTTAGCCGATGATAAAAAAATTTATTCAGCAGACAATTTAAAAGTAGGATTATTTAAATAATGAAAAGAGTCGTAATTACAGGTTTAGGGGTTGTTTCATGTCTAGGAAACAACCAAGATGAGGTATACAATTCTCTTTTAAACTCAAAGTCTGGAATATCTTTCAGTCCAGAATATAAAGAACATAATCTTAAAAGTCATATTCACGGTAAACCAAACATAAAACTTGAGGATTTTATTGATAGAAAAACAATAAGGTTTATGGGATCAGGCTCAGCATATAATTATATTGCAATGAAAGAAGCTATCGAGGACTCTGGGCTTGAGGAGAAAGAGGTAAGCAATTTTAAAACTGGAATAGTAATGGGCTCAGGTGGCCCGTCAATTGAAAATGTGATTTTGGCTGCAGATAAAACTAGAGCTAAAACTCCAAAACTTATGGGACCATTTATTGTTCCAAGAACAATGGCAAGCACTGCTTCGGCAACTTTGGCCGTACCTTTTAAAATAAAAGGGACTAATTATACAATGAGCTCAGCATGTGCAACTAGTGGGCATTGTATAGGAAACTCTATGGAGTTAATTCAAATGGGAAAACAAGATATTGTCTTCGCTGGTGGAAGTGAAGAAATTCATTGGGCCATGACAGCAATGTTTGATGCAATGACTGCTTTGTCCTCAAAATATAATGATACACCTGAAACTGCTTCAAGAGCTTATGATAAAACAAGAGATGGTTTTGTTATTGCTGGTGGGGGTGGAGTATTGGTGCTTGAAGAATATGAGCATGCTAAAGCAAGAGGTGCCAAAATATATGCTGAACTCACTGGATATGGAGCAACTTCAGATGGTTATGACATGGTAGCTCCATCTGGCGAAGGAGCTGTAAGATGTATGAAGATGGCAATGGCAACAGCAAAAAATAAAATTGATTATATTAATACTCATGGAACATCTACTCCTGTTGGAGACATAACAGAACTAAACGCTGTAAAAGAAACTTTTGGTGAACAAATTCCGAAAATTAGCTCAACAAAATCTTTATCAGGTCATCCTTTAGGAGCAGCGTCGGTACACGAGGCGATATATTGTTTAATTATGATGAAAAATAATTTTATTGCTGGTTCAGCTAATATCAAAGAAATGGACGAGGAAGCTAAAAAATTTCCAATTGTTGCAAAATCAGAGAAAAATGTTTCTTTAAATGCGGTTATGTCAAACAGTTTTGGCTTTGGTGGAACCAATGCTGCACTAGTTTTTGAAAAGGTTTAATCATGAGCTTGATGAAAGGTAAAAAAGGATTAATCATGGGAGTTGCTAATGAAAGATCTATTGCTTGGGGTATCTCTCAAAAACTTTCAGAGGCTGGCGCTGAATTAGCTTTTACGTATTTAGGTGATGCTCTTAAGAAAAGAGTGGTCCCTCTAGCAGAAAAATTAAATTCAAAATCAACTTTTAGCTGTGATGTTGAAAAAAAAGAAGAGGTTGTAAAATTATTTGAGAATATCAAATCTCAATGGGGAGAAATTGATTTTGTAGTTCATGCAGTTGCATTTTCAGATAAATCAGAATTATCAGGCGAATATTTAAATACAACTAGAGAAAACTTTTTAAAAAGTATGTTAATTTCATGTTTTTCATTTACTGAAGTAGCAAAAGAAGCATCAAAAGTGATGAAACAAGGTGGAAGTCTTCTTACATTAACTTACGAGTCTACTAAAGCTATTCCAAATTATAACGTAATGGGTGTGTGTAAATCAGCTCTTGAGGCTAGTGTAAAATACTTAGCTAGAGATTTGGGCGTTAAAGGCATGAGAGTTAATGCGATAAGTGCTGGCCCTATTAAAACCTTAGCAGCTTCTGCTATTGGAGATGCAAAATTTTTATATAAATGGAATGAAGATCATTCATTCCTAAAAAGAAATGTTGATATTCATGATGTTGGCAATTCAGCATTATATCTTCTAAGCGATCTTGCAAATGGTGTTACTGGTGAAATTCACTATGTAGATGCGGGATACAACAAAGTTGGAATGCCTGATCCAAAAAATATAACTTAATTTTAATATAAGTTTTGTCTTGATTTAACAGCTCTTAGCTCTAATAAATTTTCGTGTCCTACGCCATCTTTATCAGTTCTACTAATAACAGATTTAATATTCCACCCATTATCAAAAAACCAATCAAATCCAGTTTCAAAAATAATCATTGAGCTAAAGTTTTTATCAATAGTAGTGTTATATTTGGCGGTATTACCAACATAGTTAGCTTGTATATCTGATCCATCTGTAAGATCCTTACTAAAATCTAACTTAAAATAAGGAATAAATAATGAGTCGGTAAGATATATTTCTTTCTCAATGGCAGATCCTACAGAAATTGATGATGTTTCAAGTTCTCTTTTACCAAATTTTAACTTTGAACTACTGCTACCTGTCTCAGAATATCCATCAAAATTTACAAAACCAAAATCAAATTTGGAATAATTGTGAAATTTATAATCTTTATGGACATTCTTGAAATTATATTTAACCGAACCAAAAACTTGTTTTGCTTTGAATTTACCTTTTACAACATTAGAAGGGTTTGAGATGTCAACAATACGTGTTGTAGCGTAAGTAGTTTTTCCAAATCCTAAAAAAGAATCAATATAATTTTTTTCAGATCCTTGCCAGGTATTATAAATGGAAAAATTATCAGATCTTGCTAAAAATCCAGTACTATCCTTCATGCCTATATCAGATTGATCATCTTCATGCCTCAAAGCAAGTCCAAATAAAGAACCTTTATCATAATTAACATCTGCACCCACTATAAAACTCTCAGTTCTATTTATTATTCCTAAATCACCAACTGAACTAAGATTAAGTCTACCCTTATTAATTGAGCCAGCTGTCCAAAATGCCCAATCCTTGGGTGTCATATTATAATTTTCTTTTAAATATTTTGTTAATGGAAGTTTACTAATTAAATCATCAACATTTTTTGCAGATAAATTTTTATATTCATCAATGTAATAATCAAATAATTCAGTTGGTATTTGTTTATTATAATTATTTTGATCATTGGCAAGAGTTAATCTCATATCTTTAATTCGAGTTGATTTATTAATTCCAACTCTTCTAAACTGTTCCATTCTACGCATGACTTGATTGGTAGTATTAAACATAAATCTTTTAGCATATTCTGTTTGAGCGTTTATCATTCCACTTACTTGTTTATCATTGAACGCGGTGTAAGTACTGCCGCTAGCTTCAGTTGAATTAATTGTTAATGTTGTTTGACCGCTTACTGTTGCACTTTCACCAGCTGTTCCACCATATTCAATTACATATGCTCCAACTGTATTAGTACAAGGTAAATCATTCCATTTACCTTTGTTGTCTCCAGAGCCATACATATGAGCACAATTTTCTTGCCCATCTCTATCACTATTATGGTCATTAGGTTCATTAGTTAGCCAATTTACATATTCATATCCTGATGCTACCGTGCAATCTGGATGAGCAGGATCAGCTTTAGGTTCAATTTTTTCCTGGCAGTGAAAAGTTTTTCCATTATCTGGTCCAGAAACCCATTCCCAAGTACCCTCGCCAGCTAGTCCATGTGGAGTAGAATTACCTGCACCACCACTAGTTATTGCAGGATGGGTATTAGATGTATGCGTTGCATCGTCAGATCCACCAATCCAAGTATTGGTAGCAATTTTATTTTTAATAAAATTATTTTCAGCTGCACTTGTAATTGTTACAAGATAACCTGTTAAACCTTCGTAAGTTGATGCCTCTGCTGCGGTTTTTGCATTGGTCCAATTAATATTTCCCGTTACAAGTTGATAATAATGACCATTGCCTGAAAAATAATTAGTACCTGCAGGAGTTACAGCAACAGTAATAGTAGGAGATCCAGCAGCACCATCGCCTTTGAATGATAATGTTGCAAGTGCAGTATTAATATCATCTTGTGTTCCTCTAAAACCTATTTCTGTAAGAGAATTACCTGTACACTGAGAAGGTACACTTGAATTATCACTTTCATAATTACAATAGCCCGCTGCCTGCATTAAATTAGTAACAGACGTTACCTTTATATTTCCATCCGATGCTACAGCTGAAACAAGAAGGGTTCCTGTGTAACCACTAATACTAGGTGTTGTTCCTGAGCTTGATAGTAAAACGAAATCAGTTGTATCAGTTGTTAAAGTTGAAGGCATAGTAACTGTGCCTGAATAAACTTTATTACTGTTAAAGAAAAATAATAAAATAATCAAACTTAAAACAGCAACTCTCATAAAATAATTTTAATTATTCTACTT
The DNA here is from genome assembly GCA_902563555.1 of uncultured Pelagibacteraceae bacterium. Lineage (GTDB taxonomy): Bacteria > Pseudomonadota > Alphaproteobacteria > Pelagibacterales > Pelagibacteraceae > Pelagibacter. The sequence goes on along the minus strand of CACEXM010000006.1, from coordinate 4,700 downwards.
ATTTCTTGATTTACATTTTAAACCTAAGCTTGTTTGATAGAAAGTTTTACCTTTCCTCTATCGAATCCAATCACTTTTACTTTTACCTCATCACCTTCTTTGACAACATCAGTAACTTTAGCAACTCTTTTATCAGCAAGTTCAGAAATATGAACAAGCCCATCTTGTTTGCCTAAAAAGTTTACAAATGCTCCAAATTCCATAATTTTCATTACTTTACCTGAATAAATTTTATTCAATTCAGCTTTAGCAGTGATGTCTTTAATCATTTGCATAGCAATATTTCTAGCTTCTTCATCTGGTGCAGCAACTGTCACTACGCCCTCATCATTAACATCAACTTTCGCACCTGATTTTTCTACAATCTCTCTTATTGTTGCTCCACCTTTTCCAATTACGGCAGCAATGTCTTTTTTATCAACATTGATTTTTTCCATTTTTGGAGTGTGTTTTCCAACATCTGATCTTGAAGCTGATAATGCTTTATTCATTTCACCTAAAATATGAATTCTTCCATCTTTTGCTTGATTTAATGCCTTTTCCATAATCTCAAATGTAATTCCTGTAATTTTGATATCCATTTGAAGAGAAGTAATTCCATCTTTAGTTCCGGCAACTTTAAAGTCCATATCACCTAAATGATCTTCATCACCTAAGATATCTGATAAGACACTAAAATCATCACCTTCTTTGATCAAACCCATTGCTATACCTGCAACTGGTTCTTTAATGGGTACACCCGCATCCATTAGTGCTAATGATGTTCCACAAACAGTAGCCATTGAAGATGAACCATTAGACTCAGTAATCTCCGAAACTACTCTAAAAGTATAGGGGAATGCTTCTTTTGATGGCAATGAAGAATGTATTGCTCTCCACGCTAATTTACCATGTCCAATTTCTCTTCTACCAGTTCCAATTCTTCCTGTTTCTCCAACTGAAAAAGGTGGAAAATTGTAGTGAAGCATGAATCTTTCTCTTTGTAATCCATCTAAACTTTCAATTCTTTGCTCATCATCCGATGTACCTAAAGTAGCTGTCACAATTGCCTGTGTTTCACCTCTGGTAAACAAAGCAGAACCATGGGTTCGTGGTAGAACACCAACTTCACAAGATATAGGCCTTACATCAGATAATCCTCTACCATCAATTCTGTTTTTATTTTTTAAAATATCTGTTCGAACTATTGATTTTTCTATTTTTTTAAGTTCAGAATTAACATCAAGATCTGTATAATTTTCATCCTCTTCATAAAGTTTTTTAGCTTTATCAGTAATTTCTGAAATTTGATTTGATCTATCTTGTTTATCTCTTGTTGCAAAAGCTTTTTTAAGATCTTCTGTGAAAGTTACCTCAAGTTTTTTCTTAACTTCTGATAGGTCTTTCTTTTCGACGATCCATTCAGGTTTTCTACATTCTTTTGCAAGTTCCTCGATCATTTCAATCACAGGAACAAAACCTTCATGACCAAATTTAACTGCATTTAACATCTCTTCCTCTGTTAAACCACTCGCTTCAGACTCAACCATAAGCACTGCATCTTTAGTACCCGCTACAACTAAGTCTAATTTTGATTTTTCAAGCTCAGCTTTTGATGGATTTAAAACATATTTTCCATCAATAAAACCAACTCTAGAAGCTCCAACAGGACCCATAAATGGCATTCCTGATACAGCCAAAGCTGCTGATGAAGCTGTAATTGATAAAATATCCGCTTCATTTTCTTTATCGTAAGAAATTACAGTTGGTAACAACTGAACTTCATTTTTAAATTCATCGGGAAATAACGGTCTGATTGGTCTATCAATTAATCTAGAGATTAATGTTTCACTCTCGGTTGGTCTTGCCTCTCTTTTGAAATACCCACCTGGAATTTTTCCTGCAGCATAGTATTTTTCCTGATAATTCACTGATAGTGGAAAATAATCAACATCAGGATTTACTTTTTTTGCTCCCACCACTGTTGCTAAAACAACTGTCTCTCCACATGTTGCGATTATTGCACCGTCTGCTTGTCTTGCTACTTTTCCTGTTTCTAAACTTATCTTCTTTCCTGCTACTTCAATTTCCTTCTTATACACTTTAAACATTTCATTTCCATTTCGTTTCGTTCGTTTCGTTTCATTCCGTTCTATCTATTTTGATTTTTACTTTCTCAATTTCAATTTCGACAGTACATTTTTGTAAGAATCAACCTTATTTTTTTTAAGGTAATCTAACAATTTTTTTCTCTTATTAACTGCTTTCAGTAAGCCAACTGAGGAGTGTTTATCTTTTTTAAACTGCTTAATATGTTTAGATAAATTCTCAATTTTTTCTGTTAATAAAGCTATTTGAATCTCAGATGATCCTGTATCCTTATCATGAATAGCTAATTCTGATGATTTTTTACTCATATTTATTTTCCTACTTGTTTGTTTGTTTAATTAAATTTTCAATTTTTTCGGCATATTCAAAAGACTCATCTTTGCGAAAAAGGATTTTTGGTAAAAACTTTACAATAATTTTTTGAGACAGAATTTTTCTTATTAAAAAAGCATACTCTTTTAATTTTTCGATTGTTTTGTCGGCATCTTTACCACCTAATGGTAACACATATGCTTTAGCTATTTTCAAATCCTGACTCATTCTAACTTCTGTTACTGTTATATTATTTGTTTCTAAATTAGGAATTTTTGCCTCATTCCTTATAAAAATCATACTCAAAGACTGTTTAATCATCTCACCAACTCTAAGTTGCCTTTGGGTAAATTGTTTTCCTATTCTATCAGCCATTATATTGACCTTTCAGTAGATGTAACATTAAAAGCTTCAATTGTATCATTTTTTTGAAAATCCATGTAATCCTTGAGAGCGATACCACACTCCTGGCCAATATCTACCTGTTTTACTTGGTTTTTCTCTCTAAATATGGTCGCTATTTTACCCGTGTAAATAATCGTACCGTCTCTAATAATCCTTACGTTGGAATTAGCAAGAATTTCACCCTCTGTTACTTTAGAGCCTGCAACTTTGCCTGCACCAGATACTTTAAATATTTCTAAAATTTGAGCCGTACCCGTTATACTTTCTTGCACATCTGGGGCCAGTAGTCCTGACATGCTTTTTTTAACAAAGTCCAATACCTCATAAATTATATTATATGTTGATATCTTTATATTTTCATCTTCCGCCAATTTTTTTGCCTCTTTACTTGGTTTGACATTAAAAGCTATTAAAACAGCTTGTGATGCTTTTGCTAAAGTAACGTCAGTCTCTGTAATCATTCCTATATCTGCTAAAATAATTTTTGGTTTCACCTCATCATGTTTAATTTGATTAATGGCATTTTTGATAGCTTCTGAGGAACCGTGGACGTCTGATTTGATAATTAAATTTAAATCTTGAGATGATTTGTTTGAAAATGCTGACTCTTGTGTTGCAAAAGATAAAGGATTTTTAATATCTTTATTTTCCTCTGTTCTATTCTCACTAAGAGTTTTTGCTTCTTTTTCACTATCAAGAACAATAAAATCATCCCCCGATTTTGCAGCACCGTTAATACCCAAAATTTCTACTGGTGTCGATGGAATTGCTTCTGCAACATTTTCACCTTTATCATTTATGATGGCTCTTATTTTGCCCCATTTTATTCCACTTACAAAAAAGTCTCCTTTTCTTAAAGTACCACTAGTTACAATAATATTTGCGACAGGACCTCTACCAACATCAATTTTTGACTCTAGAACTACTCCAGTAGCTTTTGAGTCAAAATCAGTCTTTAAATCTAAAATTTCTGCTTGTAAAGTTATTGCTTCAAGCAATTTGTCTAAATTCATTTTTGTTTTAGTAGAGATTTCAACTATTAATGTATCTCCTGATAAATCCTCAGCAATCAACTCATGTTCTAATAATTGATTTTTTATTTTTTGAGGATCAGCATCTGGTAAATCACATTTATTTATCGCCACAACTATAGGGACTTTTGCAGCTTTTGCATGCCTTATTGACTCCACTGTTTGAGGTTTAACTCCATCATCTGCTGCAACTACTAAAACAACAATATCAGTTAATTTTGATCCTCTTGCACGCATTTCAGTAAAAGCAGCATGTCCAGGAGTATCAATAAAAGTTAAATTATTATCACCACTTTTGATTTGATAAGCTCCGATATGTTGTGTAATTCCACCAAATTCTCCTGACACCACATTAGCACTTCTTAGAACATCCAAAACAGAAGTTTTTCCATGATCAACATGACCCATCACAGTTATTATCGGAGCTCTATTTTTTAAATTTTCAGTCCGAGAGTCTTTTATTTTCTTTATTATCTCCTCTGCTTTTTCTTCCCTAATAGGATTATGTCCAAATTCTTTTACTAAATACTCAGCTGTATCAGCAGCTAATGTTTGATTTATTGTTACAGTAACCCCCATTCCAAATAAATGTTTAATTACGTTACTAGACTGTTCAGCCATTCTATTGGCTAACTCTCTTACGGTTATAGCTTCAGGAATATTTATATTCCTTTTAATAGGTTTTTGATTTTCTTTACTATCTTCTTTATTTACGTTTTTAAGTTCTTTTTGCCTTGCTCTTTTTACAGAAGCTAAACTTCTTTCTCTTGTTTCTATTTCATCACTTAACGCCCTGGAAACTGTTAATTTTACATCTCTCTTTTTTAAGCTACCCGTTTTAGATTTTTTATCTTTGTCATCCTC
>CACEXM010000005.1 GCA_902563555.1 uncultured Pelagibacteraceae bacterium | reverse complement strand
TAGATTATAAATATGATGAAAGTTTAATCGGAGGATTAATTGTACAAGTAGGTAGCACTATGATTGACACCTCAATTAAGAATAAATTACAACAAATAGAAAATAAAATGATGAAGGCATAATATGGAAATAAATCCCTCAGAAGTAACAAAAATATTAAAAGAGCAAATTAAAAATTTTGGTGAAAAGGCAGAGGTGTCTGAAGTAGGACAAGTTCTATCAGTAGGAGACGGTATTGCAAGAATTTACGGACTGGACAACGTACAAGCTGGTGAAATGGTTGAGTTCACTGATGGTTCAAAAGGCATGGCACTTAATTTAGAAAGTGAAAATGTTGGAGTTGTTATTTTTGGTGATGACAGAAATATTAAAGAGGGCGATATAGTTAAGAGAACAGGAAGTATTGTTGACACCCCAGTAGGAAAAGAATTATTGGGACGAGTAGTGGATGGGCTAGGAAATCCAATCGATGGAAAGGGTGCTTTAGATAAGGGTGTTAAGAAAAGTAGGGTTGAGGTAAAGGCACCAGGTATCATTCCGCGTCAATCTGTTAGTGAACCAATGCAGACTGGCTTAAAATCCATCGATAGTTTAGTGCCAATTGGAAGAGGACAAAGAGAATTAATTATTGGAGATAGACAAACAGGCAAAACAGCAGTTGCTGTTGACGCAATCATTAATCAAAAGAAAATTAATGAGTCAGGTGATGAAAAACAAAAATTATATTGTATTTATGTAGCTGTAGGCCAAAAAAGATCAACTGTTAGACAAATTCAAAAAACTTTGGAAGAGGCTGGAGCAATGGAATATACAACTATTGTTGCTGCAACAGCATCAGACTCAGCTCCTTTGCAATTTTTAGCTCCGTACACTGGTTGTGCTATGGGTGAGTATTTCAGAGACAATGGAATGCATGCACTAATAATTTATGATGATCTATCAAAGCAGGCTGTTGCTTATAGACAAATGTCCTTAATTTTAAGAAGGCCACCAGGAAGAGAGGCATATCCTGGAGATGTTTTTTACCTTCATAGTAGATTACTTGAAAGAGCAGCAAAATTAAGTGATGAGCATGGTGGAGGTTCTTTAACAGCACTACCAATTATAGAAACACAAGGTGGTGATGTATCCGCATATATACCCACAAATGTGATTTCTATAACAGATGGACAAATCTTTTTGGAAACTGAACTTTTTAATCAAGGTATAAGACCAGCTATAAATGTAGGGCTTTCAGTTTCAAGAGTTGGATCTGCAGCACAAACAAAAGCTATGAAAAAAGTTTCTGGTTCAATGAAACTGGAATTGGCACAATATAGAGAAATGGCAGCTTTTGCGCAATTTGGCTCTGACTTAGACGCATCAACTCAACAACTTCTTAATAGAGGGTCAAAGCTTACAGAGTTACTTAAACAAAAACAATATTCTCCGATGACTGTGGCTGAGCAAGTGATTTCAGTTTTTTGTGGTGTTAAAGGTTATCTAGATGACATAGAGCAAAAAGAAATTGCAAATTTTGAAAATAAAATAATTGAAAAATGTAAATCTGAAAAGGCAGAAATCATAGAATCTATTTTAAGTTCAGGAAAGCTTGAAGAAGACTCTGAACAAAAATTGGTAGAAGTAATAAAACAGCTAAAACAAACATTTAATTCGTAAAATATTTATGGCTAGTTTAGATGATTTAAAAAAAAGAATTGCAAGTGTTAAATCTACACAAAAAATTACTAAAGCTATGAAGATGGTTGCTGCAGCTAAACTTAAAAGGGCTCAAGATAGTGCAGAAAAAGGAAGACCATACTCTGAAAAAATGAATAATATAATCTTAAATTTGTCGGAGGGAATTTCTGATAAAGAAAATGCCCCTAAGCTTTTATCTGGAACAGGAAAAGATCAAATTCATTTGTGTGTTGTAATGACTTCAGATAGAGGTTTATGTGGTGGTTTTAATTCTAATATTATTAAAAAAGCAAAAAGTTATTTTTCTAGATTATCTAGTGAGGGTAAAGAATTAAAGATTATAACTGTAGGCTCTAAAGGTAATGATCAATTAAAGAGAATTTTTGGTGATAAGATAATTGAAAATATTTCATTTAAAAATTCAAAAAATGCTAATTTTTTCGACGCTGAAAAAGTCAGTAAAATAATTATTGAGAGGTTTCAGAAAGAAGAATTTGATATTTGCACAATTTTTTTCAATCAATTTAAAAATGTTATTACACAAATACCTCAAGCTCAACAAATCATACCATTAAAAACAGATATTGATGACAAGGAAAAATCAGAGGATAATTATGAATTTGAACCTGATGAGGATGAGATTTTAACCAATTTATTACCCAAAAATATATCAACACAAATATTTAAAGCGATGTTAGAGAATTCAGCTAGCGAACAAGGTGCAAGAATGAGTGCTATGGATAATGCAACTAGAAACGCAGGTGAAATGGTTGATAAACTTACTATTGAGTATAATAGAAGTCGTCAGGCAGCAATTACAAAAGAACTAATAGAAATAATATCAGGAGCAGAAAGTTTATAATTATGAGCAAAGGAATAATTACACAAGTTATAGGTGCAGTAGTTGATGTTAAATTTGAAGGAGAACTTCCAGAAATTTTAACAGCATTAGAATGCAAAAATGGAAGTAATCGTCTAGTTTTAGAAGTCGCTCAACATTTAGGAGAGTCAACTGCAAGAACTATTGCAATGGACGCTACAGAAGGGTTAAAAAGAGGTGACGAAGTAGTTAACACAAAAGCTCCAATTAAAGTTCCAGTTGGTCCAGAAACTTTAGGAAGAATTATCAATGTAGTTGGTGAACCAATAGACGAAAGAGGAGACGTTAAAACAAAAGAAAATTGGCCAATCCATAGAGCGGCACCAGAATTTAATGATCAATCAACTGAAACTGAAATTCTTGTTACTGGTATTAAAGTTATAGACTTGTTAGCTCCTTATGCAAAAGGTGGAAAAATTGGATTATTTGGAGGAGCAGGTGTTGGAAAAACTGTTTTAATTATGGAATTAATTAACAATGTCGCTAAGGCTCATGGAGGTTTTTCTGTTTTTGCCGGTGTGGGTGAAAGAACAAGAGAGGGGAATGATCTATATCATGAAATGATAGAATCTGGTGTTATTAAAAAAGAAGGAGCAGGATCTAAAGCTGCCTTAGTATATGGTCAAATGAATGAACCTCCAGGAGCAAGAGCAAGAGTTGCTTTAACAGGTTTGACGGTCGCTGAATATTTCAGGGATCAAGAAGGACAAGATGTTTTATTTTTCGTTGATAATATATTTAGATTTACACAAGCGGGCTCAGAGGTTTCAGCTCTATTGGGAAGAATTCCTTCTGCTGTTGGATATCAACCGACTTTAGCAACGGATATGGGTAACTTACAAGAAAGAATTACAACCACTAACAAAGGATCTATTACATCAGTACAAGCAATATATGTCCCTGCTGATGATTTAACTGACCCAGCACCTGCTACATCGTTTGCTCACCTGGATGCAACAACAGTACTCTCAAGACAAATTGCTGAAATTGGAATTTATCCCGCAGTAGATCCTCTTGACTCTACTTCAAGAATTCTTGATCCTAGAATCGTTGGAGATGAACACTATAGGGTCGCGAGAGAAGTTCAAAAAATACTTCAAACTTATAAATCTTTACAAGATATAATAGCAATTTTAGGTATGGACGAACTATCCGAAGAAGACAAATTGATAGTGGCCAGAGCAAGAAAGATCCAAAGATTTTTATCACAACCCTTTTTTGTTGCTGAGGTTTTTACAGGATCTCCTGGAAAACTTGTTGATCTTGAGTCCACAATAAAAGGTTTTGATGCGATCTGTAAAGGCGAGTATGATCATCTTCCAGAGGCTGCGTTTTATATGGTTGGTACAATTGAAGAGGCTATAGAAAAAGCTGATAAAATGAAAAAAGATGCCGCTTAATGAGTGAAGAGTTTAAACTTGAAGTAGTCAATCCAGAAAAATCTTTTCTTTCAAAAGAAGATGTAACTGAAGTAGTAGTACCAGCATTTGAGGGGGAGATGGGAATACTTAAGGACCATATATCTATAATTTCTTTTTTAAAACCTGGTATAATAAAAATTTATTCCAAATTAGGCGAAGAAAAATATTATGTTGAAGATGGGATAATTGAATTCAAAAATAACAATCTATCAATTCTTACCAGCTCAATTTTCAATATTAATGATATAGAAAAAAACAAAATAGATGAAATGTTGAGAGTTGCGGAAGAAGAGATAGCTAAAGACAACATAAGCGATCAAGCAAAATACTTAATTGATCAGAAAATTGAAGTTTTAAGAACTATTAATTAATAATCCTTTTTAATTTTTTTTGAAGTATCTTGTAAACATTAAGTTTGAAACTTACAACTATCTCCGTAATAGAATCTAGTTCTATCCACTTCCATTCAAAAAATTCTGGTTTGCTTGTGTTGATATTAATTTCATTATCACTACCAAGATATCTCATTAAAAACCATTTTTGTTTCTGCCCTTTAAATTTACCTTTCCAAATTTTACCAAGAAGATGATTTGGTAGTTCATAAGTGGTTATTTCATCTATTTCAGTTATTAACTCGACGTTTTTAATACTAGTTTCTTCTTCTAGCTCTCTGTAGGCAGCAGATAAAAAATCTTCACCTTCATCAACACCTCCTTGTGGCATTTGCCAATAACCTTTTGGGTTATCAATTCTTTTTGCCACAAAAATTTTATTTTCTTTATTTAAGACAATTATGCCAACACCTACTCTGTAAGGTAGATTTTTATATTTTTCCTGAATTTCAACCATTAAGCAATTTGATCGCGTAATTCAATTGATTGTCGGTTTCAGTTTTAATTTTAAAATCATCACTTTCCTCATCGATTTCAATGTCAGGTGACACACCTACTTCAGAAATAGATTTGCCTGAAGGCAAATAATACTTGGCTACAGTTAATCTTATAGCCCCTTTATTTTTTAGAGGAATAATAGATTGAACAGATCCTTTCCCATAACTATTTTCACCGATCAAAATCGCTCTTTTATGATCTTTTAAAGCACCAGCTACAATTTCAGAAGCAGAGGCAGAGCCATAATTTATTAAAACAAGAATAGTTTTTCCTCTAGTAAGATCTCCTTTTTTTGCAAACCATTTTCGATTTTCTGACTGTTGTCTACTTTTTGTAGAGACAATCTCACCATTATCCAAAAAGAAATCAGAAATTTTTATAGCTTGTGATAATAATCCACCTGGATTATTTCTTAAGTCTAAAATGTAAGAGTTTAAATTTTTATTTTTTTCAAATTTATTGATTGCTTTTTTTATTTGTCCGGCACTATTTTCATTAAAGGAAGTTAGTCGTATATACCCAATGTTTTTTTCTAGTAATTCTGCTTTTACCGATTTGATTTGAATTATTTCTCTTGTGACATTAAAAGTTAAAGCTTTTTTCTCTCCTCGTCTTCTTATTGTTAATTCAATAGCAGATCCTACGGGCCCTCTCATTAACTCGACTGCTTCACTCAAAGATTTACCTTGTACTTGGGTGTCATTAATCTTAACGATATAATCTCCAGCTTTTATTCCTGCTCTAGACGCAGGTGTATCATCTATTGGAGAAATAACTTTTACAACTCCTGACTCCATTGTAACTTCAATACCAAGCCCCCCAAATTCACCACTTGTCTCAGTTTGCATTTCTTTAAAAATTTCTGGAGACATGTAGCCTGAATATGGATCTAAAGATTGAAGCAAACCGTTAATAGCAGAGTCCATACTGTCGGATTGATTAATTTCATCAACGTATTCCTTATTAATTTTTTCTAAAACCTCCCCAAAAACATCTATTTTTTGGTATATTTCGTTTTCAGAAGAAATTACTTTTTGACTAAGTAAAAATAAAATTAAAATAGAAGTTAAAAAGTTTAGTATAGCTTTTTTTTTCATATAATTAATTTTTCTTTGGGTATCATCTCAGACCACATCTTTTCAAGTTCATAAAAACTCCTTTTTTCTGGGTGAAAAATATGTACTATAAGATCAATACCATCTACCAGTTTCCATTCATTACTATCTTTACCCTCAATTTTAGAGTCTTTTATTCCACTATCTTTAAGTTTTTTTAAAACTTGCTCAGACAAAGCCTGAATATGTCTAGATGAAGTTCCACTGGCTATAATCATATAATCAGCCATAGAACTTTTATCTTTTAAGTCTATACTTACAATATCTTGAGCTTTATTTATGTCGAGAGTTTCGATGACAATTTTTTTTAAGCTTAAGATTTTATCCATTAATTATATTTACCTTATCAAATTTTTCTCAATTGAGAAGATGAAATATTAACTTTATTAAATTCAATGAACTTTAAATTTTTTCCATTTAATCTTTTATATGAGACTGAATTTAATGATTTTTTTTTATAGCCATAACGATCAAAAACAATAATTTTACATTTTTTTGAAATAGCTTCCCACTTATACCACTTGTGAAAATTAATAAGATTATCTGCCCCCATAAGAAAATAAATTTCAGCTTTGGTAGTTTTTTTTAGAAAGTTTATTAAGTCAATAGTTTTATTAGATCTTATTATCTTTTCATAAAATTTTATTTTTATAAAATTATTTAACTTTATGATCTTTTTACAACCTTGGATTCTTTTAGAAATGCTTGTATTATTTTTTTTCTTTAAAGGATTTTTTAAAGTAATTGCCCAAATTATTTTTTTTAATTTGTATTCTTTTACAGCTTTTTTTGATATTGCTAAATGACCAACATGGGCAGGATCAAACGACCCACCAAGAACCCCTATTTTATTTTTAAATCCCAAATTATTTCCTTACTCTTCCATTACTTGATATTTGATACTTATAAGATACTAGTTGATTAAGTCCAACAGGGCCTCTTGGAGGAAGCTTGTTAGTTGAAATACCAACTTCGCCGCCAAAACCAAATTCTCCACCATCTGCAAATTGAGTTGATGTATTGTGCATGGCAATTGAGCTTTTAACTTCATTTAAAAATTTTTTTGCTGATTTCTTACTCATGGTAATAATCGAGTCAGTGTGCATTGTCCCATATCTATTAATATGATTGATTGCATCATTTATATCTCTGACACATTTTACAGAAACTGTAGCTGACAAATATTCTTTTGACCAATCTTTATTAGTAGCTCTAATAGTTTTACCTTTATAATTTTTTTTGACTCTGTTGTCCCCAATAATTTTGCATCCATGATCTTCTAAGTGTTTTAAAATTATGTCACATGATTTTTTTAAGATTTTTTGATGAATTAAAATCGTCTCTGTAGCCCCACAAATTGCTGTATTTCTCAATTTTGCATTAAAAATAATCTTTTTTGCTATATTTAAGTTTGCATTCTTATCAACATACGTATGACATACTCCTTCTAAATGACCAATCACTGGTAAGTTAGACAACTTCTGAACTTTTTTTACTAAATTTTTTCCTCCTCTCGGAATAACTACATCAACATATTTATCCATTTTACTTAATAGATAATCGACAATATTTCTATTAGTGGAATCAATAAATTGAACAAAATTTTCATTAATATTATTTTTTTTCAATGAGTCTCTAAAAAGCTTCGACAAAATTTTATTTGAAAAAAAAGCCTCTGATCCACCTCTTAAAATTACTGGGTTTCCGGATTTAAAGCATAATGATGCGACGTCTGAGGTAACATTTGGCCTACTCTCATAAATAATAGCAATTATTCCTATAGGAATTGAGATCTTAGAAATACTTAACCCATTTGGTCTCTTCCATTTCTCCAAAACTCTATTTGTTGGGTCTTTAAGTTTTATTACAGATTTTATTGAACTAATAATATTATCTATTTTTTTTTCATTTAAAATAAGACGTTCAATTAAGTTCTTTTTAACCCCCTTATTTATTGATCTATTAACATCTTTCTTATTAGCACTAATGATTAATTTTTGATTTTTTCTAATAAGTGAACAGTAGTCTGTTAATACTTTATTTTTCTTTTTAGTATCCACCTGATGTGCCAAGGCACTTTTTGATTTTTTCCCAATATTGATTAAAATTTTTTTTATCATATTTTTACCATATCGTCTTTATGAACCACTTCAGATTTTGAAATGTAGCCAAGAATCTTTTTTATCTCATTAGAGTGGCATCCTAAAATTTTATTTATCTCATTTGATGAGAATGAACTCAAACCTCTAGCAAATTCCTTACGTTTATTATCTAAAATTTTTATATGATCACCTTTTTTAAAATCACCATTAACCTTCTTGATACCTGCTGCCAACAGACTTTTTCCATTTGTTAATGCTTTCTTGGCACCATCATCAATAATTAACTCTCCTTTTGGTGAAACGGAGCTAATAATCCATTTTTTTCTGGCATCTAATTTTGGAACTTCAGATATGAACCATGTGGAATTTTTTTTTTCTTCTATTTGATTGATTGGATTTAAATATAATCCATTTGCTATCACCATATTACAACCAGCTAAATTACATATTCTTGCAGCTTCAATTTTAGTATCCATTCCTCCACTTCCAAACTCTGTTCTCCCTCTAATATCAACATTTTTTAAATCCTTCTTAATGTTAGAAATATTTCTGATTAATTTTGCATCTTTAAAATTTTTTGGATTTTTTGTATAAAGGCCATCTACATCTGATAATAAAACTAATGTATCTGCATTAGTAATTTGAGCCACTCGAGAAGCCAATCTGTCATTATCCCCAAATTTTATTTCTGATGTAGCAATAGTATCATTTTCATTTACTATAGGAATATAATTAAGCTGAAATAAATTTTGAAAAGTCCTTTTCGCATTTATTGATCTTCTTCGTTCTTCAGTATCCTCTAATGTAAGCAGAATTTGGGAAATATTTAATTTATATTTTGAAAAAGTTTCTGAAAATAAATTCATCAATTCTATTTGTCCTATAGAGGCTATTGCTTGACTTTTATCTAGCTTTAAACCTGATTTACTATAATTCATTTTTTTACAACCAAGAGCAATAGCTCCAGAACTTACTATTACAACCTGTTGATTATTAGATTTTAAATTTTTTATATCTTTGGCAAAACTCAGTAACCATTTTTTTCTTATTTTTTTGTTATTATCAACTATCAAAGAAGATCCAATTTTTACTACAATTATTTTTGAATTTTTAAGAGACATATGAAATAAGTTTAGCCTTAATTTTAGATATTGAATCTTTTTCCAATGTTGACAAAGTTAAAACTTCACAATTTTTATCCTTTGAAAAATTTTTTACTGTTTTTTTAACAATATCTTTATCTAATAAATCTATCTTATTTAAAACAATCAATTCCTTTTTTTTAATAAGATCTTTACTATAATTTCGGAGTTCTTTTTTGACTTGATTGTAAGATTTTTTTAAATCATCATTTGTAATATCTATCAAATGCAAAAGAGATTTACATCTCTCGATATGTTTTAAAAATTTCGTACCAAGGCCAGTTCCCTCATGTGCTCCTTCTATTAAACCAGGTATGTCTGCTAGGGTAACTTCTTTATCATCATAACTTGCGACACCAAGATTTGGATTTAAAGTAGTAAATTGATAATTAGCAATCTTTGGATTAGCATTTGTTATAGCCGCCAATAAACTTGATTTTCCTGCATTTGGTAATCCTATAATGCCTATATCAGCAATAGTTTTTAATTGAAGCCAAATTGTAAACTCTTCACCTACCATACCTTTAGTATATTTTCGTGGCGCTCTATTTGTTGAACTTTTAAATCTTGTATTACCTAAACCTCCTTTTCCTCCAGAGGCAACAATAAACTCTTCTCCAATTTTGGTAAAATCATATAAGAGTGTTTTGTTGTCTTCTTCGAAGACTTGTGTTCCAAGAGGAACTTTGAGAATTAAATCTTCTCCACCTTTTCCAGTACGATTTTGACCTGAACCATTTTCACCTCTTTCAGCTTTGTGATGTTGTTGATATCTAAAGTCAATTAATGTGTTTAAATTTTGCTCAGCTTTTAAAATAACAGAACCTCCTTTTCCACCGTCACCACCGTCTGGTCCACCAAATTCAATAAATTTTTCTCTTCTGAAACTAGGAGAACCATCTCCACCGTTCCCTGCTTTTATATAAATTTTTACTTGATCTAAGAATTTCATAATACAACGCTATTTTAAGTTGTACTATTAATTGGGTTTTACAGAAACAAAAGTTCTATCTGATTTAGTTTTTTTAAAAACAACTTTGCCCTTAATAACAGAAAAAATTGAATGGTCTTTACCCATACCAACGTTTTCACCGGGAAAAATTTTTGTTCCTCTTTGTCTTACGATTATGTTTCCTGGCACCACGGTTTCTCCACCATATTTTTTCACACCAAGTCTTCGTCCAGCACTGTCACGTCCGTTTCTTGATGATCCACCTGCTTTTTTTGTTGCCATAACTTTACCTTACTTTTTATTTTCCTTTGTATCCTTTGCTACTGTTTTTGTTGCTTTAGAAACTTCTTTAGCTTCAGATAGGATCTTACCATCTTTTGAAAAAATCTTATTTATTCTGATCATAGAATATTGTTGTCTATGGCCATTCTTTCTTCTTGAATTTTGTCTACGTCTTTTTTTAAAAATTAAAATGGTTCTATTTTTGCTATTTTTAATTAGATTTGCTTCAACTTTTGCACCTTGCACTACAGGAGACCCGATTTCGATCTCTCTTTCATTTCCGTAAGCTAAAATTTCTTTAAATTCTATTTTAGTATCTGGTTTTGAATTTGGTAGTCTCTCGATTTTTAGGATTTCACCTGTCACTACTTTGTATTGTTTTCCACCAGTTTGTATTACTGCATAAGACATAGGGATCTCTATTTTTAATAATCGCAATATAATCTGAGCGAAACTTTAGTCAAGCTCAATAAATCAAAAATTATCCTTTAAATCTCTCAGTTTTGAAAAACTCTCAATATCCTCAGCTTTTAAAAATATATTACACTCTAATTCATCATCTAAAACAGAAGGAATAGTTGGCAAATTAACTTTTAGATTTTTTTTAATCTTTAAAACTTTCTCTTTTAGCTTTAAGTTGTCTGGATCATTTAGTAAACAAAATTCCGAATTTTTTAGTGTATATTCATGACCACAATAAATCAGAGTATCTTTAGGTAATTTTTTAAATATTTTTAAAGAATTAAACATCTGCTCATAAGTTCCCTCGAAGATTTTACCACAACCTAAAGAAAATAAAGTATCACCCGTAAAAATTACTTTTTCTTTAAAAAAATGAAAAGCAATATGGCCTGATGTATGACCTGGGGTATGGTAAATTTTTGCTTCAAAGTTATCTTTTTGCCAGATTTGATTACTTTCTACAAGAACATCTATTCCTGGAATTCGATCTCTATCATCTTTAAATCCAATTACATCGCAATTATATTTTTTTTTTAGTTCAAGATTGCCACCGATATGATCATGATGGTGATGGGTATTCAAAATATATTTTAGATTTATCTTATTATTATCAATAAAATCAATTATTGGTCCAGATTCACTTGGGTCAACTATACAAGCCGACCGATTATTTTCATCAATTATCAAGTAACTATAATTATCTTGAAGACATTTAATAATTTGTATTTTCATTTATTTTTCAATTAGAAATATTCCAAGCTCACCTAACAAATTTTTCAGAAAAATATTTGATTTACTTATATTTGAAATATTTTTATTTATTAGGGCTAAAGATTTAACAATTTTAAAGTTCATAGTCTCTGAAAATTTTACAAAATCTTTAATAGTACACATATGAATATTTGGGGTGTTGTACCATTCATGAGGTAGTGAGCTTGTAATTGGCATAGTTCCTTTAAAAAGTAAGTCTAACCTTACCTTCCAATTTCCAAAATTTGGAATAGTTACAATAGCTTTTTTGCCAACTCTTAAAAGTTCTTTAATGACAATTTCTGGATTTATAAAAGCTTGCAGCGTCTGACCCAAAACAACATAATCAAAAGAATTTTTTGGAAATTGCTTTAAGTCAAACTCTGCATTGCCTTCAATAACCGTCAATCCTTTAGCTATACATATTTGAACTTTTTCTTTAGAAATTTCAATTCCCCTTATATTCACATTTTTGTTTTTTTTCAAAAATTCCATCAAAGTCCCATCATCACAACCAACATCTAATACAGTTGAGTTTTTTTCGATTATATTTGCAATAAAATTGTATTCAGCTTTCATCATTACTTTCTATATAAGATTTATCTAAAAAATTTTTGAGTGCATTTAAAAAATCTGGAACTTCTAGTAAAAAGGAGTCATGCCCTTTATCAGAATCTATTTCAACAAAACCTACATTCGCACCAATTGCGTTTAAAGCAATAACTATTTCTTTATTCTCTTGAGTTGGATAAAGCCAATCTGACGTAAAAGATATAATAAAAAATTTAGTTTTGGTTTTTTTAAATGCGTTTGATAGATTGCCATCAAATTGTTTAACCAAATCAAAATAATCCATTGCTCGAGTTATATAAAGATAACTGTTAGCATCAAATCTATCTACAAATACTGAACCTTGATAACGTAAATAACTTTCTATTTGAAAATCAGCATCAAATCCAAATTTAAGATCATCTCTTTCCTGGAGATTCCTACCAAATTTTTCTTGAAGCCCCTTTTTAGATAAATAGGTAATATGAGCAGCCATTCTTGCTACAGCTAAACCTTTATCTGGCAACGTGCTTTTAGAATTATATTTTCCATCCATCCAATTATGATCAGCAGTTATTGCTTGTCTACCAAGCTCATTGAATGCAATATTTTGCGCTGAATGGCTAGATGTACAAGCAATAGGGACAGCTGTTTTAGCTTTGTCTGGAAAATTACTCACAAATTGTAAGACCTGCATTCCTCCCATTGATCCACCAACTACAGAAAAAAGCTTTTTAATATTAAAAAAATCTAATAAATTTACTTGAGCGTTTACCATATCATTGATTGTAATAACTGGAAAATCTGTTCCATATATTTTTTTTGTTTCAGGATTTTCGTGACTTGGACCAAAAGACCCCATGCAACCACCAATCACATTAGCACAAATTACAAAATATTTATCTGTATCGATAGATTTCTTTGGGCCTACCGCATAAGACCACCATCCATCTTTTTTAGTTATTGGATTTACACCTGTTACAAATTGATCTCCTGTTAAGGCGTGAAAGACTAAAATTGCATTATCCTTATTTTTATTTAATTTGCCATAAGTCTCGTATGCTAGAGGAAATTTACTAATGGTTCGACCACAGTCTAACTTAAGTGGTTTTTCAATTATCAATGTTTTTATATTTTCTCTTATATTCATAATTATTGCTGAAAATTGAATTGTGAGAAAAAAACTTTTTTAGCGGTTTTTTTATAGCGCTCGCAATTCAGATAAATCAGCGCAAAAATTTTGTACAAGAAGTTTTGAGCTATGTCAATTTTAATATATTTTAACTTAAACTATATAAAAAAATCTTAATTTATCTATAAAGAGCATAAAAATTAAAAAAAAAGAAAATATTATGAGATTTAAAAAATTCAATATTGATGCCTATGAGCCAGGTAAATCTAGTGTTAATAATTTGAAAAAGGTTATTAAATTATCAGCTAATGAGTCCGCTCTTGGTATGAGCTCTAAAGTAAAGAAAATAATATCAAACAAAAATCTTAATTTTTTTAGATATCCGGATGGAAAATCTAAGGTGCTCAGGTCTCAAATCTCAAAGAAATTTAAATGTGATAAAGAAAGAGTTATTTGTGGAGCTGGATCTGATGAGGTTATTCAGATGTTATGTCAATTATTTTTAAGACCAACAGATGAAGTAATTGTTCCCCAATTTAGTTTTTTAATGTACAGAATTTATTCAAAAATAGTAGGTGCAAAAGTAATATTTGCTAAAGAAAAAAATTACAAAATCTCAATTTCAGAAATAATTAAAAAAGTTACAAAAAAAACTAAAATTGTTTTCTTAGCAAATCCAAATAATCCAACAGGAACTTATTTGACTGAAATTGAACTTATTCAATTAAGAAAAAAACTTAGAAAAGATATTTTACTTGTAGTAGATGATGCTTATGCAGAATATATGAAAAATCACGATTACAAATCGGGTTTAGATTTATTTAAGAAAAAAGAGAATGTTTTTATTTTAAGGACATTCTCAAAAATTTATGGATTATCGTCATTAAGAATAGGATGGGGATATGGGTCAAAAAAAATTATAAAGTCCCTCAACATCATTAAACCTCCATTTAATGTTAACGAGGTAGCCCAAAAAGCAGCGGTAGAGTCTCTTAAAGATAATAAATTTATATCTCGTTCAATTAGCCATAACATTTTTTATGCAAAAAAAATCAAAAATTTTTTGAAAAACTATGAAATTAATTCTAATAAAATTTCAGCTAATTTTTTACTTTTGGACTTTTCAAAATGTAGAATTAAAGCTAAAAATTTTTATGAAAAATTAAAGAATAAAGGAATAATTTTAAGATCAACAGAGGATGGGTATAAAATTAAAAATATGTTGAGATTAACAGTGGGTTCAAAAACTGATAATATAAAATTTATGAAAGCAGCCGAAAGTATATTTAAAAGATGAAAAATATATTGATTATTGGCTGTGGTCTACTAGGTTCATCTTTAGTCAGAAAAATTTCCAAAATAAAAATTTCAAAAAAAATTTTCATTTATGAAAAATCAAAAAAAAACATTGAAAAAATAAAAAAACTTAAATTAAAAGGTACCATTGTAAAAAGATTAAAGGATGTAATACCACATACAGGTTTTATCATTTTCTGTACACCAATGAGTGAATATAAAAAAATAATTTTAAAAATAAATGATTATCTTTCATCTGATCATATAATTACGGATATTGGTTCAGCAAAACTAAAATCTAATGAAATAATTAGAAAAAATTTAAAAAAAAAAATATTCTGGACTTCAAGTCACCCTATTGCCGGATCTGAGGTTAGTGGGCCTGAAAATGGGAAAGAAGATTTATTCGAAAATAAATGGTGTGTTTTAATAAAAGATAAAAAAACTAATATTAAACATTTAAATTTTTTAAGATCTTTTTGGAAAAAGGTAGGCTCTAAAACTGTTGTAATGAATTCTGAAAAACATGATAAGATTTTTTCGATGACAAGTCATTTGCCGCATTTAATTGCTTATAATCTCGTAAAATCTGCACAAGATTTTGAAAAAAAACAGAGATACAATTTAATTAAATATAGCGCAGGTGGTTTGCGAGATTTTTCAAGAATAGCAGCATCAAATGAAATAATGTGGAGAGATATTTTTTTTAACAATAAAACAAATGTATCAAAAGCAATTGATATTTTTGTGAAAAATCTTCATTCTTTTAAGAGAGACATTATCTCAGGTAATAGTAAATCAGTTATTAAAAAATTAACTCAAACTAAGAAAGTAAGATCTAAAATCGTTAAATTAAAACAAGATACTAGCAAACCTGATTTTGGAAGAAATTAATATTTTTTAATATTACTAATTTTTATAATATTTAATTTAGCCGTTTTATCAATCAACTTAATAGTAAATTTCGTTGGCATTATTACAACTTTTTTTCTGGGACCATAAGCATGAATAAATTGATGTTTATTAAGACACATTCCTACATGTCCTTTCCAAAAAATGATATCTCCTTCTGACAAATTTTTACTTATTTTTTTTTTGCAATATTTTGCTTGATCTTTTGAGTCTCTAGGAAAAAAAATTCTATTGTAATAATAGTATATTTGTATTAATGCAGAACAATCAATACCGTCAGCTGTCTTACCACCCCATTTATATTTAGAATTAAGAAATAATTTTAAAATTTTTTTATAATTTTTTTCAAAATGTGTAATTTCTCTTAAATCCTTATTTCTTAACCATTTGTTATCTTCAAATTGAACAAAAGCTTTATTTTTATTTATTACTGTTATTCCTGATGCAAAATATAAGAAATGATTTGTTGGTAAAAAATTTTTTTTTACTTTTTTATAAATTTTGGCTTTTAACTTACATACCTTTTTAACTGGTTTAAATTTTTTTTTGAAATTACTATTTTTTATAAAACCAACATAATTATCATAACTAGTTTTGATTTTTAACCAACTTTTTTGCTTTGATAATATTCTAAACTTTTCTCCGTATATTATTTGTGAACTAACTTCTGCTTTACTAGATGGTTTAGTGTATAAGTTAGATATAGATGTATTTAAAAAGTTGTATTTCATTTATTTTTTTATTGGAGCCACTTTACTAATCCAAAATATTAAAATTAGAACGGGCAATCCTAAAAGAGCAGTTAAAGAAAAAAAATATGGATATCCCATAATGTCGACCCAGCTACCAGCATATCCTGCAATCAATTTGGGCAAAAATAACATTATGGAGCTGAATAAAGCATATTGCGTTGCAGTAAACTTAATTGAGGTTAAGCCTGATAAATAGATTACGAAGGCAGCTCCAGCAAATCCACTAGATATATTATCAGCTGTTATTACCGCAATTAAAAAGTTAATGCTGATTGGAGATACTGCTAACCATGCAAACAACAAATTACTTAAAGCAGCAATCAAGGCACCAAAGAATAAGCATTTCATTGTACCAATTTTATATGAGCAATATCCCCCGATAAATCCACCAAATATTGTAGCAAAAACCCCAAAAAATTTTGAATAAGTTGCAATGTCTGAAATTTTATAACCTTTTTCTATATAGAATATATTTGCCATAACCCCCATTACGATATCAGCAATTCTATATAGTGAAATTAAAATAAGTATTAAAAATGCAAATTTTCCATATCTTTGAATAAAATTTAAAATTGGACCCGTATAACTCTTTGAAATTTTATTTTTGGGAGCAAATTGTATCAATATAAGTAAAGAAATTATCAAATACGAAAAAACAAAACAAATTATCAATCTTGATAATGAAAATAAAAAATTTATTAAAACATCTTTTTTTTCAAAAGGGCTATCTATAACTGAGTACAAATAAATAAAACCTATTACAGCAATGAAGATGGTTATCAGGAATTTTACATGATTATCAGAATTTAAATTTCTTTTTAATTTTGGCTCATCTGATATGAATGTTGCAAAAACTCCAACAATCATGAACAAAGACATAATTAGATAAACTTTTTTCCATACATTTTGGTCATAGATTTCTGTCCCAAAAAAGGATGCCAACCATAAGCTTCCAGCACCTGCAACAAGCATCGCAATTCTATAACCAGCTATGTACATAGAAGATAATGGACCTTGCAAAGATTGTGGAGCAGACTCAATTCTAAAAGCATCAATCAGAATATCTTGAGTTGCACTAAAAAAGGCTAGAATTGTAATGAATAAAGCAGTAAAAAATAGACTTTCTTTGGGATCTGTAAATGCAGTTAATATTAATGCAATAATAATTAAAAATTGAGAAAACAAGAGCCAGCTTCTTCTATGACCAAAATTTTTAAAGATTGGTAATTTGTAATTATCTACAAGTGGTGACCATAGATATTTAAATGCATACGCAAATCCTGCCCAGCTGAATAATGTTACAGTGCTTCTACTTATTCCTGCTTTAACGAGCCAAACCGAAAGAGTTGAAAAAACCAGTAATATTGGAAGCCCAGATGAGAATCCTAAACAAATCATTTTTAAAGGTTTTTTTTCAAAAAAAATATTAATACTTTTCATAATTTAATTTCTCCAGAATGAGGGTAAAAATAAAACCAATATTGCAAATAATTCTAGTCTTCCTAAAATCATTCCTAAACATAATATCCATTTTGATATGTTTGGTATTGAAGAAAAATCCCCATTGGGACCTATAGTCGAACCTAAACCTGGTCCAACGTTAGATATTGATGTAGCTGCTCCAGAAATTGAAGTTACAAAATCTAGTCCAGTTAAAGATAGCATAACAGCCAGAAGAAAAAATAGAATTAGATACAAATAAATAAATGAAATTATTGACGAAATAAATTTATTATCAATTGGGTTTTGATCATACTTAAGAATAAAAACTCCCTTTGGATAAATAATTTTCTTTAAATTATTAATCACAAAAGAGTATAAAATTTGGATTCTAAATATTTTAACACCACATGTTGTTGAACCTGCACAACCACCTATAAACATTAATATTAGGAATAATACTAGTGAAAAACTTCCCCAACTATCAAATTGAGCATTAACATAACCTGTACCAGTTAATATTGAAATTACGTTAAATAAAACTGCAATAAAATCAAATTTAATTGACCCATTAAAATTCAGATAAATCGATAAAATTACTATTGAAAAAAAGATTATTTTTAAAAATGTTTTGATTTGTATATCTTTGAAAAAAATTTCTCTATCTCCATTTAAAAATTTTATGTAGGAAATAAAAGGAATACTCCCTAATAATATGAAAATTATTGCTGAACTTTCGATAAATCTACTATCAAAGAAACCTAACGACTCATTGTAGTTCGAAAATCCCCCGGTCGCTATTGTAGTCATAGAGTGAGTTATACTGTCGAAGAAATTCATCCCAAAGATTTTGTAAGACGTTGCACAAAATACTGTTAGTGTTGTGTAAACAAGTATTAATCTTAATGCTATTTCTTTTGATTTAGGCAGAATTTTTTCAGATGAGTCATTATTTGAAATTTTAAAAAGTTGCATTCCACCAACATTCATAATTGGCATCAATGTGATTGCCATTACAATGATACCAATGCCACCCAACCACTGAAGTAACGCTCTCCATAATAAAATACTTCTTGGCATATTCTCAAGGTTAGAAATAATAGTAGAGCCTGTAGTAGTAATACCAGACATGCTCTCAAAAAATGCATTCGTAAATGAAAAATTAATACTTGAGAATAAAAATGGAAGTGAACCAAAGATAGCAATACTTAACCAAGATAAAGCAGTCAATAAAAAGGCCTGTTGAAGATTTAATTTTTTATTGTGATCTAGGTTTGATAGAAAAAATAAAGTTCCAAAAATGATAGTTATTATAGAAGATCCAAAAAAGGAGGAATCAATTTCATCATATAAAAATTGTATACCAACTGGAATGAACATAAAAATTCCGAGTATTATTTGCAGAATTCCAAGTGTGAAAAAAACAGTTTTATAATTAGACATTTTGAAAGAACATTATTTTATGGTAAATAAATTTCAACTCTATAAGAATTAAGTTGTTCGGAATTTAGAGAATTTATTAAGTTTATTAATGATAAAAAAAGAAAATTTAGACAAAACAAGTGCATGGCCTTTTGTTGAGGCAAAAAAAATGCTTCGAGAAAGAAAGTCTATAATAGAAAAAAAAGGTAAAATTACTCTACAAACGGGTTACGGCCCAAGTGGACTTCCCCACATAGGAACTTTTGGTGAAGTTGCTAGAACCTCAATGATTGTTAATGCCTTGAAACATCTTATTGATCTTCCAACTGAGATTATTACTTTTTCTGATGATATGGATGGACTTAGAAAAGTTCCAGACAATGTACCAAATAAAGAATTGCTTGAAGAAAATTTACATAAACCACTAACTAAAGTTCCAGACCCGTTTAAAAAGTTTGATAGCTTTGGAGAGCATAATAATCAAATGCTTAAAAATTTTTTAGATAAATTTAACTTTAAATATAGTTTTAAAAGTTCAACAAAACTCTACAAGTCAGGTTTTTTTAATTCATCACTTCAAGAAATTTTAAAAAATTATGATGGAATTATGGATATTATATTACCAACATTGGGAAAAGAGCGTCAGAAAACATATTGTCCTTTTTTACCAATTTGTCCTGATACAGGTCATGTTTTAGAAATTCCGATGAAAGAAATGAATAAAGAAAAATCGATAATAATTTTTGATAATAATGGGAAAGATTTAGAGATGAGTATTCTAGATGGTAATTGCAAGCTTCAATGGAAAGTAGATTGGGCGATGAGATGGTATGCTTTAGACGTAGATTTTGAGATGTATGGAAAAGATCTTATTGAGAGCGCAATTTTATCCTCAAAAATAATAAAACTAATAGGAAAAACAAACCCATCTGGATTCGCTTATGAATTATTTTTGGATGAAAAAGGAGAGAAAATTTCTAAATCAAAGGGAAATGGAATTACGATTGATCAATGGCTAAAATATGCTTCACCAGAAAGTCTTTCCTTATACATGTATCAAAATCCCAAAAGAGCTAAAAAACTTTACAAAGAAATTGTTTCAAAAACTGTTGATGAGTATCTGGAATTATTGGATAAGGCGAAAAATCAAGATGATTTCAAGTTGTTAATGAATCCTATATGGCATGTACATGATAGTAAAGTTCCTGAAGAAAAAATGATAATGTCCTTTTCAATGCTTTTGAATCTTGTTGAAACAAGTAATGCTGATAGTAAAGAGCTTCTATGGAAATTTGTAAAGAAATATAAAAAAGATATTGAGGAAAAAGATTATCCAATTTTTAATGATTTAGTAGGATATGCAATTAAATATTTTAACGATGTCATAAAAAAACAAAAAAAATATAAAATACCTAATAATGATGAAAAAATTGCACTTAAAGCTTTAGTTAGTACATTAGATAATTGTAATGATGAAATGTCACCAGAAGATATCCAAACACTAATTTATTCAACTGGCAAAGAAAATGGATACTCAAATAATTTAAGAGACTGGTTTAGATTGATTTATGAGGTTGTTTTCGGTGACCAAAATGGACCACGAATGGGATTTTTTATAAGTTTTTTTGGTGTCCAAGAAACAAAAGATCTTATACAAAAAAGAGTAAAATGATGTTTTCAAATTTAAGATCTTTAATTTTTAAATTAGATCCAGAGACAGCCCATAATTTGGCTATAAAATCATTAAAATTTAATTTTATTCCGAATATTTTAGATCGTGAAAAAAATAATCCCTTGTTTGAAACAAAATTATTTAATAAAAAATTAGAAAATCCTATTGGTATGGCAGCAGGTTTTGACAAAAATGCTGAAGTATATAATTCATTATTTAAATTGGGGTTCGGATTCGTAGAGGTGGGTACTATAACTCCTTTAAAGCAATACGGAAATCCTAAACCAAGAGTATTTAGATTAGAAGAGGATGAGGCATTAATAAATAGACTTGGCTTTAATAACTCTGGTGCAGAAAATATAGTCCATAGAATTAAATCTAATAAACAAATTGGTTTACTAGGTATAAATATTGGACCAAATAAAGATTCTGAAAATAGACTTGAGGACTACTTAAAGTGTCTTAAAACCTTCCATAATGTTGCTGATTATATTACCATAAATATTTCTTCACCAAATACTGAAGATCTGCGAAATTTTCACGATCAATCAAAATTAAATGAATTGTTAAAAGAAATAGAGAATGAAAAAAAAGGATTAAATTCAACAGTTCCATTAGCAGTAAAAGTTTCTCCTGACATAAAAGATAAAGATATTAATAACATTTCAGATGTATTATTGAATAATAATATTGAGGTTGTTATTATTTCAAATACTTCAGACTCAACTAGGGATAGTTTAAATAATATACAAAAGCATCAAAAAGGGGGACTATCTGGAAAACCAATTGAGGAAAAATCTACTAATTTAATTAATAAATTTTACAAAATTCTCAATGGAAGAATTAAAATTATAGGTGTTGGTGGAGTTGATTCAGGAAAAAGCGCTTATGAAAAATTTTTAGCGGGTGCCAATTATGTTCAACTTTACACAGGAATGGTCTATAGAGGGCCTAATATTGTAAATTTAATTAAAAAAGAGCTTAAAGAATTGCTGATAAAAGACGGTGTTAAGAATTTCTCAGAAATTATAGGAAAAAAATAAGCTTCAAATTTTATAAACTTGACGCAAGCATTTTCTAATCCTATATAGTCAGCTTATTATGTCAAAAAAATGTGAACTTACTGGGAAAATTCCAATGAAAGGTCATAATGTTAGCCACGCTAACAATAAGACAAAAAGAAGATTTTTACCAAATTTAAAAAAAGTTAAGTTCACCAGTGAACTTCTACAAAGAAGTTTAAAATTAAGAGTCAGTAATGCTGGAGTAAGATCAGTTGACAAGAAAGGTAGCTTTGACGAATTTTTAAAGACTGTAAAAAATAAAAATTTATCACCGAGATTGAAAAAATTAAAGAAAAGCCTTTTAATTAAATCACCATTTCAAAAAAAAATAATCCAATCTAAAAACGCCTAATGAATAAATTATTTTTGTTACTCTCATTGATTATGGGGGTTGTAGTTTTAGCCTCAAACTACTTAGTTCAGTTCCCAATTAACTATTATGGTTTAGAAGAGCTATTAACCTATGGTGCTTTTAGTTATCCCATTGCTTTTTTAATCACAGACTTGGCTAATAGATCTTTTGGAAAAATTGTGGCTAGAAAGATTGTATATATTGGTTTTACTATAGGAATTTTGTTTACATTAATATTCTCGACAAATTTTACTGATCTTATTTCAATTAGAATTGCAATAGGATCAGGAACGGCATTTATAATCGCTCAACTTTTAGATGTCCAAATTTTTGATCAGTTGAGAAAAAAAAAATGGTACATAGCTCCTTTAACATCGTCTTTAATTGGCTCAACAGTAGATACTTTTTTATTCTTCTCGATATCATTTTATGGAACAGGAATACCTTGGATCACTCTTTCATTAGGAGATTTAACAGTCAAAATTTTCGTTGCCTTAGTTATGCTTATACCTTTTAGACTATTATTAGGTACATTAAAAGCAGCTTAACTAAATTTTAGGTTCTTGCTGGGTCATGCAGTGAATAGCACCAAATCCCCATATCAATTTACTGCAATCGATTGTTTGAACTTTCTTTTTTCTAAAAAAATTTTTAAATATTTTGATGGCCATAATATCTTCTTTAACTTTAAATATTGGAAGTAGTACTTTTTTATTACAAATATAAAAATTCATATAACTTGCAGGAACTCTTATGTTTTTTATATAGATAGGCGATGGCATAGGTACCTTTATGATCTTAAATTTTTTCCCTTTCTCATTTTTACTTTCTTTTAAAATTTTTAAATTTTCACTTAAGTTTTTGTAATTTTTATCTTTCTTGTCAGTCTCAATCGCAGTCATAATTGTATTTCTAGAGACAAATCTTGTTATGTCATCAACATGTCCGTGTGTATCATCACCTGCAATCCCTTTTTTAAGCCATATAAAGTTTTTTATATTCAAATATCTTCTAAATAGTTCCTCGTAATCTTTTTTGATAAAATCTTTATTTCTTTCCTGAGTTTTGCTCAGTAAACACTCCTCAGTTAATAGAATTGATCCTGAGCCATTTATATCAAATGCACCTCCTTCCATTATTATTTTTTTTGTTTTTCCATTTTTTTTAATTATTGGATCAATCTTTTCCAAATTGAAAATTTTACTGATTTTATCATTGATTTTATTGTCATTTTTGTAATTACTGTATTTTGACCATCCATTAAAACCAAAATTCAAAATTATTTTTTTATTATCTTTTCTATTTGTTATAAATATTGGCCCGGAGTCTCTTAACCATATTCTATCAGTTTTAATATTATGAAATTTGATATTTGTGATTTTATTAGAATTTATTAGCTTTTTAATATTTGTTATTTTTTTGTTAACAATCAAATTAACCTTAAGACTTTTTGAAATAATAAATATGATTTCTAAAATTACTTTAGGAATAAATTTATATAAACCTGGCCAATCATTTTTATTATATGGCCAAGCAATCCAAACTGATTTTTGAGGTTCCCATTCAGCAGGCATTCTGAATTTTTTAAGTTCCTCACTCATCTACAGGATTTTTTAGTATGCCTTTATAAAAGTCGATTCTTCTATCTCTTAAAAAGGGCCAGTGTTCTCTTGTTGTATCAATTTTTTTGTAATCTATTTCACGGATTAATATTTCCTCTTTTTTATTGCCCAGTTCTCCAATTATTTCTCCACTTGGATCAATTATCATTGAGTTTCCCCAAAACTCTATTTTTTTATTTCCTTTTTTTTCAACACCAACTCTATTTACTGCAACCACATAAGTGCCATTCGCAATTGCGTGAGATTTTTGCATTGTTATCCAAGAGTTTAATTGAGTTTTTCCAAATCCCCTTTTTTCTTTTGGATGCCAACCAATGGCAGTAGGGTAAAAAATTATTTGTGCACCTTTTAGTGCAGTCAACCTTGCAGCTTCAGGAAACCACTGATCCCAACATATCAAAGGTCCGATTTTACCAAACTTAGTTTTTACAGATTTAAAACCCAAATCACCGGGAGTGAAATAAAATTTCTCATAATAACCAGGATCATCCGGTATATGCATTTTTCTATATTTAGATAAAATTTTACCTTTTTCACTAATAACGATACTAGTATTATGATAGAAGCCATGTGTTTTTTTCTCAAATAAAGAAATCATTAATACTATTTGTAATTCTTTTGCTAATTCACAAAATATTTTTGTAGTTTTACCTGGTATTTTCTCTGCTAGCTTAAAATTAGAATGACTTTCTGTTTGACAAAAATAATTAGATAAAAACAGTTCTGGCATACAAATTATCTTAGCCTTTTTTGATGCTGCTTTCTTTATACTTTTTATAGCTGAAATTAAATTTTTTTTAAAATTATCTGAAATTTTACTTTGAATAATTCCAATTTTTACTTTTTTGATCATCAATCAAAATATTTTGGAAAAGTTTTTTCTATCTCTATTTTTCCACTCACCTGTGTGATAAGCATCACTTGCAATTAACGGTAAAACAGTTGTTGCTTCAGCAAAAACCATTTGTTCTTTGGTTGTATCGACTTTACCCCATGAACTTGCCTCTTTAAGTGTTGAGCTGCTACAAGCACCATCTCTTGAATCTGCAACTGTAATTTGTACAGCATATTTATGCATATCTACATTTTTACCTAAAAGTTCAGCACATATAACAGTATCCTGAATAAAATTTTTTGGAACTCCACCACCAATCATAAACAATCCAGAACCTTTAGATTTAATCTTTATTTCAGTTAATTCTCTAAATTCTTTGATAGAATCTATTGTGATATGATTATTAGGATTTCTTTCTTGATGCATTACTAGGCCAAAACCTGCACTGGAGTCTGTAAATGCCGGACAGAATATTGGAACATTATTATCATATGCTGTTTCTATTAAAGAACCCTTCTTCTTTGCATTTGATTTTAAATATTTTCCAATTTCTTTTATAAACTCTCTTGATGTATAAGCTTTAGGTTCCAACTTGTCAGCTATTTCACCTATTATTTTATCACACATTTGAAGTTCTTCTTCATCAATGTAAGTATCGTAAATCCTATCTATGTAGTTATTTCTTAATTCATTATCATTTTGGTACTGAGAACCCTGATAATGTTTAAATCCAAGCGCCTCAAAAAAATCCATATCAATTATTGATGCACCAGTTGCTACAATTGCATCGACCATATTATACTTCACCATATCTCGGTAAATATGCATACATCCAGCTGCAGAAGTAGATCCAGCCAAGGTTAGAAATATTGTGCAATCCTTATCTTTCAACATCTCATTATATATCCCAGATGCATTTGCTGTTTCTCTTGAAACAAAAGACATTTTTTTCATGGAAGAAATAATCTTTCTAGAGTCAAATGAGGTAATATCTATATGTTCAACTGGGCTTTTAAGAAAATCTTTTTTTCTATTATGGCCGAGATTTTTTTTTTCAGACATTAAGCAACTAATATGGCTTTATTAGCGTCTTTCCCATATAGACTCATTATTGGATTATCTTCAACTTCATAAATTTCATTAGAGAAGAAACCATTAAATTCTGTTCTAAATGTAAGACCATATGCACCAAGCTGACCAAGCTCAATATAATCATTTTCTTTAATATTATTGGGTAAAACAAAAGGACCTTTCATGTAATCCATACTGTCACAAGTTGGACCATAAAAATCAAAGGCTGTTAACTTTTTAGAAATTATTTTATTAGAACTTTCTTTAATTAATTTTGACGGGAAAACTATATTTGGTGTTCCAGCATCAAAAAGAGTGCCATAAGTACCATCATTAATATAAAGCTTTTGTTTTTTTCTTAAGTTTACTCTAACAATTGTTGATCCGCTTTCAGCAACTAATGCTCTTCCTGGTTCACATATGATTTCAGGTAAGTTATTTAATTTTAAGTTATCTAAACTCATTTTTATTTCTTGAAAATAATTATCTAATGATTGCGGAATTAAATCTGGGTATATAGTTGGAAATCCTCCACCAACATTTATGTATTCTGGTACAATTTTTGTTTTCTTAATTATATTACCTATTTCAGCTATTCCTTTTGTGTAAGAAATTGGATGCATACATTGTGATCCAACATGAAAACTCAAGCCAATTTTTTTTGCATATTGTTTTGCAAGTCTCAATAATCCAGTAGCCTCATTGTTCATGGCTCCAAATTTTTTTGATAAGTCTATCTCTGCGTGTTCATTTGATACTGCAACCCTTACAAAAATTTCAAGATCTTTAGCATTTTTAGTACTCTCAATTATTTTTATTAATTCTTCTTTAGTATCTAGTGCAAACGTTTTTACGCCATACTTAAAATAAGCTTCTTCTACATCCTCACGACTTTTCACCGTGTGCATAAAAGAACATTTTGCACTCTGGCTAAATTTTCTAACAGACTTAATTTCTGATATTGATGCGACATCAAATTCACTGATACCACTTTTTACGAGAGTTTTAATTACTTCTGGATGAGGATTTGTTTTAACGGCATATAAAATTCGACCGGGAAATTTTTTTTGAAAAAACTTTGATGCAGAAAGAATTGATTTCTTTCTTATACAATAGACCGGTTTATCTGGTTTCAGCTGATTTACTAAATTTTCAACTGATGTAAATTTTTGCATATAAATGCCCCTCAAAAAAAATTTAACAAAAAAAAAGCCTTTTATTTAAAAAACTTTAATAAATCGAGCAATTAATCCAATAGTAAGGCAATGTAAAGAAAATAATACCCTATTGAATTGTGGAAAAAAAACACCATATAAGTGCCATGAAATCTGGCGCTACATTGCAAAATTTAAGTGAATTTGAGAATAAATCACTCTTAATTGTCGATGATGATAATCCTTTTAGAGAAAGATTAGCTAGGGCAATGGAAAAAAAGGGTTTTGAGGTATTTCAAGCCGAGAGTGTGCAAAAAGGAATAGAATCGGTCAAATCTAAAAAACCAGGATTTGCTGTTGTCGATCTTAGGTTGAATGACGGTAATGGATTAGAGGTTGTAAAAGAAATACAATCTAAAAATTCAGAGAGCAGAATAATAATGTTAACTGGTTATGGAAATATCCCTACAGCCGTAGCTGCAATTAAAGAAGGTGCGATAGACTATTTGGCTAAGCCTGCTGATGCTGACGATGTTGAGAAAGCACTTTTAGCTGATCCGAATAAAAAAGCTGCTCCACCTGAGAATCCAATGTCAGCTGATAGAGTAAAGTGGGAACATATTCATAGAGTTTTCGAATTATGTAACAGAAACGTCTCTGAAACTGCAAGAAGACTAAAAATGCATAGAAGAACTTTGCAAAGAATTTTATCTAAAAGATCTCCTAAATAAATTTTCTAATCTTTATTAATTGTTTTGATAATACTGTGAGAATTAAAATTTTATAAACTTCTATTAATAAAAATGGTTTCGCTCCAACCGAGAAAACATCATTAAAAGTTTTATCAAAACCCATATAACTCCACAAACCTCCCAATCCAAGAATATAGATTATACTTACCGAAAATAATAAATATAAAAACACAATTATTGGATCCTTATTTTCATTTATATGACCTGCAAAAAATGCAGTAAAAATAAAACCAACTAGGTATCCTCCCGTTGGACCTAAAATATATCCAATCCCTCCACCTTTAGCAAAAACTGGTAATCCAAAAGATCCCTCAATCAAATATAAAATAACAGTTAGTGTTGCCAATTTATATCCCAATATAATCCCAAGAAACATAACTACAAAAGTTTGCATAGTTGCGGGCACTAAAGTAAATGGAGTTTGTATTTTAGATGACATAGCTAATAAAGCTGTCCCAAATAATACAAAAATAGCTGATTTGATTATTTTTGAATTGCTGATAATGTTTTTGGTAAGTTCCATAAAATAATAATACTCTTATTTTTTTAATAATCTATATTAATTATTAATGAGCAAGATTCAAAAAACTGATCACTTTTACCTGATAGACGGATCTGGCTATATATTTAGAGCCTACTATGCTCTTCCACCTTTAACAAGAAAAAGTGATGGGTTGCCTACTGGAGCCGTTAGTGGCTTTTGTAGTATGCTCTTTAAACTTCTTGAAGATTCTAAGTCAAAAGAAAATTTACAAAAACCATCTCACTTTGCAGTTATTTTTGACTCAGCTAGAAAGACATTTCGGAATGAAATTTATAAAGACTATAAAGCTAATAGAGCGGAAGCACCTGATGATTTAGCACCTCAATTTGACTATATTAGAAAGTCTGTATTAGCATTTAATTTACCATCTGTGGAGCTAACTAACTATGAAGCAGACGATTTAATAGCAACTTATACAAATATGATTTTAAAAGTCGGAGCTAAAGTGACAATAGTATCTTCAGATAAAGACTTGATGCAATTATACAAAAAAGGTGTTCGAATTTATGATCCAATGAAAAATAGATTTATTAATGATGAGGATGTTCAAAAAAAATTTGGTGTTACAGCTGACAAAGTGATAGATGTGCAGGCATTAGCCGGAGACAGTAGTGATAATGTGCCCGGTGTCCCAGGAATTGGTGTAAAAACTGCAGCTGAGTTAATAAATAAATATGGAGATTTAGAAACTCTTTTAAAATCTGCAAGTGAGATTAAACAAAATAAACGAAGAGAGACTTTACTCGAAAATAAAGATAAAGCGATAATTAGCAAAAAATTAGTAACGTTGAAGAATGATGCTCCAATTGAAAAAAATCCAGAGGAATTTCAATTAAAGCAAATTAATAAAGAAAAGCTCTATAAATTTTTAAGGGAAATGGAATTTAATAGATTACTTAGTTCGGCTATCTCAACTTACGGTGAGCCAAATTTTGAGGATAAAAAAGAAGATACTAAAATTATTCAAACTCAAGAAAAAATTTCTAATAAAAATTATTTTTTAATTAAAGACATAAAAGCAATAGATGATTGGATTAAAGAGGCTGAGGAAGTTGGAGAACTTGCTGTTGATACCGAAACAAGTTCATTAGATCCTCATCAAGCAGATTTAATAGGAATTTCTTTAAGTTCAAAAATCGGTAAAGCTTGTTACATACCTCTTAACCATAATTCTAAAGAAAATATTAATAAGGATCTTGTTTTAAAAAAATTAAAACCTTTATTAGAAGATCCTAGTATTAAAAAGATCGGTCAAAATATAAAGTTTGATTTTATAGTTTTACTTAAGCAAGGTATAAAACTTTCCTCGATGGAAGATACAATGCTTATGTCATATGTTCTTGATGCAGGGAAAAACAGACACAATATGGATACGTTGTCTGAAATTCATTTAGGTCACAAAACAATAGCTTTTAAAGATTTAGTAGGGACTGGAAAAAAAGAAATAAATTTTAGTGAAGTCGATCTAGAAAAAGCAAAAAATTACGCTGCTGAAGATGCTGATATTACTTATAGGCTTTATAAAAAATTTTACAAAAGTCTTAAAGATGAAAAAATGATTAATGTTTACGAACTTTTTGAAAAACCAATGATAACAATTCTTGCAAATATGGAGATTGAGGGAATTAAAATAGATCATAAATTCCTTAAAATTTTATCCTCAAATTTTGAAAAAAAAATTTTAAGAATTCAAAAAGAAGTTTTTAAAATATCTAAAAAAGAATTCAATATTGCATCACCAAAACAGCTTGGTGAAATTTTGTATAATGAGCTTAAAATTGCTGATCTAAAAAAAACCAAAAAAGGTAGTTTCGCTACTAGTGCAGCGGTATTAGAGGATTTAGCCTTTAAAGGTCATAAATTTCCACAATTAGTTTTAGATTGGAGGCAAATATCAAAATTAAAAAATACTTACTCAGATGCTTTACCAGAGCATATTAACCCTAAAACAAAAAGAGTTCACACTTCTTTTTTGCTTGCTGCTACTAACACAGGAAGATTAGCATCAAGTGAACCTAATCTACAAAATATTCCAATTAAGTCTGAAGATGGCAAAGATATCAGAAAAGCGTTTATAGCAGAGAAAGAACATACTTTGATCTCGGCAGACTATAATCAAATTGAAATGAGAATTTTAGCAGATATTGCTGATGTAAAAGAACTTAAAAAAGCGTTTAAAAATAATGAAGATATACACTCTTTGACGGCAAGTCAGATTTTCAATATTGATATTAGAAAAGTTAATGATGACCAGAGAAGAAAAGCAAAAGCAATTAACTTTGGTATAATTTATGGAATTTCACAATATGGATTAGCAAAACAAATTAACGTTTCTAACCACGAAGCAGAAGAATTTTTGAATTCATACTTTGCAAAATTTCCTGAAATTAAAGTTTATATGGAGGGTACTATTAAATTTTGCAGAAAGAGTGGTTTTGTAAATAATATTTTTGGAAGAAAATCACATTTCATTAGCATTAATGATAAGAATTATAATGTAAGAAATTTTCAAGAGAGAGCGGCTATAAATGCTCCAATACAAGGATCTGCCTCTGAAATTATGAGATTAGCAATGATAAGATTGCAAAAAAAACTATTAGAAGAAAAGAATAAAAAAACAAAAATACTGTTGCAAATCCATGATGAATTGATTTTTGAAACTCCAAAAACAGATGTAAAAAGAATAAGCAAAATAATTATTGATGAAATGACTAGTGTTGTTAACAGCGATCACCATTCTTTTTCAATACCTTTAACAGTAGATTTAAATACTGGTGATAATTGGGGTTCACTTCATTAATTTAATTTGATTGCCCAAATTAGAACAATTTAGTATTTTTATATTGTAGTATGCACAAACAAACTATTGCTTTAATTGATGATGATAGAAATATTCTGACAAGCTTAAGTATTGCTTTAGAAAAAGAGGGTTTTAATGTTCAGACATACATAGATGGTGAAAGTGCATTAATTGGCTTAACAAGGACTCCGCCTGATCTAGCAATCATTGATATAAAAATGCCAAAAATGGATGGGGAAGAGTTATTAAAGAAATTAAGAAAAAAAACCTCATTGCCAGTGATATTTTTAACTTCCAAAGATGATGAAATAGATGAATTGCTTGGACTAAAGTTAGGAGCAGACGATTTCGTTAAAAAATCTGGAGGTTTTTCAATAAAAGTATTAATTGAGAGAATTAGAGTTCAACTTAGGAAGAAAGATAGAAAGGATACTATTGAGGAGAATAAAAGTATCATCTCTCATGGAAAATTAAAATTAGATCCGTCACAATTGGAATGTGAATGGAATGGCAAACAATTGCCTGATAAATTAACTACTACAGAATTTTTACTTGTTAAAGAATTAGCAAAAAGACCTGGTATAATTAAAGAAAGAGCTCAATTGATGGATATTGCTTATAGAGAGGATACAGATATTGAGGACCGTACGATTGATAGTCATGTAAAAAGAATAAGAAAAAAATTTAAAAAAGTTGATCCAGACTTTTCAGCTATTGAGACTAGATATGGAAGTGGGTATAGGTGGAATGTTAGCTAATGCTAAGCAACCTTCTTAAAAATTTGTCCATATTAAAAAAATTTTTATTCATAAACTTAATTTTTTTTACAATAATTGGATTATTTACATTTATATATTTGGAAAATGTTCAGCCAAATTTAATAAAGAAAAAATCCTCTAATCATATCGAAATTATAAACAACACTATTGATAATCTTAATAGACTTAACGTTAAGTTTATCGAGGAAGATATAAGAAAATTTTTGTTTTCTACAAGATTTCTTTTTCAAAATTTAGATAGAGTTATTTTTTTTGATAATGAATTAAAATTAATTGGGGACACAGACACGTTAGATCTTGATCCAAGATCATTTTCTACAAGATTAGATATAATAGAATTAGATATATTAAACGAAGATAAAACAAAAGAAATTACAGAGGATAAGAATATTAATATTGGTAGTGAAGACAATTTATCACTAAAAGATATTTTATCTAATTATGCTGAGTCTAAAAATTATGGGATACCTTTTACGTTTACCGAAGATGAATTTAATAAATTCAAACTAACAACTATTAAAAATGTAATGAAAAACGATAAAAATATCGGATATCTAGCAATTAGCGAAAACGCAAATGATATTAAAGCTGCCATTGAAGAAAGAAAAACATTTATTATCAGAACAGCTATAGCTGTTGGAATAGTAATCTTAATTTTTTCATTTGTTTTAAATAGGTATTTTTTGAAACCAATTAAAAATTTGGTCACTTACACAAAAACAATTAAAGAAAAAAATTCAAAGATTACGAACATTGAGAATTTAAAACTTAGAAATGATGAACTTGGATTACTCTCAAGTTCTCTTGATGATATGACTTTAGAATTACAGAAAAGAATTTCACAAGCTGAGAATTTTTCAACTGATCTTGTACACGAGATCAGAAATCCATTAGCCTCTCTTAAAAGTGCATCAGAAATTCTACAAGATACAAATGATATACATCAAAGAGTAAAATTGTTAAATATCTTAAGTCATGATGTTCAGAGAATAGAGAGATTAATCACAGATTATTCTCAAATGCTAAAAGATGAGGTAGCTTTAAGTAAAGAAAAAATAAAAAAATTAGATATTGAACCTATTATAAAGTCTGTTGTTGATGATTTTAATAGTATTTACAAAGTCAAGAGAGGAATAGAAATTTCTTTTGAAAATGATGGTAAGAAAAATTACTATATTAATGGTATTGAAAATAGAATAGAACAAATAATTGCAAATCTTTTAGATAATGCAATATCTTTTAGTGAGAATAATAAAAATATAATTGTTAAAGTATCTCAATCGGAGGACAAAAAAATCAACATTGATATTCTGGATGAAGGAAATGGATTTAAGGAGAAAGATACAAATAAAATTTTCAAGAGATTTTATAGTAATAGGCCAGATAAATTTGGCCAACATTCTGGTTTAGGATTGAATATTGTTAAAAATTTAGTTGATTTACATAATGGTTCTATTAAAGCATCAAATCGAACTGACAAAAAGGGCGCAAGAATGGAAGTCATTTTTCCAATGTTATAAAGTTCTATTGATTAATTAAAACTTTGTTGTTAGAAGATCCACAACATGGCAGATTTTAAAGTTAAAGATATATCTCAAGCAGAATTTGGACGTAAGGAAATCTCAATAGCTGAAAGCGAAATGCCTGGATTGATTGCATTAAGAGAGGAATATAAAGGGAAATCTCCCCTCAAAGGAGCAAAGATTATTGGTTGTTTGCACATGACTATTCAAACAGCAGTCTTGATTGAAACATTAGCCAATTTAGGTGCAGAAGTAAGGTGGTCATCGTGCAATATTTTTTCTACTCAAGACCATGCAGCTGCTGCTATAGCTAAAGCAGGAATACCCGTTTATGCTTGGAAAGGTGAGACGGAAGAGGAATATTTATGGTGCATTAAACAAACAATAATAGGAAATAAAGATTGGAAACCAAACATGCTTTTAGATGATGGTGGCGATCTTACTGCAATAATGCATAAAGAATATAAAGATTTATTAAAAGATGTTAAAGGCGTTTCTGAAGAAACTACAACTGGAATTAAAGCACTTAATAAAATGGAAAAAGACAAATCACTTTTAGTTCCAGCCATAAATGTCAATGACTCTGTTACAAAATCAAAATTTGATAATCTTTATGGTTGTAGAGAAAGTTTAGTCGACGGAATACGAAGAGCAACAGATGTGATG
This sequence comes from uncultured Pelagibacteraceae bacterium, assembly GCA_902563555.1. Taxonomy (GTDB): domain Bacteria; phylum Pseudomonadota; class Alphaproteobacteria; order Pelagibacterales; family Pelagibacteraceae; genus Pelagibacter. Next base: position 36,430 of record CACEXM010000005.1, on the reverse strand, counting down.
ATGTCTGGAAAAGTCGCTATTGTGGCAGGTTTTGGGGATGTGGGAAAAGGTAGTGCCGCATCACTCAGACAAAGTGGTGCTAGAGTTTTGGTCACTGAAGCAGATCCAATTTGTGCTCTACAAGCTGCTATGGAAGGTTATGAGGTTGTTTTAATGGAGGATGCTATAGGCCAAGCAGATATTATTGTTACAGCTACTGGTAACAAAGATATTGTTACTGCTGATCATATGAGAGAAATGAAAGATAGAGCAATATTGTGTAATATTGGTCATTTTGATAATGAAATTCAGGTTGATGCATTAAAAAATTATAAATGGACAGAGATTAAACCTCAAGTCCATGAAATCGAATTACCAAGTAAAAAAAGGATAATTCTTTTAGCGGAGGGCAGACTAGTCAATTTAGGATGTGCAACTGGGCATCCAAGCTTCGTGATGAGTGCATCATTTACCAATCAAGTAATTGCACAAATAGAACTTTGGAACAATCACAAAAATTATGAAAATAAAGTATATGTCTTGCCAAAACATTTAGATGAAAAGGTTGCTACTCTACATTTAAAGAAAGTTGGTGCAAAGTTAACTAAACTATCTAAAGATCAAGCAGACTATATAAGTGTCGGCGTTAATGGTCCATTCAAACCAAATGCCTATCGCTACTAACAGTGATAAAATAATTTTAAACTCTGAAAAAGATACCAAAGAATTCGCTAAGAATTTTTTAAATAAAGTTAAACCAAATTATATAGTTTTTGTATACGGTGAAATGGGAGTAGGCAAAACTACTTTTATAAAATATCTCGTGAATGCTTTTCAACAAAAGAATAAAGTAAAAATTACAGAGGTGACAAGCCCTACATTTAATCTTTTAAACCAATACGATGTGAATAAATTTGTTGTAAATCATTACGATTTATTTAGGTTAAAAAATGATGATGAATTAAAGAGCCTGGGTTTATTTGAAGATAATCTAAATACAATTACATTAATAGAATGGCCCGAGATTATTCAAAAAAAACCTGAAAAATTGATAGAATTATTTTTTAAATATGAGGATGATTATCAAAAAAGATCAGTTCAAATTAAAGGTTTAAAACTATAATTTTTGATGAAAAATTTGAAAAAAATAAAGGGTGATGCGTCTTTTAGAAAATTTTACAGAAAAAAAAGTAAAAACACTAATTCTATAATAGTCGTTACAAAAAAAGAAAAAATTAAAAATTTAATTATATATGAGGCAATAAATAGAATATTAAATAAAAATAAAATCTTAGCTCCAAAATTAATTAAAGAAAATTACAAAAAAAACTATATAGAAATTCAGGATTTTGGTGACCACACAATATTTAAAATTTTGAAAAAAAAAAAAGTTAATAAACTTTTACATTTTAAAAAAATAATAGATTTATTGATTAGGATACAACTAATAAAGAATAGAAGTATAAAAGATTTTAAAAATAAGATTTATCGTATTCCTAAATATAACGAAAAAATTTTAATCAATGAGGCTAATTTATTTAGCAAATGGTATGCAGAAGAAAACCTAAAAAACTCTAAAAAAAAAACTTTTTCAAAAAAATTTAACAAAGTAATTAAGGAATTAATATCAAAATTAAGTTTAAAAAATAATGTGTTTGTCCATAGAGATTTTCATGTATCAAATCTTATGTTAGTCAGGAATGAAATAGGAGTTATAGATAGTCAAGATGCTTTAATTGGAAATAGGGCATATGATTTAGCATCTCTAATTGACGATGTAAGATTTAAGACATCAAAATCATTTAAAAAAAAATTTTATGATTACTACCTTAAAAAACAAAAAAATTTGATAAAGAATAAATTTAAAAATGATTTTGAAATATTATCAGTTTTAAGAAATCTTAAGATAATTGGAATTTTTACACGTTTATCTTTGAGAGATGGAAAAAAAAAGTATATTAAATTAATTCCATATACATGGGAATTAATAAATATGCGTATTAAAGAAAACAAAGTATTCTTTGATTTAAAAAGTTTATTAAGTCAATATTTTGAAAAAAAAATTAAATGAGAATTAGAACTGCATTAATATTATGTGCAGGTTTTGGTAAAAGACTGAATCCCCTAACTCTTGAAACTCCAAAACCTCTGCTGAAAATCAAGGATACTACAATTTTAGAAAACTGTATCAATGTAATTTCCAAACTTGGTATAAAAAAAATTCTTATAAATACATTTCATCTTGGAGATCAAATAAATAAATTTATTAAAATGAAAAATTTTGAGGTAGATATTGAGATTAAAGAAGATGGAAAGAATATTTTGGACACAGGCGGTGGTATAATGAATTTAGTGAAAGATAATACAGATCAAGATTTTTTAGTTTTTAATCCTGATACTTTGTGGAACTATAAATACGTTAATGAAATAAATAAAATGCAAGATTTTTATTTTTCTAATAAATTGAATTGCATTCTTTTAGTTGCAGATAAGAAACTAAGTTTTGATAAGAGCTTTAATGGAGATTTTAAATTAAAAGATAATTTATTGCAAAAAGATGAAGATAATAATTTTATTTATATTGGTTGTAAAATTTTCAATAAAAGTTTGTTTGAAAATTATGTTTTAAAAAATTTTTCAATTTTAGAAGTATGGAAAGAATTACGAAACAAGAATCAACTTAATGGATATGAAAGCTTAAATAAATTCTATCATTTAACTAATTTAGAAACTTTCAAAAAACTAAAAGATCTTTAGCCCTCTCTTTATCAAGATACTCACATTTTGTGATTTTCAAATCATTGTCTAACTTTATCAATAAAGGATTTCCTGTAGGTATTTCTAGATTTGAAATCAGATTGTTATCTAATTCAAAAAGTTTTTTGCATAAAGCTCTAATAGAATTTCCATGGGCTGAAATTAAAATATTAGTATCTCTCAATTTTTCTTGGATTTCTTCCTCAAAAAATTTAACGACTCTATCGTAAGTATCTTTTAAAGACTCTGTGCTTGGAATAAGCTCCTCTGGAATATCTTTGTAAATACTTATGTTACTAGGATGGTGTGGACTTTCTTTACTTAGGGCATCTGGTTTCATATCCCAAGATCTACGAAACTCGTGCACTTTTTTTTCACCAATTTTTTTTGCCATTTCTATCTTATTTAAGCCAGTAAGAGCTCCATAGTGTCTCTCGTTAAGTTGCCAGGCAGATTTAAATTCTTTTTCATCATTTAAAATTTCTTTTATAATTTTTAGGGTATGTTTTGCTCTTAATTGAACAGATGAATAATAATAGTTTATTTTAAGGTTTTGTTCCTTAATAAGTTGACCCGCTTTTTTAGCCTCAGATTTTCCTGTTTCTGTAATATCTACGTCAACCCATCCTGTAAATTTTTTCTCAAGATTCCAAGTACTTTGTCCATGTCTTACAAGAATCAAAAAACTCATATTATATTTTTAAAATATATTTATAAATAAAACTATATAATTAATGATAAAATTTTTTTCTAAATATAAAATAATTTTTTACTTTCTGAATTTTTGTCTGATTTTTTTATATATTTTTCCAGGTAGTTTGATTGGTTTTTTTCTACATGGTGATATTAAAATGCAACCTCAAATAACACGTGACTTTATAATATCATCGAATCATTTTTATGTCTTCATTTTGTTATCAATGGTAGGTTTTTTTACCTTTTATAAATTTAACGAAACTAAAATATTAATAATCTACTTGCTCGTATTATCGATAATTCTAGAAGTTTTTCACCTATTAATACCTGAAAGAAGTTTTCAATGGCAAGACCTTTTCGGAAATATATTTGGAGTGATAGTTGTAATTTTCATTAAGAAAATTATAAATAAATATGGCTTATTTAAAAAATAAATTAATTATTTTATTTTTTTTTTTGTTAACAAGTTGTTCATCAATTCCATCAAATACTTCAAATAGTTGCTCAATATTTAACGAGAGATATCTTTGGTATAAGCACACAAAAAAAGTTGAAAAAAAATGGGGTACTCCGATTTACATTCAACTTGCAATTATAAAAATGGAGTCAGACTTCGATTGGTTAGCAAAACCTGCAAGACAAAAAATTTTTAAAGTTATTCCTTATAAAAGACCATCAAGTTCATTCGGTTACTCACAAGCAGTTAAAGGAACATGGGAGCAATATAAAAAAGAGACTGGAAATAAATTAGCCACAAGAGCAAGATTTAAAGATAGTGTAGACTTTATTGGTTGGTATACAAATAAAACTGAAACAATTTTAAAAATTTCAAAAAAAGATGCTTTCAAGCAGTATCTTGCTTATCATGAGGGCTGGGGGAATTTCAAACATTACAGAAAGAATAAGAAGGTAATTGGATTAGCTAAAAAAGTGGAAAAACAAGCTGGTCTTTATAAGAGACAATTATCAGAGTGCAGTAAATCTCTTAATAAAAATAAATATATTATTTTTTAGATAATTCTTTTTTTAATTCTAAATCAACTTCATCTATTCTCTTTGTATTTTTAGCTAAAGCCAAGTACATTGACGGAGTAATATATAATGTAAAAAATGTAGAAATAATCATTCCACCTAGAATAGTTGAACCCACAGCCAATCTTGAACCCTCACCAGCACCCGGTCCAATATTTCCTATAACTAGTGGCATCATTGCAATCATAGTACTTAAAGATGTCATGATGATTGGTCTAAACCTTACTGAGCATGCCTCTTTTACTGCTGACTCAATATTTTTGCCTGTAGTTCTTATTCGATTGGCATAATCGACTATTAAAATACTATTTTTTGTAGAGATACCTATGAGAATGATGAGAGCAATCTGAGAAAAAATATTCACAGAACTGTTTAAAAATAATATGAAAACTAATCCACCAAATATTGCTAATGGAACAGTTAAAACAATTATAAATGGATGAATAAAAGAATTAAATGTTGCAGCCATTACCAAATAAGCAGTTAGTAAAGATAAAATAAATATTATAAACAATTCATTACTTGTCTCTTTAATTTCCTCAGATTTTCCTTTCCAAGTAATTTGGTTTTTTGGGGCTAAATTTTTCATTACATCTTCAAAAAATCTTATTGCTTCAATTAATGTATAGCCTTCATTAATATTTGCAGATATTGTTACTGCTCTTTGTCTGTTGTACCTTGATAATTCTTTTGCAGAGCCTTCCTCTTTAAAGCTTACTAAATTTGCAAGTGAGATTAGTTTTCCAGTAGTATCGGAACGAACAAATATCTTTGAAACTCCCTCTTTATTTCTCCTATCTGATAAATATTGTTGGACAATAATTGGATATTCTCTACCTAATTTATTAAAAGTAGTAATTCTCTTGCCACCATAAAGAGTTTCTAGAGTTTCTCCAATAGCTTTTGTGGAGACCCCTAGATCTTTAGCTTTATTTTTATTTATTATTAATTTTACCTCAGGTTTATTTCTATTGTAATCAGATTCAATTCTTGAGAGATTTTTGTTAGATCTAATTTTTCGAATTATTTGTGTTTGAATTTCCTCGAGTTCTTCGTAGCTGTTACCATAAATAACCATTTGCACTGGCTTATTGTAATTAGAAACTCTTATTGATTGGGGTGATATAGGAAAAGCCAGGGCTTGGGGGAGAGTAACAATTTTTCCAATTGCCTCTCTTAAGATTATTTGTTGTCCTTTTTTTCTTTTTTTCCAATCATCTAAAAGAGCAATTATAATAAAACTATTAAATGAGTTTGCTGAGTTTCCAAATCCAGGTACTCGCATAATAAATCTTGAGTAAGGACTATCTTCAGATTGTAAAAGTGGTATTAACCTAGCCTCAACTTTTTGCGCTTGTTCTTGTGTATATTCAAAAGAGCTTCCCTCATCAGTAGCTCCTATAATTAAATAAGCACCACGATCTTCCATAGGCAACAATTCCTTTTTTGAAAAACTAAATAATAAGATAGAAGAAATAATTATAAAGATAATAAAAATACCCACTAATTTAGTTTTGTGAACAATAACATCTAAGGTTTCTTTATAAAATTTGGCGAAATTTAAAAAAACTTTCTCAAATTTTTGTATAAAAATTTTCTTTGAGCTTTTTTTATTTAAGAATTTACTAGCAAGCATTGGTGACAGTGTTAATGCTACAAAAGATGAAATTACTATTGAAAATGACAATGCAATTGCAGTTTCTCTAAATAATGTCCCAGAAATTCCCTCAATAAATATTAGCGGAAGGAACACAGCAACCAAAATTAGTGTTGTTGCGATTATTGCAAATGATATTTGTTTAGATCCTTTGTAGGCTGCAACAAGCGGTGTTTCTCCATTTTCTATTCTTCTATATATCGCGTCTGTCATGATTACAGAGTCATCCGTAATTATGCCTATGGCCAATATAAAACTTAAAAGCACAAAAATATTTATTGATAGACCAAAAATATAAAGACCTAAAAAAGAGGCTATTAAGCTTACCGGAAGTGCAATAGCTGGCACAACTACAGCTTTGAGATTTCCCAAGAATAAATAGATTATTAAAACAACCAAAACGAACGCTATAACCAAGGTTTTGTATACTTCCTCAATTGCAGCCTCCACATAATTAGCTCTATTAAATGAGACTCTTAAATCTAGTTCTTCAGGCAAAGATTTTCTTACTTCAATTATCTTTTTTTTAATATCCTTTGAAAGCTCAACTGTTGATGCACCACTTCTTGCATAAATACCAATCCCAACAGTTTTCAAATTTATTTGATCTTTAGTTTGAGCTTTGAAAAGAGTTTTTTCTGAAACAGGTCCAAATTCAATATTTGCAATATCAGATAATAAAATAACTTTATTATTAGTTTTTTTTATCGGTAATTGTTTAATAGAACCTATATCATTATAGGATTTGTCTAAATTAAGCGTTAGATCAATGTTATCTGCCTCAAGAGTTCCAGCTGGAAGACTAATATTCTCTCCCCGCATTGCAACTTCAACTTCATTTATTGTTAGATCATTTGCCGCCAGTTTAATCGGATCAATCCAAACTCTAATACTTAATTCTCTTAGACCACCAACTAATATTCTTCCAACATTTTTTACACTTGAAAATTGATCTACCAAATATCTTTTCGCATAATCTCCTAATTCAAGATCACTCCAAGTAGACGAGGACAAGGATAACCACATTGTTGTTGTAAAACCTGCAGCTCTTTTTAATATCTGTGGAGGTTCTGACTCTGTAGGTAAATTATCAACAACTCTTGCAACTCTTTCTCTAATATCATTTGCAGCGTTATCCAAATTTATACTTGTGTCAAACTCAACATTTATTGTGCTCCTGCCATTTTCAGATTTAGAATCTATGTTCTTTATTCCTTCAGCACCCCCTATTACATCTTCAATAACTTGAGTAACTTCTTGATCTATTATTGACGCTGATGCTGAGTTATAATTTACTTGTACTTGAACTACAGGTGGTTGAATACCATCAGGAAGTTCTCTAACTGGTAATTTCCAAAATACAAATAATCCAAAAATAATTAGTATTAGGGACATTACCCATGATACCGCAGGTCTTTTTATACTTAATTCAGTGATAAACATTTATTTTGTAATAGGTTTGATTTTACCGTTGGGTCTAACTTTTTTAAGGCCCTCAGCTACAACAGTTTCTCCTTCATCAAGTCCAGAGATTATCTCAATATTTCTATTACTTCTTAATCCTGTCTTTACCTCAGTTTTATTAGCAATATTTGAACCATTAATTTTATAAACATATGATTTATCACCTTCAATCATCACGCTGGTATCGGGCACGCTTAATGAATTTCTTAAGTTAAATTTTATACTAACCTCCAACAATGAGCCTGAAATTAATTCTTGGTTTGAATTATTCACTTTAATTCTAGATAATAAACTTCGTGTGTCTGCATTTATTCTACTTGAAACAAAATCAACTTCTCCAGAAAAAACTTTATCTTTGTAGCTTGATAATTTTACTTCTACTGGAAGTCCTTTTTTTATTGATGCAGAATAACTTTCAGGAATCTTTATATCTGAGTAAATTTCAGAATTATCATCTAGCGTAATAATGAATATGTTATTCGAGACCAAAATATCCTCTGTAAGCCCTGTGTAACCAAGCACACCACTAAACGGTGCAATAATATCTCCACTCTTTAAACTTATTAATTTATCTCCTTTTTTTACAAAATCTTTAAGCTCTAAATCACCTAGGAGGTCGTCTTTTTTAATTTTGAAAGTTTGTGATTTTTTGGAAATTGCGGTGCCAAAAGTTTCAATTCTTTCTGAAAATTCTTTGTTTGTCACCTCTGTAACTATTATTCCAGGAGGAGGTATCTTACTAAATTTTTTTTTAAAATGATTGGCTATTAAAGTTCTTGAAATAATTACAGCTGCAATAACAAGAAAAAATATTAAAATTATTGATATTGTTTTTGTAGATCTTTTCATACTCCTAAATTAATCCGTATTCAGCCCAAGAACCATCGTAAATGCAAGGTAGATATTTATCATTTATTAGGGAATAAGCTAGTGCCAAAACACACGCAGTAACTCCAGATCCACAAGAAAAAACTACATTCTTATCGGTAGTACTATCTAAACATGAATGAAAAATTTTTTTAAGTTCAACTACGTCTTTAAACGTTTTATCCTCATTTAAACAAGAGATATATGGTATACAAAAAGAGTTTTTAATATTACCACTCTTCAATCCTTTTCTAGGTTCAGTAACTTTTCCATCAAATCTTTCTCTGCTTCTAGCATCTATAACTTTAAAAATGGGTTTAATTATATTTTGATTTATCATTTTCATATCCTTAACTAATTCTTTTTTTTCTAGGCTCTTATATTTGGACGTATTTATCTGAGGTAAATCAGAGGTAGTTATTCTTATTTCTTTGATCCATTTTTTTAAACCACCATTTAATATATGAACTAATTTTGGGTCATGTCCAAAATAAATAAAATTATACCAACATCGACACGAACTTATTACATCAGAATTGTCATAAATTACTATTTCATCATTATTTTTAATTCCCATGGCTGAAACAATTTTTTCCCACTCATGTTTATCAACCAGCATATGGGGAAGATTTGTTTCTTTGTTTGAATTAGAATCTAAATCAAAAAATATGGAGTTGGGAATATGCTTGGTTTTGTATTCCTCAAAACCATTTCTTTTTGTTAAAGGCATATGCCATGAACAATCAATAATTTTTACATTATCTAGATTCTTGTCCAACCATTCAGTCTCTACTAAAGACATTTATCTTTTTTCCAAATACCTTTGATGATATTCCTCAGCAACACAATAATTTTTAAGTAATGATATTTTTGTTACGACTCTGCCCGACAATCTTTGATTAACTTCATCTAAAACCTTTTCAGCTATTTTTTTTTGATTATCATTTAAATAAAATATTTCACTCCTATATTGAGTTCCAAAATCAGGCCCTTGAGAATTTAATGTGGTTGGGTCATGAATATCAAAAAATATATTTAAAATTTTTTCGAATGAGATCATTTTTTCATCAAAATCGAGCTTAACAACCTCTGCATGATTAGTTTTTCCTGTGCAAACTTCTTTATAGGTAGTTTGTTTGCTATCGCCTCCACAATAGCCAACCTCTGTTTTAATTATCCCATCAATTCTACTGAATTTTATTTCAGGTCCCCAAAAACATCCAAGAGCTAAAACTGCTATTTCCATTGATAAAGATTTAAATTAATTTACAAATTATTCGTATGCTAAGTAAAAATCAATTGGGTTTTTTGTACATGTTTATGTCTGTTTGTGCATTTTCGTTAATGGACATAATTGTTAAGTGGTCGGTTGATTATCCAATAGGACAAGTTTTATTTTTTAGAGGATTTTTTGGTATCCTATTTTATTTCCTCATAATACCCAAAGATAGACTTCATAATTTTTATTATACAAAAAGGGCTGGTTTACATTTTTTACGTTGCATGTCGGGCCTTGTTGCTTTAGTTGCAATTTTTATAGCTTTAAGAAAACTACCTTTAGCAACCGTTGTTAGTATTTCATTTGCTGCACCAATATTTACAACAATCCTATCAATATTTTTATTAAGTGAAAAAGTTGGGATTTACAGATGGCTCGCAGTAATAATTGGTTTCATAGGAATATTAATTATTACTGAGCCAGGCATAAGCCAATTAAATATTTATTATGTTTTCCCAGTAATATTTTGTCTTGGTTTATCTTATGTTGCCATTACTTTAAGACAATTATCAACAACAGAACCTGTATGGTTAATTTCTTTTTATTTTTCTTTATCTATTACTTTATTAAGTTTTTTAAGTATTCCACAAGGATGGGTTATGCCAAGTTTGAAAGATTTTATATTTTTATCTTTGGTTGGTATTTTTGGTGGAGTAGCTAATCTATGGCTGGGTCAGTCTTATAAATATTCTGAAGTTTCTCTTGTTACCCCATTAAAATATTTAGCTTTATTGTTTGCTATAATCTTTGGTTACTTCATATGGGGAGAGGTGCCCACATATAAAACGCTTTTTGGAGCATCACTAGTCATTGTGTCTACATTGATTATCTTTAGAAGAGAAATTTATAATAAAAAAATAATCACTTCTAAAACAATAAATGACTAAAGTTCCAAAATATTGGAAAAAAGCAAAAAATTACCTATCAAAAAAAGATAAAGTATTAGCAAAGTTAATTAAAAGCTATCAAAGTCCATCAGAAATAATTCTTACTTCTAGAAGAAATATATTCTTTTCCTTGTGTAAAAGTATTATTGGTCAACAAATTAGTGTTGCTGCTGCAAACGCTGTTTTTTTAAAATTTAAAAAGAAGTGTAATAATAAAATAAATCCAAAGATAGTATCTAAATTAACTACACTTCAATTAAAAAGTTGTGGTCTGAGCCGCCAAAAGGTATCTGGCATTAAGAATTTAGCAAAAAAGACTTTAAATAAATCTTTCAATCCAAAATTAATAAAGAATATGAGTGATGAAGAGGCAATACTTTATATTTCTCAATTAAAACAAATCGGAAGATGGTCAGCAGAAATGATTTTACTTTTTACATATAACAGATCTAATATTTGGCCTATCCAAGATATTGGCCTTTTAAGAGCAATTTCAAAAAATTATAAAAAAAAATATTTACCACCAGAAAAATTTGTAATGCTTTTAAAAAAAAAATTTTCACCGTATTGTTCTGTAGCAACATGGTATTTATGGAGAAGTATTGATCCAGAACCTATTCAGTATTAAAACCCTCAACTATTTGCATATGTCTGATAGTTGTTTTTCTTGCTAATTCCCAACCAGCTTTATATTCTTTTGATTCATGACACTTTAATGCTTGTTCGAAACTAGGAAATTCCCAAACCACTGTTCTTAAAAAATCATCACCATCAAAAGTTGCATGTTTTCCTCCTCTAACAAGAGGCAAACCACCATAACTTTTTATTATTGGTGTAACAGTCTCTGCATATTTTTTTAAATTTTCTTGATTATCTACTTTTAAGTATAAACTTATCCAATATGCTTTCATGATTTCTCCTTTTTAAATAATTTCAATTATGATAATAAATTTCATGGCAGAGAAATTGATTATCAGCTTTAATGAGTATACTAAAATAGTTGAAAAACTAGCAATACAAATTCATCAAAAATATAAACCTACAGTATTAGTTGGCATTATGAGAGGAGCAGCTCCAATTATTGATATTTTGTCTAGAATTTTAAAACTACCTATCGCATACATTGTCATTCAAAGTTATTCAGGTGAAGGCATGGAGGATCAACAAGGCCAATTGATGTTTGCAAGAGAAATAAGCTCTTTAGCTAGTAATGAAGATTTTAACAAAGTGCTTTTAATTGATGATCTCTCTGACACTGGATTGACATTAAACAAAAGCATCGAATGGCTAAAAAATTATGGCCCCACAAAAGATTATATAAAAGAGGTAAAAACTGCTTGTTTATGGAAAAAAAAATCTTCAACTTTTGAACCCGATTTTTGTCCTATAAGACTAAATTCAGATCCATGGATCGTCCAACCTACTGAACATTACGAAGAATTATCAATTGAGGAAATATTAAAACAAAATAAATAGGGCTAGTAAAAACTAGCCCTATCTTATAAATGTTTAGCCAACAACAAAACTTATAACACTTAAAACTGCTATTAACCATATAGCTGGTGAAGTAGTTGAAAACTTACCAGTGAATATTTTGATTAAAGCGTAAGACACAAATGCTAAGGCAATACCATTGCTTATACTATAAGTTAAAGGCATAGTTATCATGGCAAGAATAGCCGGGGCAGACTCTGAAACATCGTTCCATTCAATATCAGTTATATTTCTAATAAATAAAACTGAAACAAAAAGTAAAGCAGCACCATCTATTTGTTTAGGTAAACTAGTTGCTAATGGAGCGAAAAATATACATGCTAAAAAAAGTATACCAATTACTAGTGATGTCATTCCAGTTTTTCCACCAGCTTTAACTCCTGCACCAGACTCTACGTAACTAGTAACTGTAGTAGTTCCCATCATAGCTCCTGCAACAGTACCTACACTATCAGATAACATTGCTTTATTTATGTCTTGAACTTTTCCATCTTTGCTAACCTTTCCAGCAACATTTGCCACTGAAGTTAATGTTCCTGCAGTGTCAAAGAAGTCTATAAATAATAATGTAAATATTACCGTAGACATTCCAGCAGTCATAGCGGCAGATAGATCAAATTCAAAAAGATAAGTCATCGGCGGTGGAGAACTTGCAATACCGTTAAATTTTGCAAGGCCTGTCACCCAAGCAATAATACTAAAAACTAAGATCCCAATAATGATATTACCTTTAATATTCATCTTATCTAAAACTATGATTGCAATAAAAGTTGCACATCCTAATAATACAAGAGGATCACCTAAGTTACCTAGTTGCACCAAGGTTACTGGATTGTCGACAACCACTTCCATTATTTGAAGGCCGATGATTGCAAGGAATAAACCTATTCCAGCACCTATACCTAACTTTAAACTTCTAGGAATTGAATTTATTAACCAAGCTCTTAAAGGGGTTAATGATATTATTAAAAACAATACACCTGCTACTAATACAGCACCTAGAGCTTGCTGCGGCGTATAACCCATTCCAGCACAAACTCCAAATGCAACGAAAGCATTGATTCCCATTCCTGGCGCCAATCCTATTGGCCATGTTTTTCCATAGAACGCCATAATAAAGCACGCTAATGCAGTCGCTAAAATAGTTGCTGTATAAACTGCGCCGAAATCAAAGAAACCTTTTTCGGGTCCGGCAAACTCTCCCGACAAAATAAATGGATTTAAAAACATGATGTAAGCCATGGTTAAAAACGTTGTAGTACCAGCGATTACCTCTGTTTTAAAATTAGTTTTGTGTTTTTTATAATTGAAATATTTATCAAGCATAAATCCTCCTCATGAATGATAATTATTTGATTCTGTTTAAAAATACTCTTTATTAATATGCTTTATTCACAAAATTCAACTAAGAAGTTTATATTTATGCCATAATTATGTTGGTAACTTATAATGATGAATAAACTAAGATTTTTTTTAATAACAATTATATTTGTTAATTTACTGACAGGGTGTCAAACTGTTAAAGAAAAAACAGACGACATAGTTCAAAAAGAAAACGAAAAATTAAGTGAATTTATAGGAAAATCTTTAAGCGAACTTAAGATGGAATTAGGTAAACCTGATGAAGATTTCAAAAATGCAAAAGGTAATTTAGAGGTAATTTACAATACAAAAAAATACTTAATCCCCTGCGAAAGAAGATTTGAAATAAATTCAGACAATATAGTAATAGGCTTTGTATCTAATGGATGTTTTTAAAGTTTACTTGCGAGGAGTACTCCTCGCAAGTAAGGCTAAGCTTATCTAATTTCGATAAGTCTTTTTTTCTTATGATCTGGTAAAATTCTCTCACAAGCTACTGTTAAAAGACCATCTTTTAACTCGGCGCTATTCACTTTTACATCGTCTGCAATAGTGAATGATCTTGCAAATTGTCTTTGCGAAATACCTTTGTGAATTATTTCACCATCTTCATTTTTTTCATCAGATTTGTTAACTTGTTTTGTCCTTACTGTTAACAAATTATCTTCGAACTCAACCTCAACATCTTTCTTACTAAAACCAGCAAGAGCAACTTCTATTGAATAGTTGTCTTTCCCAGTTTTTCTAATGTTGTATGGTGGATAATTCGACTGCATAGTCAAATTACCATTACCCAACATGTTTTCGAATTGGTCAAACATATCGTCAAAACCAATTGAGAAAGGTCTTAGTGAGTTGAATATAGATAGATCCTTACTTGTCATATATCCTCCTTTTTTTTTAAGCAAGTTTATTTATGCAAGCCCCATAAGGCGACTTACAGTATCTATATGGGAATTATATTTTTTTTTTCAAGTATTTTTTAAATTTTATTTGAAATTTTTAAAATAAATCCATAATCAAAAGCAATTTCTTCTATTGCACCATCTCGACCAGATTTTCCACCGTGTCCCGCATTCATTTCTGTCTTAAGTAAAAGAAGATTGTTATCGGTTTTATAATCTCTAAGTTTTGCTGTAAATTTTGCAGGTTCGTCAAACAAAACTCTATTATCGCTTAGGCTTGTTGTGATTAAAATATGAGGATAATCCATTTTTTTAATATTATTGTATGGAGCATAAGAATAAATATATTCGAAATGATCTTTGTTATCTTTAGCATTTCCAAACTCGTCAAATTCTCCAACTGTTAATGGAAGTGAGTGGTCTAAGTTTGTAGTTAATGAATCTACAAAAGGTACTGCCATCACTATGCCAAGAAATAATTCGGGTGCTTCATTCACAACTGCGCCCATTAATAAGCCTCCTGCCGAACCACCCATGCCAATTATTTTACCTTTTGATGTATAATTTCTTTCAATTAGGTTTTTTGCAACAGAAATGAAATCTTCAAAAGTATTTTTTTTATTAAGAAGTTTACCTTCTTTCCACCATTTCATTCCTCTTTCCATTCCACCCCTTATATGAGCAGTAACCCAAATGATATCTCTGTTAATTAGACTGAGTCTAGTTGATGAAAAATCAGGAGACATTGAATTACCATAGGATCCATAACCATATAGTAGTAAATTTGCCGACCCATCAATTTTAGTTTTTTTGTGTCTAGTTATTGTAATAGGTATCAATCTACCATCGTGAGAAGAGCATTCTAATCTTTCAACAATATAATCATCAGTGTTATGACCTGATGGAATTTCCTGTTCCTTTACTAATTTTTTTTCTTTCGTCTTTAAATTATAAAGATAAGTTTTTCCAGGCGTCTTTGGAGATGAATATGACAAATAAACTAGATCAGTATTTTTATCTCTTTGTGTCAATGAGATACCAGGGACAATTACTTCTTCATCTGAAAATATTAACTCCTCTTCTAAATTTGTTTTTATATCTCTTAAGTATAATTTCCCAAGAGCATTTGACTTTTCACTTCTTATAATCCAATCATTTAAAAATATTAAGCCGCCTATAAGAACTTCATCTTTAGCATTTATATAAACTTCCCAATTTTGTTTAGATAAATCACTACATCTCTCTATTTTGAAATCTTCAGCATCTTCGTTTGTATGACAATAAAAATAATTATTCCAAGATGAAATTGAATAGATTATACCTCTTTTTCTTTTTTTTATTAATTTTGGCTCAGGTTTATGTTCATTAACTTTAAAGTAATATTGTTCTGAAGTGTTGTGATCTGAGGTTGTAATAAAAAAATATTTTTCATCCGAACTTAAACTTATTCCAACTGTAAATGCTTCACTTTTTTCCTCAAAAATTAATTCATCGTTTTTTATAGATGTTCCAATTTTATGCCTATAAATTTTTCTAGGTCTGTGAAATTCATCAAGTTTTGAATAAAATATATATTTGTCATCCAAACTAAAAGTTATACTGCCACTAGTTTCCTCTATTCTTTCTGTTATTTCTTTCCCAGACAAAATATCTCTTAAATAAATAGTATAATATTCTGATCCTTTTAAATCTAATGAGTATCCTAAATATTTATCATTATAACTTACCTCTAAATCTCCAATTCCAAAGTATTCTGTTTTTAATTTTTCTTTTTCCTTATCTCCATTCCAAATTTCTTCAATCTCATCAGAACCAATTTTTTTTCTAAGTTTTATAGAATAATTTCCTTCAGTTGTAGTTTTAGTCCAATACTCGTATCTAATGTCTTTGAATGGAAGTGAAACGTCATCTAATTTTATTCGACCTTTAATTTCATGAAATAATTTTTTTTCAATTTCTTTATTATCCTTCAAAATATGATCTGTGTAACTATTTTCTTCCTCTAGATATTTTCTTACTTCAGGAAGTAATTTTGATCCGTCTTTTAAAACCTCGAGGATATTTTCTTGATGAATCCAACTATAATTATCTTCCCATGCAACATTGTGACAAGATTTTCTTTCTGGTTTTTTTTTTAGTTGTGGTATTTTCATAATGAAAACAGTTATATGAATATAATTATTTATACAGTAGTAATATTAGTCATTTTTTATTTCCTTTTGAAATACATCAGTAATATCTCATCAAAAAAACTTTCAAAAGGTTTAAGACTGCTGATAATAATCGGATTAATTTTTTTAGCAATTCTGTTTGCAATTGGAGGCAGATTTCTGCTAACTTTGCCACTCACACTCGCTAGTCTTGCTTTATTAAAGTTAAAGGGTTTATCAATTTTCCAACTAATCTCTCTTTTTAGATTAATTCAAACATTAAGAAGATCAGGTAGATTTTCATTTAATCAATCTCAAAACAATAATATGTCTACTATGTCTGTAAGTGAAGCTTTTAAAATTTTAAATTTAGATCAAAAAAAGAAGGTTACCAAAGAGGACATAAACAAAGCTTACACAAAAATTCAAAAAAAAATTCATCCAGATATTTCACCAGAAACCGCAAGATTATCTACTTTAGTTAATGAAGCTAGAGACATTTTGTTAAAGGAAATTATATAAAGTTCTTAACTTTATTAATTATCATTTCAACTGTTATTGAATCTGGATCAAAGCTTGATCCATGAGTGATTTTATTTATGTCGGCACCAGGTGGGATAATCCTAAATTGATTTTTACTGTAATCAGAATAAGCTTTTGGTGTATCCAATAAAATTACGAAACTAGGTTTATTCATTTGACTTGAAACATGGTGCCCGAATGAGTCATTTCCAATAAAAATATCACTTAAATAAATATAATATATGATTTCTGATACATCTTTAGAGCTTAAAGATTCACAATTACCTTTTTTTACTTGGTTTATAATTTTAATTGCGCCTTCTTCCTCATTTTTTCCACAAACTAAGTAAAAATGATAATCCCCAATATTGTTAAATTTATTTATTAAAGATGCAAAATTATTATATCCCCATCTAGTTGTCGGACCAGAGGAGCCTATTCCAAGTACAATTTTCTTTTGTTTACCAAGATTATATTTTTTAATTTTTTCACTATTTAGAGAAATTTGAGTTTCAGTTGGGCAATTTTTAATATTTAAAGATTGTTCTGTAAAAGTTTTAGCAGCATTTACAAGATGTAAATTTTTTTTTTTAAATAAAGGATAATGATAAATATTTTTTATACCAGCAATTTTACAAGCTAGATAATGTCTTATACTTGGGTAAAAAATAAAGATATTTTCAAAATTAAATTTCTTTATAAAGACTGATAAGTTTATTATATCAAAAAAGTTTCTATGAAATTTATCTAAATAATTTACACTTTTAATTAAGGGGTCGTCTATCAAAACTCTATTTAGATTTGGACATAATGTGATCAGTTCAACTTTACCAAATTTTTTTGCAATCTGATGACAGTAACTAAGATGTAACAAATTAGCTCCTAAACCCTTATAGCTTAAAAAAATTCCTGTTTTCATAAATGTGATTTTTCTATTATACTTACAAGTAAAAATATATGTCTAAAATAAATGGAATATATGCTGCAGGAATGTCAATCTTTAATAAAGATTTAAGCCTCAACATAGAAAAAACAATTCTACATGCTGAAAACATTATAGACAAAGGATGTCATGGTGTTGCAATATTTGGGAGCACTGGACAAGCACAATTGATCTCGATCTCAGAAAAAATTAAGCTTTTAAATAATTTATCAAAAAGTAAATACAAAAATAGGTTTATAATAGGTAATGGGCTCAATTCTTTAAGTGAAACAATAAACTATATTAAAATAGCATTATCTTTAAATTTTGAAAATTTCTTAATTATGCCACCTGCATATTATAAATATAGTGATAAGGAAGTAATTACTTTTTACTCAAAAATTGTAGAGGCGGCTCCGAATTCAAGGATTATACTTTATAATTTTGAAAAGTTATGTGGTTATAAATTTAGTTTAGAATGTGTGCAAGAGCTAGTCAAAAAATTTCCTGAACAAATAATTGGTATAAAAGATAGTTCTTACAATATTTATAAAAATTTAAGATTAAAAGATTTTTCAATTCTTCCTGGATCAGAAACCAAGCTTGTTGAAGGTTTAGAAATAGGTTGTTCAGGAATAATCACAGCTACATGTAATGTTACTGCAGAGTTATCCAGGAAAGTTTATGATGACTTCATTTCAAAAAAAACTCAAACTGAGAATGAAAAATTGATTAATGTTAGGTCTGCTTTTGATAAATATAATCTTATTTCTGGCTTGCATTCATATTGTGCAAAAGAAAATGACATATTTAAAAATGTATTACCTCCACTAACTCTTTTAACCAAAGAGAATGAGAAAGAATTATTTGAAAATCTTAAAAATTTAAATTTTAAAATTAAATCTTTACTGGCGGCCTAACATGCAACTTGCTAGATTTCTAAACAATGTTTTTAAAGATGGTGGTTTTATTCTTACTGATGCAAATTATAGAGACTATATCATAGGAAAACCAGGTAATGATCCTATTAAATTAAGAATCTTAAATAAAAAACTTCATTATAAATTATTACTTCATCCAGATCTGTATTTTGGTGAGGCTTATACTAATGGTGAAATAATTATTGAGAACGGCACTATCACAGATTTTTTAGATCTTGCTTTGAAGAATATTGGAAGAGGAGAAGTTAATTTATTTAGTTATATTATGAATAGAATTAGAGGCTCGTATAGATATTTAACAAATTTTAATTTTATTAAAAAATCTAAAATGAATGTTTCCCATCATTATGACATATCTGACGACTTATATGATCTATTTTTAGATCCTAAAAGACAATATTCATGTGGTTACTTTCGTAATGAAAACGATAGTCTTGAAACAGCACAAAATAATAAAATTCAACATATAATAAAAAAATTGAATTTAAAGCCAGACCAAAAAGTTTTAGATATTGGTTGTGGGTGGGGGTCGTTAGCAATTGATATTGCAAAGAATTCAAAATGTGAAGTAACAGGGATTACGTTATCAGAAAACCAACTTTATTACTGCAAAAGAAAAGCAGCTGAACAAAATTTAGAAAATCAGGTGAAGTTTAGATTGATTGACTATAGAGAGCTTAAGGAAAAATTTGATAGAATTGTAAGTGTCGGAATGTTTGAACACGTGGGACGTAAATTTTATAAAAAATTTTTTAGACAAATTCAAAATTTATTAAATGACAATGGAGTTTCATTAATACATACCATAGGATCAGTAAATCCACCCAGGGATCCTCATCCATGGATAACCAAGTATATTTTTCCAGGTGGTTATACACCAAGTTTAAGTGAGGTCACAACACCCATAGAGCAAGCAGGTCTAGTTGTTACAGATATCGAAGTTTTGAGATTACATTATTCACACACTTTAAGACACTGGAAAGAAAATTGCATAAGAAATAGAGAAAAAATTATTAAAATGTTTGATGAGAAATTTTTTCGAATGTGGGAGTTTTATCTTGCGGGGTGTGAGATGGCTTTCAAGTGGGGTGATCAAGTTGTATATCAATTTCAACTTACAAAAAATTATGGATCTACTCCGGTCACTAGGGACTATATTTATCAATAAATTATTGATAGAATCTTACCTCCTTTAAAATGAAAAAAAAAAACAAAAAATCAAAGAGAAAAAAGAGAGTAAAAAGAAAAAAAACTAAACTGAAAAATATCAAAAAAGTTAGGAAAAAGATAATTATTTCAAGGAAAAAGAGGAAAAACAAAAAAAAGAAAAAAAAGAGAAAAAATATAAATCTTAAAAAAAATAAAAACTATATACCTAAAACTAAAAATCAAAGTTTAATTTCAAAAATTGTAAAATTCCAATTATCGATTAAATCAAACTTTGATTTTAAAATTAATTTAAACCCTGAAAGATACATCCAAAGTTTTTTTGATAAAATTTCCGAAACAATTTCAAATTACAAAGTAATTAAAAAAGAGGAAAAAAGAAGAATTAAGATAGAACAAATTGAAAAAGAGAGAATTGAGAAAATTGAGCTACAAAAAGCAAAACAAGAAGAGGTGCTTGAAAAAACTCGACTAAAAGAGAAGGCCTTAAAGGAGGAAGCAAGGTTAGAAAAGCAAAGAAATAAAGATATAAAATTATTTTTAAGAAAAGAACAAGCAATTTTAAGAAGAGAACAAGCCGAAAAACAAAAACAATTTTTAAAGCAACTTCAGCTAGAGCGTCAAATTGAAAAGTTTAGAATAAGAGAAGTAAAAGAATTAGAAAAACTTGAGAAAATAGCGCTTAAAGAGAAGAGAGAGGATTATCAAGGGTTACAAGAAAGGATTGATAAACTTAAAGAAAAATACCGAGTTATTAGAGACCAAAAGATCAAGGAGAGAGTAGAAGCCCTTGGTGTTAAATTACAAGGTAACGAAGACAGAGAAACGTTACTAATTAAGGAAAAAGAATATACTTTAGCGAGACAAAAAGTTGAGTTTGCCTTAGAAAGTTTTTATAGAAGTGCAAGCAGTCTAGTATTTCAATTGAACAAAAGACACATTACAAGAGATATGTCGATTTTGCGGTGTATAGACAGAAGATTTGAAACCGGTGAGATTTTTATAAAATGGGATGAAGCTGAAGATGAAGATTGGTTATTATTAATTTACATTAAAAATAATTCACCCGATGAAGGAATAGTAATAGAGGATAAAACAAATCCTGAAAAAAATCATTCATATGAATTTAAAAATATTGATATTTTTAAAGCCTCAGACACAATGGTGGACGCTTTGACACAATTAATTGCTAGCAAAAGATCACAAAATAACAATTAATTTTTTCTAAATAACAAGGTAGAACTTTAATATGTTTTTTGGATCAATCATTATGATAATGCTTTTTTTAATTTTAAAGTATGTATTGGCATGGATTATCTATTACAACAAATTAGATCCGAGACTTGGCGACAGTACTTGGCGATTTACTTATGATTACCCTGTTTTAGGTGAAAGAGATATCTCCGATTTAGATGATAAAGATTTTGTAAGGTTAAGAAGAAAAAAAAATAAGATTATTTTATTAATGTATTCAATAGTTCTCATTATGTTTATAACTTCTATGTCTTTGTTGAGTGAAATTTTACTGTTTTTTTTTAGTTAGTTTTTTAATTGTTTTTTATTTTTTAGATATAAGAAGAATGCAACTATTTCATAAAAAAAAGAAAATAACGTAAAAATTATTGGTAGTTTAAAAAACTTGTATAAAAAATTATATTTGGGAATTTTTTTCCACACAGCTAGAAAAGCTTCAGCTCCTTTTAAAATTTTTTCATCTTCTTTAACATGTAGCCTTCGCAAAAGTTCTTTATTACTTTTAGAGGTCTCTTTTTCAGCTATCTCATTACCCGTAATATCAATCCAATCGATTTCTTGAATCTTCTCTTTTTTATATAAATCAATTTCAGCTTTGCAGATTTTGCATGAATTATTAAAATAAACTTTCATATAAGTAGATTTATTACTATTTATTCAAATAATGTATATGCGTAAAATACTCATATTGAAAATAGTAGATAAAACTTCTAAATAATGCTTTCTATGAATAATTTTTTTGAAAAATCTGACATATCTAGATCAGAAGCAGAAAACATTGTATCAGATACACTTAGTAAGTGTGATGATGGAGAACTATATCTAGAAAATACAAAATCAGAGACATTATTATTAGATGATAATAAAATTAAAAACTCGAGTTATAATTCTGATTTAGGTTTTGGATTTAGAGCTATCTCTGATGAAATAGTTGCATATTCTCACTCTAATGAAATATCAAAAAATTCATTAAGGCAATCTTCAGAAAATTTAAAATCAACGTTAAAATCTGTTAAAGGCACTTATAATCATGAAATTCCTAAATCTAATAAAAAGTATTATGATAATATAAATCCTATTGAACAAAAATCCCTTAATGAAAAGATTAAAATACTTAATGAAGTAAATAACTACTTACGCTCTAAAGATAATAACATTAAACAGGTCACAGCCAATTTTTTAGGTGAACAAAAATCAGTTGAAATAATTAGATCTGGCGGAGAGTCTTTAACTGATGTCCGTCCTTTAATAAGATTCAATGTATCAGTCATGCTTGAGAAAAATGGAAGGAAAGAGTCAGGTGTGTATGGTGTTGGAGGAAGACAATCCTACGATTTTTATTTAAAAGATGAAAATTGGAAAAGTGTTTGTGATGAGGCTTTGAGAATAGCTTCAGTAAATTTAGAGAGTAAACCTGCACCAGCTGGTGAAATGAAAGTTGTACTAGGACCTGGTTGGCCAGCAATATTAATTCATGAGGCTGTTGGTCATGGTTTAGAGGGAGATTTTAATAGAAAGAAAACTTCTGCTTTTCATAATTTAATGGGCCAAAAAGTTGCTAGTGAAGGAGTTACGATAGTTGATGATGGTACCATCGACAACAGGAGGGGTAGTCTTACTATTGATGATGAAGGTACACCAACAGAAAAAACAGTTTTAATTGAGAATGGAATTTTAAAAAACTTTATGCAAGATCGTCTCAATGCACGTTTGATGAAAACAAGATCTACTGGTAGCGGAAGAAGAGAAAATTATAGACATATCGTCCTCCCAAGAATGAGAAACACGATGATGCTAAGTGGTAATCAGACCCAAGATGAGATGATTAAAGCTGTAGACAAAGGTATATTTGCAGTAAGTTTTGGTGGCGGACAAGTTGACATCACCTCTGGGAAATTTGTATTTAATTGCACCGAAGCTTATGAGATTGTTAATGGCAAAATTGGATCTCCAATAAAAGGTGCAACTCTTATCGGAGATGGTCCTTCGAGTTTAAAAGAAGTTTCTATGGTAGGTAATGATATGATGATGGATCCGGGAATTGGAACATGTGGAAAAGCTGGCCAAGGTGTTCCTGTTGGTGTTGCTCAACCATCTATTCTAATTAATAAGATGACTGTTGGCGGCACAAAACTTTAAATGGTCAAAGATCAAGAGTTTTTAGAAAAAAAGGCATCTTATTGTCTAGGTTTAGCCAAGAAATTAGGTGCAACTGGGTCTAGTGTGATCGTTAACAACTCTGTATCTGAAACTGTTAATTTTAGAAATAAAAAACTAGATGAGTCTAATAGGTCAGATGATCTTGGAATAAGCATTACCACCTACATTGGAAAAAAAAAATCATCAATATCTTCCTCTAATTTACTTGATGATAATCTAAACATTTTGATTGAAAAATGTGTTGAGACAACAAAAAATACTCCTGAAGATGAATTCAATTCATTACCAGATAAAGATTTGTTAGCTAAAGAAGTTAAAGATTTAAATCTCTATGATGATACTCATATAGAAAATGAGCAAAAAATAGATTATTTGAAAAAATTAGAATTTGCTGCCTCTATTGATAAAAAAATTGTTAATACTGAATCTAGTTTTACTCAAAATAAATCAAATTTTATTTTAGCTAATACTGAAGGTTTTTGTGCTGGTTACAAAACATCCTCATTTACAGCTTCAAGCGTTACAGTCGCAAAAGATGAAAAAAGCATGGAAAGAGATTATGATTATTCTAGCAAATGTTTTTTTAAAGACTTGGACGATGCAGGAGAATTAGGCAAAAAAGTTGCTGATCAAACCATTAGAAAATTAAGCCCTAAAAAAATAGGTAGCGAAAAAATTGCTATAATTTTTGATAAAAGAATAGCCAAGGGAATATTAAGTACTTTTGCAAGTGCGATTTCATCATCAGCGATATCAAGAGGGACCTCTTTTTTAAAAGATAAAGTTAACCAAAAAATATTTTCCGACTCAATTAATATCTTAGATAAACCAGACATACTTAAAGGTTTGGGTTCAAGAAATTTTGATAAAGAGGGGGTTAAAACTGATACCCTTAAATTAGTTGAACAAGGAGTCTTAAAACATTATTTGATTGATACTTATAATGGAAAAAAACTTAACCTAAAATCAAATGGAAGATTCGGAGGGACAAGTAATCTCTATTTTGAAAATGGAAACATAAGTTTTAAAGATTTGTTGAATTCAAAATCAAAAAGTCTCTATATTACAGAAACTATAGGTCACGGAAGTAATATAGTAACCGGTGATTATTCTGTTGGTGCGACAGGGTTTTTAGTGGAAAACGGGGAGTTTAAGTATCCTATAAACGAAATTACCATTGCAGGCAATTTTAAAGACATGTTTCAGCATATTACCCTGGCAAATGATTTAGAGTTCAAATATGCAACTAATTCACCAACCATGATGATTGAGGGAATGGTTGTTGCTGGTAAATGAGTGAATTCTGCGTAATCGGTTCAGGTATTTCTGGAGCTACAATTGCTAATCTTCTTAATAAAAAAAATACAGTAATCCTATTTGATAAAGCGAGAGGTCCAGGAGGTCGTGCATCTTTCAAAAGAATAAGAGGCAATATAGGCTTTGATCATGGTACTCAGTACTTTTCACCAAAAACTCCAGAATTTAAAAAGTTTACTAAACATTTAATTAAAAAAAAAATTTTAAAGGTTTGGGGTGGTAAACACATTTTTCTTAACTCCAAAAAAAAAGAAGATAAAAAACATCTTAAAATTATAGGTAAAAATGGAAACAATGATATTAGCAAGTATTTATTAAAAAAAATTAAGTGCAACTATCAAAGTGAATTAAAAAAAATTCATTATAAAAACAAACTTTGGCACTTATCATTTGCTGATGGAAAATTGAGATCTTTTAAAAGTATTATTTTGACCTGTCCATTTCCACAATTAAAAAAACTTTCTAAAAAATTTATAAATAATTCTTTTGTAAAAAAATCAATAAAAATGGATGCAAATATAACTACCATGATTGCTATAAAAAAAAACAAAAAATCTAGTAGCAGCTACCTTTTCGAAGACTCAATTCTTGGCTGGGCTGGTAATGAAAATTCAAAAAAAAGATTTAAATCAAAATATGATTTATGGACTCTACAAAGTACATTCAAGTGGGCAAATAAAAATATTAATCAAAATAAAAATAATAAGAAAAAGAATTCAAAAATTATGATCGATAAGTTCTTTCAACTTTCAAATATTAAAAAAACAAAAATCAATTTCTCTCTTAATCATGGCTGGAAATACTCTTCGAATTCAAAACCTTTCAAAATTAAAAGTTTTTGGGATCCAAAGAAAAAAATAGGTGTTTGTGCTGATTGGTTTGTCGGACCAAGACTGGAGTCGGGATGGATAAGTGCACAGGACTTATATAAAAAAATTTCAAGATAAATTATTCAAAGCTTTTCAATCTGTATTCCCAATTTCCCATTCTTGAGTAAGACACTTTTAAAATTCTTAAATTTTTTTGATCATACCAAATGTCAAAGTCTAATCGTTTATCTTTTGGAATATTCATATCTTTAGATTTAAGTGTAAAATGATCAACATCATAAATTTTTCCATAAAGCTCTATTTTTTCTTTTCCTACAAAAGTAACAACCTGTTCTTTAATACTCCCTGATATTGGACTTATTTGAGATTCTGCTTGTAAAATTTTATGATTCCACCAATTTCCAATAAC
Source organism: uncultured Pelagibacteraceae bacterium (assembly GCA_902563555.1). Classification (GTDB taxonomy): domain Bacteria; phylum Pseudomonadota; class Alphaproteobacteria; order Pelagibacterales; family Pelagibacteraceae; genus Pelagibacter. Next base: position 10,379 of record CACEXM010000005.1, on the reverse strand, counting down.
ATTATCAATGGTTGCTTCCCCATTGAATGAGGAGCCTTTAATATCAAACTTTTTACTATCTTTATTTAATTTTAAATTTACAAATTTTTCTTTTTCATTTTGAAGAGTTCTAGAATCATATGATATTAAATGATCTTTTATATATTTCTCTTCACCATAGGATTCAACCTTAAAAATTGTAGCTCCCAATAGATCAACAGAAAATTTAAATTGATTTGTAATTATAGTTTCTTCACCATTTCTCTCAAAAAAATAATAATTGTATCCAATTAGTTCACCATTTCTAAAAATCTCCATTTCAATTTTGTTATATTTATTGTAGTGACCCATATGTGCCATAGAAATAACTGGAAAAATTATAATAAACAAAATGGCTATAAATTTTCTCATTTAGCAATTACATTAGTGGACTTTATCTATAATAGAAATAATTTATTAAAATGTTTCTAAAAATAAAGAAAATACCTAAAGTTAATTGGAGTTCTAATAGGCCATATAATTTTAAACCAAAATTTTCCACTTTCTTTTTTTTATGTTTTGGTCTGACTTTATTTGGTCTTGGCGAAGGTTTATTAATTGTTTCTTTTACGGGTGCTTCTCCATGGAGTGTTTTAGCTCAAGGTATTTCTTTAAATGTTAATTTAAGTATTGGAACAATTACTCTTTTAATAAGTATTGCTGTCTTAATTTTGTGGATACCTCTCAGCCAAAAACCAGGAATGGGCACAATATTTAATGCATTAATTATAGCCTTTATGATTGATCTTTGTATTAAGTTTGTACCAACCCCGTCTAATTATCTTAATCAATTAATCCTAGCAGTAATTTCTGTAATGATGGTTGGAATAGGTGGGGGCATTTATTTAGTTTCTAATCTTGGTGCAGGACCAAGAGATGGATTAATGATTGGTTTACAAAAAGTAACTAACTTACCAGTGGCAGCCGTTAGAGCTTTTTTAGAAATTTCTGTTGTAAGTATTGGTTGGTATTTAGGTGGAACAGTAGGGGTTGGAACTCTTTTATTCGCTTTTGGTATTGGTCCGTGCGTTGCTCTAGGTTTATTTTTAGTTGATAAAATTTTTGATTAGGCAGCAGCGCCTGATTTTTCACTTCTCTTTCTTTCATGAGGATCAAGAATAGCTTTTCTTAATCTACAAGACTCTGGAGTAATTTCTAAAGCTTCATCTGTATTTAACATACTTAATTGTTCAGCAATCGACATTTTTCTTACAGGAGTTAAGACAACATTTTCATCAGTACCCTGCGTTCTCATATTGGTTAATTTTTTTCCCTTCATGACATTAATAATCATATCTCCTGGCTTAGGTGATAGTCCCACAATCATTCCTGGATAAACAGGATCGTTATGAGTTACAAACATTTCTCCTCTTGCCTGTAAATTAAAGATTGCAAAAGCAACTGCCTTTCCTTGTTCCATAGAAATTAGAGCACCATTTCTTCTGCCCTCCATTTCACCTTCAAATGGACCATATTCATGAAAAATTCTATTGATGACACCGTTTCCTTTTGTCAGCGTTAAAAATCTACTTGTATATCCCATCAAACCCCTTGTTGGTGCATGAAATATAAGCCTCTTTTTATTTTTACCAGTATCTTTTAATTCTATTAATTTACCTTTTCTTCTATTCATTGAATCAATTATTTTTGATGAATGCTCTTCATCAAGATCCATTGTAATTTCTTCTATTGGCTCAAGTTTGTTTCCATTTTCATCTTTTTTATAAAGAACTTTTGGAGGGCTCACTGTCATTTCAAAACCTTCTCTCCTCATTTGAGTAAGCAAAATTTCCAACATTAATTCACCACGTCCACTAACCACAAAAGAGTCATTTCCCTCATTTTCAGTAAATGTAATTCCAACGTTATTTTGTGCCTCTTGAACTAATCGATCTCTAATTTGTGTGCTTGTAAGTTTTTTACCTTCTGTGCCAGCTAAAGGTGATGTATTTACAGTAATTGTAATTGACATAGTTGGAGGATCTATTGGAGTAGCTTTTATTGGATCGTTAACTTCAAGATCACAAATAGTATCTGCAACGTTAGCTTTTTCTAAACCGGCAACAACTACAATATCTCCAGCTTCACCAACTTCAATTGGAACCTTTTTGGTACCTTCGTATCTAAAAATTTTAGTTAATCTACCTTCATCAACTTTCTCTCCATTTAAGTTGATTGCCTTTATTGCTTGATTAGCTTTTGCAGTTCCTTGTGAAATTCTACCAACTAAACTTCTTCCTAAGAAACTATCAGCGTAAAGAAGTGTAGAAAGCATAGCAAAAGGTTTTGATTTATCTAATTCAGCTGGTTTAACATGGTCTATTATTTTATCTAAAAGTGGATTAAGATTCTCTCTTGGACCATCAACTTCAAAATCAGCCCATCCAGATCTTCCGCTGGCATACAAAACTGGGAAATCTAGTTGTTCTTCATTAGCATCTAAACTTACAAATAAGTCGAACGTTTCATCTAGAACTTCGTTAGCTCTTTGATCTGATTTATCTAATTTATTTATGACAACGATTGGCTTTAAGCCTTGTTTCAATGCTTTTGCTAAAACGAATTTTGTTTGAGGCATTACACCCTCAGCAGAGTCTATTAGTAATAAAGCCCCATCAGCCATACTAAGCACTCTTTCAACTTCAGCAGCAAAATCTCTGTGGCCAGGCGTATCTATTATATTTATTCTAGAATCCTTCCAATTAATTGAGGCAGGTTTAGCTAATATTGTAATTCCTCTCTCTTTTTCTAATTCTCCAGAATCCATCAGCCTTTCATCAATAACTTCATTTTCTCTAAATGAACCACTTTGTTTCATTAGATTATCAATTAGTGTCGTTTTACCATGATCAACATGGGCAATTATGGTGATGTTCCTTATAGTATTATTCATAAATCTGGGTTCTTATACATATTTAAACACTTTTGAAAACTCAAAAAAAACTACACTAGGCTTGAAAAAATTAAGTGCTCTCTTTTTAATTTGCCTTTTTTCGCTTTTCGCGTTTTAGTTTTCTTTTTTCTTTAAAACTTAATTTGGGTTTTTTCTTAATACTAGAGTCTTTAAATGATTTTCCACTATACCTTTTCGACATAATAATAGTTCAATATTACAAATTTTTTAAAAGAAAAAAAGGGCAGTAAAAACTGTCTTTTAAAATTTTGATTAGGAGTTATTGGGTTATATTCGCATTCCTCAAATCAAAAGTATACTAAACACACCATTATTTAAATCACTACATTGTAACTACGAGAAATCTAACCTCAAACTTGTCCAACTTTCAGAGGATCACTACATTGAATAATTGATATTTAATGTAGTGATATAATGCTAACGCATTCTATCTTTACCCCTTCTTTTTGTGTACACCTATTCTACAAATTGCGTTGGAAATTTACTCAATCTTATGTTTTTAATATCTTAAAAGAGAAAGTACAATTCTACCAAATGAAGAGATTATAAGACACAATATCTGTAATTAGAACTTTAACTGAAATTTTTTGATATTTAATTGTTTTTTTTTTTTGATATTTCTGTGGTATGTAATTATTTAATGATAAAATACTTTTATAAAATTTTTTTTTTTTTAGTTTCAAGGTTTTTAATTTTTATTGATTTAATTTTTAGAAAAATCTTCAACAGATATCAATTTCTTCCTTCAATTCACGAAGAAATTGAAAGCAGGCAATATTATGAAAAAATAATACATAATAAAAAAATAATTTTTTTCTGTCCCTCTCGACAAACATTTGGAAGAGTTCAATCTTTATACACAAAAGAACCGGAAACATTAAATTGGATTGATAGTTTTCAACCAAATAATTCTAAAAACATAGTTTTTTGGGATATAGGTGCTAATATTGGTTTATATTCTATTTATGCCGCTGTTATATTTAAAGATATCGAAATTATTTCCTTTGAACCATCTACTTCCAATACGAGAACTTTAAGTAGAAATATTTCTATTAATAATCTTGAAAATAAAATAAGTATTTTTCCATTAGCATTATCAGATAAAGAAAATATTATTTCATATTTTAATGAAACAAGATTTTCAGAGGGTGGTTCGATTTCAAATTTTAATAGTGATATTGATTATCGTGGAGAAATTGTAAAAGAAAATCAAATTAAGAATAAATATAATTTATTTGGTACTAGTATTGACAATCTAATTCTAAACCAAATTCTTACAGTTCCTAATTATATCAAAATAGATGTGGATGGCATTGAACATCTTATCTTAAAAGGAGCGAAAAATTTACTTAAAAATAAAAATTTAAAAGAACTTTCGATAGAGATGAACCCCACTTATGTGAAACAGTATGAATTTATTAATAATATTATGGAGGGAAATAACTTTAAAAAGGTAGCATCTCTAAATTGCAGATTGCTAAGTGATAAAAATTATAAATTGAAATCAAATGAAACTGTTAATGAAATTTTTAAAAGAAATAATTGAAATTTTGATGTAATTAATTTTATAAAATAAATTTTTTTATTACCAATCTCACACTCTACTCTCAACATATCGTCCAATTAAGTTTTCAACTATATTTGACATTTTTCTAATATCTTTATCAGCGATGACTTAACGTCTATCAGTTATATGTTTGTTAATTGTGTAATTCACTTTTAATTTATGTTGTTTAATTTTTCCTTTTGTAAAATCAGAGTAAAACAGCGAAGATGACTACATTGAATTTACATTGTTGCTTTATTGTAAATTAGAAATAAAAAAAACGCCAGAGTGGTTGTTTTCTCTGGCGTTTTTAAATTTTTTTAAAGAGTGTGGTGGGATTACATACCCATGCCGCCCATTCCTCCCATACCACCCATGCCACCCATTCCACCAGGCATTCCAGCAGGAGCAGCGTCTTTTTCTTCTGGTTTATCAGCTATCATTGCCTCTGTTGTTACTAGTAATCCAGAAATTGAAGCTGCGTCTTGAAGCGCAGTTCTAACTACTTTAACTGGATCAATAATGCCTTTAGCAAACATGTCACAATATTCCTCATTTTGTGCATCATAGCCATGAGTTTTTTTATTTTGTTCTAACAATTTACCAACAACAACTGAACCATCTACTCCAGCATTTTTAGTAATTTGTCTAATAGGAGCTTCTAATGCTCTTCTAACTAAATCAACGCCAGCTTTTTGATCTTCGCCTTTGGCTTTTACTTTTTCAAGATCTTGAGCAGCATATAACAAAGCACATCCACCGCCTGTTACAATACCCTCTTCAACTGCAGCTCTTGTTGCATTAAGTGCATCTTCAACTCTATCTTTTCTTTCTTTAACCTCAACTTCTGTAGCACCACCAACTTTAATTACAGCAACACCACCAGCTAGTTTAGCTAATCTTTCTTGAAGTTTTTCTTTGTCGTAATCAGAAGTTGTTTCTTCGATTTGTTGTTTGATTGAAGAACATCTAGCTTCGATATCAGATTTTTTACCACTACCATTTACGATAGTACTATTATCTTTATCAACTTTAACTTTTTTACATGAACCAAGATCATCTAATTTAACGTTCTCAAGTTTAATTCCTAAATCTTCAGAAATTACACTTCCACCAGTTAAAATTGCAATATCTTCAAGCATAGCTTTTCTTCTGTCTCCAAAACCCGGAGCTTTTACAGCAACTACTTTTAAACCACCTCTTAATTTGTTAACAACTAAAGTTGCTAAAGCTTCACCTTCAACATCTTCAGATATGATCATTAATGGTCTACCAGCTTGTACCACTGCTTCTAAAAGTGGAACCATTGGTTGAAGATTTGTTAGTTTTTTTTCATGTAATAGAATAAAAGGATTATCTAACTCTGTCGTCATTTTATCACTATTCGTAATAAAGTATGGTGATAAATATCCTCTATCAAACTGCATACCTTCAACAACATCAAGTTCTGTTTCAATCCCTTTATTTTCTTCAACTGTAATAACACCTTCATTACCAACTTTTTGCATTGCTTTCGAAATCATACTCCCGATTTCTTTATCGCCATTTGCAGAAATAGTTCCTACTTGTGCAATTTCATCACTATCTTTCACTTTTTTTGCTGAAGAAACTAAGTTTTGTTTGACAACATCTACTGCTGCATCAATACCTCTTTTTACATCCATTGGGTTCATTCCAGCTGTAACATATTTTACACCTTCTTTAACGATCGCTTGAGCTAAAATAGTTGCAGTTGTTGTTCCGTCCCCAGCTTCGTCATTTGTCTTGCTAGCAACTTCCTTTACCATTTGAGCACCCATATTTTCGAACTTATCTTCAAGGTCAATTTCTTTTGCAACTGAAACACCATCTTTGGTAATTCTTGGAGCACCATAAGATTTGTCCATCACAACGTTTCTGCCCTTAGGACCCAACGTTACCTTAACAGTATCAGCTAAGATATTTACTCCTCTTATCATTGCTGATCTTGCTTCAGCGTCAAATTTAACAACTTTTGCCATTATACTTTCTCCTTTAACTTATATTATTTACTTGAAATACCCATAATGTCTGACTCTTTCATTATGCTGTATTCTTTACCATCAATTTTGACTTCAGTTCCTGACCATTTGCCAAATAAAACTTTGTCTCCAACTTTAACATCCATTGGAATTTTTTTTCCATCTTCAGTTTTTGCACCACCACCAACGGCAACAACTTTTCCTTCTTGAGGCTTCTCTTGTGCAGTATCTGGTATGATTATTCCTCCAGCAGTTTTTTCGCTGCTATCTAAAACTTCTATTAAAACTCTGTCATGTAACGGTCTAAATTTCATATATTCTCCTATATAAATATGGAGTTCATATAGATATTGGCAATACTTTTTCAAGATATACTTGATATTTAGTTTTTTAAAAAAGGTAGGAAATTGTGGATTTTTTGGGTTATAGATTATTTTGATGACTAAAAATTTAGACAAAGATGGTTTCTGCTCCATCGTTGATGATTATCAGCTTTTTTATATAGATTTATGGGGTGTTATTCATAATGGAATAAATCTTCACAAAGAAGCAGTCAACGTTTTAAAAGAAATCACAAAAAAAGGCAAAGAATACATTCTACTTACTAATGCTCCAAGACCTAATGATGTCGTTAAATCCTTTTTAGAAAAAATGGGCATGGAAAAAGAAATTAGAGACCGTGTTTTTACATCTGGCCAAGCATCATTAAATTATCTCAAAAAAAATTTATCTACCCAAAAATTTTTTCATGTTGGACCACCACGTGATTTTGATTTGTTTAATGACTTTTCAAAAATGAAGTCAAATAAAATTGATGATGGAGAGTACATATTGTGTACAGGGTTATTTGAACAATTTGATAAAGATTTGAATTATTATAAAGATTTATTTGAAAAAAATTTAGATAAAGAGATGGTTTGTACTAATCCTGACTTAATTGTGGATAGAGGTGATAAAAGAGAGCTTTGCGCAGGATCGGTCGCTATGGTTTTTGAAAAAATGGGTGGCAAGGTAGTATATTTTGGTAAGCCATATCCTGAGATTTATAATTTATCAATTGATAACAAAGGTAAAAAGATTCTTTCTGTTGGTGATAATTTAAATACTGATATTAAAGGTGCAAATCTTTTAAATTTTGACTCATTAATTATTTCAAATGGTATTCATAAAAATGAAATCAAAGAAAAAGGAATTGAAGCAACTGCGAAATCTTATGAAACAATCTGTAACTATATACAATCAGAGTTAAAATGGTAAAAATGAAATTATATAATAGTTTTAATATTAAAAAGAGTCATAAAAATTCAATTATTTTAATTGGTAATTTTGATGGACTTCATCTTGGACATCAAAAATTATTTAGATTAGCAAAAAAATATAAAAAAAAATATTCTTCAAAGATTGGTGTTTTAACTTTTGAGCCAATGCCAAAAATGTTTTTTAACTCCAATTTAAAAAATTTTAGATTATCTAATTTAAATCAAAAAATTGAAAATTTAAGTAAGTTTAATGTTGATTTTGTTATTACTAAGAAATTTAATCGTAAATTTTCAAAAACAAAATCAATTTCATTTATTAAAGAAACTTTGAGTAGGAAACTTAGTCCTAAATTTATTTTTGTGAGTAATAATTTTAGATTTGGAAACAAAAGAGAAGGAAATGTAAAAAAATTAATTAATCACGAGAAATTATGTAATTATAAAATTATTAAACCACAACCTTTAATAATTAAAAAAAAAATTGTCTCATCTTCTCTGATAAGAAAATATTTACAAAATGGAAAACTTAAGGATGCAAACAAACTTTTAAAAAGAAATTGGTCAATTGATGGAAAAGTTCAAAAAGGCAAACAGCTAGGAAAAAAGATTGGTTTTCCAACAGCTAACATCGATATCAAAGATTATGTTTTGGCTAAACCTGGTGTTTATGGTGTTAAGGTCAGAAAAATGAATAGATCAAATTATATCACAGGTATAGCAAATTTAGGATATCGACCTACATTTAATGGAAAGAAAGTACTATTAGAGGTTCATCTATTTAATTTTTCTGGAAATTTATATAATAAGTATTTAAGAGTTGAATTCTTAAAATTTATAAGAAAAGAAAAAAAATTCAAAAATGTAGAACAATTGAAGAAACAAATTAATGTCGATCTTTTAATTGCAAAAAAAATAAAATGAGCAAAAGTCAAATTAATTTACCTAAAACAGCTTTTTCAATGAAGGCAAATTTACCGATAAGAGAGCCAGAAATATTGGAACTTTGGAAAAAAATTGATCTTTATAAAGAATTGAGAAACTCAAGAAAAGGAAAAGAAAAGTTTGTTCTTCACGATGGTCCTCCATATGCAAATGGAAATATACATATGGGCACTGCTCTGAACAAAATACTAAAGGATATTATTGTAAAGTTTCATCAAATGGATGGTAAAGACTCTGTGTATGTGCCTGGTTGGGATTGTCATGGTTTACCTATTGAGTGGAAAATTGAAGAACAATATAAAAAAAATAAAAAGAATAAAAATGATGTTCCGATTGTAGAATTTAGAAAAGAATGCCGAACGTTTGCAGAAAAATGGATTGAAGTTCATAAAGACCAATTTAAAAGATTGGGTGTTGTTGGAGATTGGGAAAATTATTATTCAACAATGAGTTATGACGCGGAAGCACAAATTGTTAGAGAATTAGGAAAATTTTTAAAAGAGGGTAGTCTTTATAGGGGATTCAAACCAGTTCTATGGTCAACGGTTGAAAAAACTGCTTTAGCTGACGCTGAAGTTGAATATCAAGATCACAAATCTGACACGATCTATGCATGTTTCCCGGTTAAGTCATCAAAAATTAAGGAACTAAAAGATTGCAATATTGTAATTTGGACAACCACTCCTTGGACTATACCAGCAAACAAAGCTTTAGCATTTAATGAGGGCCTAGACTATTTGATAATTCAAATTACTGATGAGGGAAATCTTAAAGATAAAAAAATAGTTATTGCTGAAGCATTATTATCCTCAGTCTTAAAAGAGTGTCAGATAAAAGAATTCAAAAATTTAAAGAAATTTAAGGGCAAAGATTTAAAAGGTACTATCTGTAATCATCCATTTTTTAATTTAGGTTATGACTATGATATTCCGATGTTAGAGGCTCGTTTCGTCACTACAGATCAAGGAACAGGAATCGTTCATTGCGCGCCTAGTCACGGTCCTGACGACTTTAATCTTTGTTTAAACAATGGAATAAAAGCTATTGAGACAGTTGATGATGACGGAAAATATACAAAGAATGTTTCTTTATTTGAGGGTTTACATATTTTTAAAGCTAATCCAATTGTAATTGAAAAATTAAAAGAGCAAAACAAACTTTTGTCAAATGGTGAATTAGTTCATTCTTATCCTCATTCTTGGAGATCAAAGGCGCCCTTAGTGCACAGAGCAACCCCACAGTGGTTTATATCCATGGAAAGTCATAAGCTTAGAAGTAAAGCCTTAAAAGCAATAGATGATACAACTTTTTATCCAAGCAAAGGTAAAGAAAGATTAAAATCAATGATTGAGACAAGACCAGACTGGTGTGTTTCAAGACAAAGAGTGTGGGGTGTACCACTTCCTATTTTTGTTAACAAAAAGTCTAATGAAATTTTGATAGACGATGAGGTATTTGAAAATATTGCAAATATTTATGAAAAAGAGGGTTCAGATTGTTGGTTTTCAGATGATCCTCAAAAATTTTTAGGTAATAAATATAATGCACAAGACTTTGAAAAACTCAGTGATATAGTTGAAGTATGGTTTGATAGTGGCTCAACCCATTCTTTTGTCTTAGAAAAAAGAAAAGATCTAAAATGGCCTGCATCAATGTACTTAGAGGGTTCTGATCAACATAGAGGCTGGTTTCACTCTTCC